>CAZGBQ010000107.1:0-13651 GCA_964524045.1 uncultured Acidobacteriaceae bacterium
TCATCGCCATCAACCTGGAAGCCAAGGACGAACTGATTGGCGTGAAGCTTACCGAAGGCAAACAAATGATTTTCCTGGCGAGCCACGAAGGCCAGGCGATTCTTTTCCGTGAGACTGAAGTGCGGCCCATGGGGCGCAACGCCGGCGGCGTCAACGGCATGGACCTCGACAAGGATGATTACGTCGTCAGTATGGATGCCGTCCAGCCCGATTTTGAGATCATCGCGAAAGAGCACAAGACCACGACGCAGGATCTCGAGGAACTGGAAAACGAGCAGATCAAAGATTCGCTCACAACGCTGATGCTCACGGTCGCGGAAAAGGGCTACGGCAAGCGCACGGCCCTCGCGGAGTACCGCATCACTTCGCGCGGCGGCAAGGGCGTGGTCAACATGAAGACCACGGACCGCAACGGAATGGTGGTCGCGACGCTGCAGGTGACGGAAGAATCCGACGTGATGATCATCACGGAAAACGGAAAAGTGATTCGCGTGCACGCGAATGAGATTCGCGAAGCGGGCCGCTCAACACAGGGGGTGCGACTGCTGCGCCTCGACGCCGAAGATTCCGTGGCCGCCGCCGCCGTTCTCCAAGAAGAAAACGAAGAAGAAAAGAAATAGTTCTGCCTGGCTATGGCTGTGGGCGTCAGCTAGCACCGGTTGCCTTCAGCGGTGTTACAATCCTCCGCGTATGAGTGTTAAAGCTCTCGCTCGCCGACTCTTCGCAACACTGTTGGTGTTCGCAGCGGCTGATTTTTCTGCGCTAGCACAGGAAAAAGCTAAGCCTCCAGCGGAGCAAAAACAGAAGCCTCCCGCGCTAAAGCGGTACTTAGCCTTTATCGGGACGTATACCGAGAAAACGAAAAGCAAAGGAATCTACGCCTTCCGGTTCGAAGACACATCCGGAAAGCTGAGCCCGCTCGGAGTTGTCGCGGAAACTCCAAATCCGTCGTTTCTCGCGGCGCACCCGAGCGGAAAGTATCTTTACGCGGTAAACGAAACCGGTGAATTCGCCGGCGAGAAAAGCGGCGGCGTAAGCGCATTTGCTATTGATCGCAAGACGGGCAAGCTCACGCTGCTCAATCAGGTGGCTTCGCGAGGAGCGGGACCGTGCCACATTTCGCTCGATAAGACCGGGCGCTACGTTTTGGTGGCCAATTACGATTCCGGTACGATCGCAGTTTTTCCGGTGCAGGACAGCGGCCAGCTTGGGAAATACACGGGATTCGCCAAGCACACGGGCCAAAGTGTGAACAAAGAGCGCCAGGAAGGGCCGCACGCACACTGGATCGCCACTTCGCCGGACAACCAGTTTCTCCTGACCGCCGATTTGGGAATCGACCGCGTTCTGGTTTCCAAGTTCCATCTACCCGACGGCGCGTTCACGCCGAACAAGTCGAACTCGGGCGCCAAATTGAAAGCGGGAGCGGGGCCGCGGCATGCCGCATTCAGTCCGAGCGGAAAATTTTTCTACGTGGCGAGCGAGCTGAATTCCACTGTGACGGCATTTTCGTACAATGCCAAGGAAGGTACGCTCCACGAATTGCAAGCGGTCTCCACGCTGCCAAAAGATTTTTCCGGCGCGAACGATGTGGCGGAGATCGCCGTGCATCCCAGCGGAAAATTTCTCTATGTCTCGAATCGCGGCCGCGACAGCCTGGCGGTTTTTTCGATCGATCCGCGGAAAGGCACGCTGAAGCCGGTCGCAGACATTGCGACGCAGGGAAAAACGCCCCGAAATTTCGCTATCGACCCGACTGGGAAGTTTCTTCTCGCTGCCAACGAGGAATCAAACTCTATCGTGGTTTTCAATATTGATCCCTCGATCGGCAGCCTCACGCTTACGGGTCAGGTTGTTGAGGTTCCCGCGCCTGTTTGTATCACTTTCCTGCCGGTCGAATAGCTTTCCTACTGGGCTGCGTTTCTCCGCACGCGTTCATCGCACCTGCAATTCCGTCATTTCGAGCGAAGCGAGAAATCCCTCTTCAAGTTCAGCTCAATTCACTTGCTCGACGACGCCGATTTTCTCCAGCGCCTTCAAGTACTCGACGACCATTTCCAGCGGCACCGGACCGTACTCTGCCGAAACGGCGTCGCGAATCTCCTGCGTATTGCGCTTTCCATCGGCAAAGTTCAACACCTCATACACGTACTCTTCGCCGCTTCCCCACAATCCTTCGTAACTTAGCAGCTTCGGCGTCACCACTCCCGCGGCCTTCGCATGATCAGCAAAATAGTCATACCCGAACACTGCTAGCGGCCCTTTTGGCTCTGGCTTTCGTTTGAACACCAGAAGTCCATTCCCCTTAGCGGCCGCTTCTTTCGGAAGCCCAGAGTTAAGAATCTTAAGAGGAAGAATCGTTTGAAATCTGATTTCACCTTCCGTAATTCGACTTCCTGCCGAATGAGGAAGCGACGCCATAATTTGGCCTTCAGTCTCCACGAACTTTCGGTTGAGGTTTTGAGCCTCCTGTTCGCTAAGTTGCCGTACTCTACGATCGGTGTCGCTCGATCGAACTATTTGCCCAGCCTCAAGCTCCGCCATCGGAATACCCTGCGGCACCGCTGCAAGGAAATACCCGCTTGCGGCGCCGATAAACGTGGCGCGCTTCAGCTTGGTCGGATCGATATTCGCTGCGGAATCGAAATTCGTGTGAATGTAGCGGTCTGGCCAGTCATTCAGATAAATAGCGGGAATCCCGAACGACGAATCCTGATACATCTCATGTTCGCTTCCCATAGTGAACGCTGAATACTCGGCGCGCAGTGGCTCCCTGCCGCCCTCCGGAGCGACCAGAGGGTAGTCTGCTTTCCCCGTTGCCGCGAACTTGTAGGACTCCTCGTTCACCCACTCCGCGAACGCCCAGGCCACATCGTGCACAAAGCTCGGCAGGCTCATCGGTCCGCGCGTCACGTGGAACACGGCTTTCGTCTCCGGCCCGCCGCCTACCATGTCCATGGCCACCACGGCTTTGATGCGCTTTGCAAACTCCGGCTTGCCGTTCAGTAGCGCCAGCGTGCCTTCAATCTCCGGGGGAAAAATGAATCGAATCGTCCGCGCGGGCCGTGCTAGCTGCTTCGCGTCAATTAGCTTCTGTAGGGTTCGGGCCACTTCCAGAATCGTGACGCATCCGCTCGCATTGTCGTTGGCACCTGGCCGCTGATGGTCCAGGTGGCAAGTGAACGCAATCTCCTCGTCTTTTAACTTAGGATCTGCACCGGGAATTGTCGCCGTCACCACGTCATAATTCCCCGGATGCTGCCCTGCCTTCACCTCCGCAAAAAGGGTGATTTCTTCGCCCTTTGCCAATCGCTCCCTGAATTGCCGGGCGCTCTTCAGCGATACCATGAACGCGAATGTCTTGTTCGGCGAAAACGTCTCCAAGTGCCCCCAGCGAATCAGGTTTTGGTCTTCACCCCACCACGCCGTCTTCTGGTTCTGCGCATAACTCACAATTCCCGCCGCACCAAACTTTCCTACCGCCAAATCCTGCACTGCTCCCGGCTGCGCGCTCACCAGCACAATATTTCCCGTCACGTCTTTGCCCGCGTAATCGGTCTCCTTCGTTCCTTCGCCCACATCCACTAGTTCTGCACCAAAAACGTCCGCGCTCTCGCTGTCTTCTGCCAGCACAATCGGCTCCGCCTCATAATTCGCCAGCTCATTGAGGCACTGGATCCACACTCCAACCTTTCCTTCCCTGTGCGCGGCTTCGGCAGCCTCCTGTATTGCTTTGTTGCAAGCTGGCGAGCTGCCCGCTTTCTCGTCCAAGTACGCCGCCTCTGCATCCCATGCCGGTCTCGACCGCTGCGTCCCATAGAAAATCTTCCCGTCAGCTGGGAACTGCAGAATCGCCACGTCGCTCAGTCCGTACGCGCGCAGCCGCTCCGCCACCAGCTCCGCCGCTGCATGAAAACCCTGCGAGCCGCGCTGCCGGTGAAACCGCGCAATCCCTTCGAGATTCCGCTTGGCCGTCTCACCGCTCAATTCATTGGCCAGCACCGCGACATCTTTCTCCGGCAGCAGTGGCGGCTTCTGCGCCCATACGCTCGCTGGGCACAGTAGTATCGCCGCTGTTAACACATTACGCATCCTCTTCATGGCCTCTCCTTTTGAGCCTGCATTCTATTCCTGATTTCTATTTCTTTGTTGCCCCCACGTGCTGACTTTTCTTCCGGGCTCTCCGAAAAGCAGATCCCTCGCTTCGCTTGCCGGTGGCAGGCTAGCTCGGGATGACAGGTAAGGGCGTCCAGCGACAATCTCTTGCGCCCCATTTCGCACTCCACTTTTCTGAAATTTCCGCCCTCCAGGCGTCGTATCATCTATGGACCTCAGATCCCATGGCCGATCTCCCCTCCTCCATCCGTCTCGATCGGGTCGCCCGGCACTACCACATGGGCGAATCCGTGATTCGCGCTGTCGACGACGTTTCTCTTTCTGTCCAGCCCGGCGAATTTCTTGCACTACTCGGCAGCTCCGGCTCGGGAAAATCCACGCTTCTCAATCTCATCGCTGGGCTCGACCGCCCCACTTCTGGCGCGGTCATCGCCAACGGCCAGGCCCTTTCGAAAATGTCCTCACTCGAACTCGCCCGCTACCGCCGCCAAACGGTCGGCATGGTCTTTCAATCCTTCAATCTCCTTCCGCGCATGACGCTCGAAGAAAACGTCGAGCTGCCGCTGCGCCTTGCCGAAGTCGACCGCTCCGAGCGCGGCGCGCGCGTCCGCGAAGCCCTTACGCGCGTCGGGCTCGACAAACGCGCCAGCCATCGCCCCAGCGAACTTTCCGGCGGCGAGCAGCAGCGCACGGCCATCGCTCGCGCGCTCGTCAATCTCCCGAAAATTCTTCTCGCCGACGAGCCCACCGGCAATCTTGACAGCTCCACCGGCGAATCGATTCTCGCGCTGCTCCGCGAAATCCAGAAGAATCCGGGCATGACCATTGTCATGGTCACGCACGAGCGTCCGCTCGCCGAGCGCTTCGCCGACCGGCTGGCGGTTATGGGTGACGGCAAGCTTCTTTCGAACGGAGCCGCGCGATGAAGTTCCGCGACCTCAGCGACCTCGCTTTCCGCAACCTTCGCGAATCCGTGTTGCGCAATTCGCTCACCACGCTTGGTGTTGCCGTCGGCGTCGCCTCACTGGTGGCCATGCTTTCTCTGGGTGTCGGGCTCCAGCAACTGGCCACCAGCCGGCTCGCCAAGAGCGGTCTGTTTGACTCCATTTTCGTTACGCCAAAGACCAATCTTCGCGGGCCGGGCGCGGGACCTCCCGCAACGCGTGCACCGGCCGCGAAATCCCGCCCGCTCGATGAAGACGCTCGCGCGGAAATCTCGCACCTGCCCAACGTGACCGAGGTCTATCCGCAAATCCGCTTTTTCACTGAGGTGCGCTTTGACGGAAAGCCCTTCGCCACCTTCGTTGCGGGCATGCCGCAATCGTCGAAAGCCAGCGGCGCGTTCGACGGAATGACAGGCAATTTCTTCTCTTCGCCGAACGCAGACGAGGCCATCCTCCAAGTGGAATTCGCAAAGGAACTGAATCCGCAAACCACTTCGCTGATTGGCAAAGACTTGATTCTTCGTTACGCGGAACGCCAGTCGCTTCCTTCCGCTTCCGCCGATCCTGCGCAGGGTTCAGGCGGGTTTTCCGTGGTCCCCAAGGAGAAGCACCTTCGCATCATTGGGGTTGTCGAAACCGAGCCTGCTTCTGGTTTCGGTGGCTTTGGCAGCGGCCGCCTGCTCATTCCTCTCTCGGTTGCTGAAACGCTTCGCGCCGCACAGGTCAACGATCTCCGCGATATTCTTCGCGACTCTTCGAATGACAAGCCTTCTTACGCCAGCCTCACTGTGCGCATGAAAAACCCCTCGCTGGTGGAAGCCGCCGAAGCCAAGATCAAGGACCTGGGCTTCAGCGCTTTTTCTCTCCTTGACGCCTCCAAGAGCCTGCGTATCTTTTTCTCCGTGTTCGATCTGCTCCTCGGGATCTTTGGCAGCCTGGCTCTCGCCGTCGCTACGCTTGGCATCATCAACACGCTGGTCATGGCCATTCTCGAGCGCCGCCGCGAGATTGGCGTTTTGAAGGCGCTCGGCGCCGCCGACGGCGACGTGAAGCAACTTTTCTTCGTCGAGGCTGGCGTGATGGGGCTCCTCGGCGGCATTCTCGGAACGTTCCTCGGCTGGCTGATCGGCCGCACCCTCACTCTTGGCACCAATATCTATCTGCATCGCCAGAATCTTCCCGGCGTAGACATTTCCGCCGTCCCCTGGTGGCTCGTTCTTGGCGGCATTGGCTTTGCGATTGCTGTCAGCCTCGTCGCTGGCTTGTATCCCGCTTCGCGCGCCGCCCGCCTCGATCCCGTCCAAGCCCTGCGCTACGAGTAAGATGGTTCTGTGACTTCTCTCGCCACTCGCCACATGTCACTCGCTACTCTCTTCATCCTTTATTTCTCTTGCGTCCCTTCTTCCTTCGCCTCCGGTCGCGTTGAATGCAATTCCGTCCCCAGCAAAATCCTGGCCCGAAGCGTCCCTTACTGCGTTGTGCTTCCCGCCTCTTTCGATGCTGACAAGACGAAACATTTCCCCGTCCTCTATGCGCTCCACGGGCTCGGCGACAACGAGCAGTTTTTTGTTCATTCCGGCTTGTGGAATCTCATCGAAGATTTGCGCGACCGCGGCGAATTGAAGGACTTCCTGATCGCCACGCCCGCAGGCGGCGCCAGCTTCTACATCAACTCAAAGGATGAAAAGGTTCGCTACGAGGATTTCCTGCTTCAGGAATTCTTTCCCTTCATCGAGAAAAAGTATCGCGTCTCGCCGGGACGCGCTAATAGAGCGATTTCCGGCGTGTCCATGGGAGGCTACGGCGCGCTTCACCTCGCGTTCCGCCATCCGCAGCTTTTCGGTGCCGTCAGCGCTCACAGCGCCGCGCTCATCGAGAAACTTCCGGCGTTCCTCGAGGCGCCGAAATCTCCGCGATCGCGCGTTCTCGGCGGAGTCTTCGGCAGCCCTCCGGACATTGCCTTCTGGAACGCTAACAGCCCCCTCGTGCTAGCGCGCTCCGTGAGTCTCTCCCGCCTGAAAATCTATTTCGACTGCGGCGACCAGGACGACTACGGCTTCGAAACCGGCGCAACCGCACTCGACAAAATCTTAACCACCCGCAAAATCCCCCACGAATTCCATCTCTACGCTGGCCGCCATGACCCCTACTACTTCGCAGCGCACCTTCCGGCATCCCTGGCCTTCCACTCCAATTTATTTCCTTGATCCCGCTACCTCGCGGCAACCCAAACCAAATTGTAGGATCGCGCGGGCGATGCGCTCTGCCTCATCCGTCTTGCGTATTTCCACGTAACTAAGCAAGGGGACTTGCTGGACCGGCGGCGCTGCACAACGTTCCTGCCGGGCCGGCTTCCTACTTCAAACGGCGAAAAAGGCGGATTCTGCTCCAAGAGACGGACAATTTTGGGCGGGCGTTCTTTTTGCGCCAAATCACGGAGAAAGCACATGAGCAATACTACAGCGAAGACAGAGAGTAATTCTTCCGCTCAGCAGACAACAGGATTGGATCGCCGGTCGTTTCTGAAAAAAGCTTCCGTCGCAGGAGCCACAGGCGCAGTCGCCTTTGGCAGCCTCCTCGAGATTGCGTCTGCAAGTTCTTCTCGCGCCGGCGCGACGCATGAAGCCGAGCACGAAGCAGGCGAACTACGGCACGAGGACCGCGAAATCCTCATCGCCGCGGAAATCGCCGAAGCCCTGGCCGTCACGACTTACACAAACATCATCGAGAACGCGCCATTCTTCGGCCGCTTGGCAAGCGACGATCAGGGTTATCTGCAAGCCGCACGGCAGGAAGAGATGTCTCACTACTTGCTGGAGCAGTCGGTCACCGAGACGCCGTCACCGTTCAAGTCGTTCTTCTACCCGCCGAACATGTTCGCGGACGCGCAGACGACTTTGAATGTCCTGGTCACACTGGAAGATGCGTTCATCGCAGCGTATCTCGTTGGCGTGCGCCATTTCAGCACCCCGGATTTGCGCGTCACTGCGGCGCGCATCATGGGCATCGAGAGCGACCACCGCACGCTCGCGCGCGTCGTGGCGCCCGGCGTCGCCACGCAGGACGGCGGCCCCATTGAAACCGTCACCGGCATTCAGGGCGTTGCGGAAAGCGTCGATCCGCCCAACAATAACGGCTACGAGCGCACGCTCTGCTGGTCGAAGATCGAACAGGCAGTCCAGGCGCTTACGCCCTTTGCCGACATCAACGCCGCCAAAGCCGCCGGCTTCGACGTTTCGAGGTCGTTTGCCTTCGAGCCGTTCACTCCGACGCTTCCTTTCAAGCTGGGAGAGTTCGTCTCGTTTAAGGGCTGCTGATCGCAGCTCGTTAAGAACTCGGCTAGTCCTGTCATTCCGAGGAGTAAGGCCTGCATGCGGCAAGCGCGCGACGAGGAATCTCTCTTTTTCTTTAGCGGCAAGAGGGATTCCTCGCTTCGCTCGGAATCACGGTCAGAGGTATCCTCAACTGGCGCTAGGCCTCTATTTCCTTTTTCGTTTCATTTCCTTTTCGAGCTGAATCGTTCCGTCCGTTTTCACCTGGTACGTGAAGTGCTCGGTCGCCACGAACTCGGGGACTGGCGGATCCTGCGTCAGCACGTGAAACACGTCGGTGTCTTCCGGCACATCACTCAGGATATGCGCGTGAAAACCGCCAACTGTCTTCTTCCCAGGCAGTGGCCCGGTTTCCAAGATGCTCTTATGCATCTGCCGCTTTTCCAGAATCTTCAAGCCGTCCGCGCTCACCAGGTAGCGCGCGTCCCCTCCCAACGGATACACGCGCGCCTTGGTCTGCGCGGGATACAAGTACACGTACCATTGCTCCGCCGGCGCCGGTACCACCGCCACGTTGTAGGGCCGGCTCGCGGCGCCGAAATCCTTCATCGCTAGGTTGATCGCCCGCGCGGCACAAAGAAAGAATCCGTCGTCTTGCAGCTCATCCGGTTCCTTTTGGACGGCAAACTCGCGCGGCTGCGCTTGCTGCTCCGCCTCGTAGGCGATCGCGAAGCGGCTGAGATTCTGGTTCAATTTTCCGAAAACGACGCGCCACCTTCCGTTTTCCTTCTTGGCGATGTACCGCTGCCCCTCGACGTTTTTCGGGTTCGCCATTTGCACTGCATCCGAGGCGTGCCACGCCGCCTGGTCGTATTCGTAGAGCAGCTTGCCGCGCTCGGTGGTCGCAGCCAGCTCCGCCTGCGTCGGCGGCATCGCCTGCTGCGCCTTCTCCGCGGGCGCCGCGGCTGCCGTCGCCGCCTCTGCCGCGATCAGCAGCACGGCTACGCTGACCATCTCTCTGATCCCTTGCCTCATCTCATCTGCCCGCGCGGCCAGCTTGACCTGCTTGGGACCGCGGACGATAATTCTCGCCGGTGTTCCTCAAATGGGCTGGCTAGCCTACCATCGGCTCTCGCGGGTGTCGTCCACTTTGTTTTGCCTGACTGCTGGCCTGCTCTGCGCGGCCGCGTGCAACAACACCTGCATCACCGGCACGCTGAACGCCCCGAGCGGCAGCACCGTCGCGGTGAAAACCGGCAGTTCGCCGCCCTCCTGCACGCTCAGCACGGCCAACGGAATCGTGCATCTGGAGATTGGCGCGGCTCCCGGGGGCTCATCCGGGCCGGGCATCACCGCTTTTGCAATGGAACGTCCCTTTGTTACCCATCTGTTCGTGACTCTCGCCGGAGTGGATGTTCATTCCAGTCCGCTCGCAGGCGACGACACTCCAGGCTGGCAGCCGCTTGCGAACCAGCTTCAAACACATCCCCTTCAGGTCGATCTGCTCGCGGAGCCGCACGCCAATGCTGTCTCGGCGGCCTTTCCCGATGCGATTCTGCCAACGGGCGCGTATCGCCAGATTCGTCTTCGACTTTCCGGCCTGCCGCCCACCGGCATGCCATCCGCCAGCATGCCCTACAGCGAATCGGCTCTCGAAACAAACCGCTGCGGCGCCGGCGTGCCGGATTGCGCGGTCTTATCTGATGGGCGCGTCTGGCCCATGACATTGCCGCCGTCGCGGCCCCACTGGCGGATCACGTTGGAGAGCATGCCCGGAGGCGAGCTGTATGTTCCGCCGGACGGAACGGTCTCGCTGTGGATCGAACTCGATCGCGACCGCACTTGGATCTGGCCCTCCAGCGATTCATTTCTTTTTGCTCCCGTTTTCCGGCTGACCCTCCAGCGGCCTTTCAACGTCGCGGAGAATTGACTCATCCGAAGACGATGCGTCATCCCGAGCGTGGCGAGGGATCTGCTGTGTTTGGAAGCCGCATTCAACTAATTGTCTGACTATCTGCCTGTTCGGTCCCACCCAATTCCCAAAGAGGCGAGCCTGCGATGCCCCATGCCTTGCATCGTTGCCACCAAACCTCGTCGGGAATCTTTCCGCCCGCCAGTTGGTTGATTAAGTCGAATACATTCAATTTTTCTGTGCCGCGATGTAAAAAGAACTCCCCCGGCTGAGACTCCAGTTGCCAGCCCTTTTCAACCAAAACGAGCCCGAGGGCAGAACCCAGGAGATGCATTGCCCGTTGCTTTCTTTGCTCCGGCCTCAGCAGCATCCCTTTTGGATCTCGAATGCGTGCGCCAATTGTCGAAAGGCCCTTGACGGTCTCGGACAGCGATTCGGGACAAATTCCGTTTAGAAGCGCGGCGTATTCCCGGACCCAGGCCTTCCAAGCCGGGATGGTTACCATTGATCCAGTCTCTTTCCATTTTACCGGGCGCAATCCTTCCTTCGGCAGATTGGGATTGAGGCTTTGCAGAAATCGCAGTTCGGCAGACTCAGGATCCTTCAACAGCGACAGTGCCGGCTCTTTGCTTTGTTCCCGGGAGTCCGCTGGCATCGCTTGAATCGCGGCAATGCGGTCCCTCAGCGGCGGATGGGTGTCATACGGCTTGGTCTTGCCTTCTGCTATTTCCTGTTCCGTTCCGCGGACAATCTGCTCGGCGATTTGCGGAGCGGCCAAGAAGCGCAATAATCCATCTCCAATCGGCGGGATGCACCCGAGTTGCAATACAGGAAGGACTTCGGTGTTCCAGTAAGTCGACCAAGCCATCGCTCCGGCATGCGTCTTTCGTAGTCCTTCGATGACAGCTTCTTTGCCAGCCACAAGGCACGCCAGTTCGTCCGCGCGAAATTCCTTTCGCCGCGATACAAAATTCGTCACCCTCAGAAAGAACAGGAAATTCCATTTCAAGACTTGCGTCACAATCATGTACAGAACCTGAACAATTCCAAGTCGCCCAACCTTCTCGCTGATTGAACCAATGCTCTGAAAAGTCCGAACCATAGCCGTCTGGGCCTTGTACACCCAGGGGCCCATCTTCGTGTCCCCGCCGTAGTAGTGCGCAAACTCGTGCGCTAAGAGGCCGCGAACTTCGGAAAGGCTCAGGATGGAAAGCATGGGAAGACCAATCGCCAGGATTCTCCGGCTGCCAAATCCGAGCACGCCGCCGGCGTCGCTTACAAACGCGTTGACCTGGCCGATTAGATACACTTCGCGCGGAACAGGCTCGTCCAAAGCCGCCGCAATGTCGTCGATTTCGCGAAACAGGAGGAGATGTTCGGAGCGCTCCAGCAAAAGTCCCGGAGCGTCAAACTTCTCACGTCTCGGCACCAGCGACCATAGCATAGCCCCGGCCGCTGCGATTCCTCCAAAGAACAGAATCACCAACTGGATTGCCGGAGACCTTGTTTGAGTTATCGCCAGGAAAGGCAGGTAGACGCACGATGCAGCCAGCAGGATCACCACCACGTACGACGCAATCACCATCACCATCGCCAGCAGCGCATACAGCGCCAGCGAGCGTCTCGGAGCGATAATAATTCTTGCCCGCGTCATAAAGGTCCGCGAATCATATACCGCACAATTTGTGTCCACAACTCTCGCCGAAATACGGTCAATCGACGCGGGACGGCATGACGTTTGGCAAAGCAGATCCCTCACTACCGTTCGGCAAAAACAGCCGACCGGGTTCGGATGACAATGAGAGTAGACAGGTAATCGGGCGGCACGACATTAGTCGTGCCCTGACGGAAGGCCCGTTCTTTACGTCAAAGAGTTCCTCAACTATCATCGCGCGGCGCAGGGACGGAGGCGAGATGAGCTTCGGGCAGAGGCTACAAGAAATTCGCCAGGGGTTCGAGCGGCCGTTTTGGGTGGCCAACGTCAGCGAAATCTTCGAGCGCCTCTCCTACTATGGAGCCTTCGCGTCGCTCGCGCTGTATCTCCAGGGCCAGCTGAATTTCTCGACAGAGGAAACAGGAACGCTGACTGGCATTTTTGGCGGCATGGTGTGGTTCCTGGCGATTTTTGGCGGGGCGGTGGCTGACAAGCTGGGCTTTCGCCGCGCGCTGTCTCTCGCTTACCTGATTCTCGCCGTGGCCTATTTCCTGATCGGGTCGATTGGCGCGCCGTGGCTTGCGCCTGTGCGCAATGCGGTGCCGCTGGGATTGTTTGTGGGATGCATCCTGATTCTTCCCGCGCTGGGGGTTTCGCTGGTCAAGCCGAGCGTCGTGGGAACCACTGCAGGCGCGTCGAAAGAGAATGTCCGCAGCATCGGCTACTCGATTTACTACACGATGGTCAATATAGGCGGAGCGGCGGGGCCTTACGTTGCTTCCTGGGCGCACCGTCATCTCGGCGTCGAGAACGTTTTCTGTGTAGCGGCGCTCAGCGTTTTCGCAATGTTCTTCCTGGTTCTGTTTTTCTTCCGCGAGCCGCAGAAGGTGGAGGAGGCTCCGCCGCCTTCGATTGCGCAGGTGGCGCGGAATTTCCTGACGGTGGTTTCCAACTCGAAGTTCATGCTCTTCCTACTGATCTTTACCGGCTATTGGATTGTTTTCTGGCAGCAGTACATTTCGTTGCCCGGGTTCATCCACGGCTATATCGATCCCAAGTCCGACGTGGAGCTGATTCTGGTGGTCGATGGCGCGATGGTGATTTGCTTCACGGTGCTGATCAACTACTTGACGCGCAACATTCCCGCTTTCGGCGCGGTGATTCTGGGAACGCTGGTTTCTTCGCTGTGCTGGCTGATCATCGCGTTTCAGCCCACGGTGCTGGGCGCCGTTCTCTCGATCATGGTGCTCGCGTTGGGTGAAATCATCCAGGCACCGCGCTATTACGAATACATCGCCAAGCTGGCTCCTGCCGACCAGCAGGGCACGTACATGGGCTTCGCATTTCTGCCCATCGGCATCGGTTCGCTCGTCGGCGGATGGTTTGGCGGGCGCGTGATGCATCAATTCGCGGAAGTAGCGCACCAGCCGCAGCGCGCGTGGTGGGCCATTAGCGCAGTCGGACTGCTGACGACGGTTTTGCTGTGGGTTTACGACCGGGTGGTGAAACCGAGCGGGCACGAAGCGCCGATGTGATGGAGAAGAGCTGGGCTGAAGCCCGGCGGGCAAATCTGAATTCAGGTTCAGTTCACCATGCGGCGGAGAGATTCGAGGGCTTGCTGCGCCAGGGAATAGCGCGGCTCGATCTCGAGAGCTTCCTGAAAGCAGCGAATGGCGTTGCCGTAGAGTTCCTTGCCGAGGTAGGCGCGGCCCAGGTTGTAATGCGGAAAGTGGCGCGGCTCGTAGCGGCGCGC
>CAZGBQ010000108.1:0-13462 GCA_964524045.1 uncultured Acidobacteriaceae bacterium
AGATCGTCCTGGAGGACGTCTCGCGCCAAGAAACCGTGGCCACGTTGGATGCCAAAGTAAATGAAAAAGGCCTGCTCGAATCCGTGCCTGTCGAATTATTTGTGGACAAAGGCGGCTACAGATTCTCCGCCGGCGATGTCCTAAAGACTTCCGCTGCGTACGATAACCCAACGGGCAAGCTACTGCGTGAGGGCGCGATGGGTATCGCCGTTGGTTACTTCGCTCCCGCCGACAACTCCAAGATGGCTGCCCTTCGACGTGAGCCAAATCCCGCCCACGACATGACCGGCATGTCGCACTAAGCTCATCCATAAAAGGTGACGCAAACCAGCGTCGCGCAAGTTAGATTTTGAAAAGCCTTTATTAGGGCTTTCTGTCAGTAGATTTTGCCGCAATCGCTTCTTTTGCCTGGACCCATGTAAAGGTGGACATCATGTGGACCCGGCGATGTGAGTTCCACGTACTGATACTGGTAGTATGCTGCTTCGTCCGTATCCCCTTTATCCCAGTCGATAGCCAATATCAAATACTTTTGTTTACCTCTGAGATGGTTTGCTGAGAAATGTCCAGCTCTGTCGGTACGAGTGAGCCCGTCCGACTCACGCAGAGGTTTAAGGTTCTTAACCAAATCATCGTAGAGCTTGAAGAATGCTTGCATGTCCCCACGCGCCTTTTGGGACGTCAGGGTCTCGATCTTTTGGAGGTCATCACGTACCTTGTTGCTCCTCCCCATTGTCAAAACGTAAACGCGCAGGTCCGCAACGGGTTTAGGTCGTCCCTCCCAACATTCAATAACGCTGCCGGTGACCCAAATATCGTCGTCGGCAGTCCCCGTGGACTCGGCAAGCTGCGTGCAGCCAGGCGTGTTGGTTCCCGGGTTCGCACAACGCGAAGAAGCTTGAGATCTGTCTGGGTTCTTTGCGTTTGTATCGGGCTTATCCGGCCCCATCGCATGTTCCAGGATGCGCCGCGCATAATCGGCAATCGTTTTTACACCTGAGGCATAAGCGGGGTTTGGTGTCTTGACGCCGCCGTTATAAGCGCCGATCGCTTTGTCCACATCGCCTCCGAAGTGGTCAAACAAATCGCGCAAGAGCAGCCCCGCATACGTCGTCAGCACAGCGTCATCAACGGAATTCAGGTCTAGCTCGCGCGAAGGACGCAGGCGCGCGGGCAGCTTGCCATAGTCGCGCTTGTCCCGCAGATAGAGCACATGGGCTGCGCGAAGCGTTTCGCGGGTGATTTGCCACGTCCCGATAGCATAGTCGCTAACCATCACGCGCTTCCGCGTGCGCCGCAGAACAATGTCTCCTCGCTGCGCGCGCTTCTTCCAAACTGCGTGCGTCAGATCGCCATCGACGTCCATGTAATCGTTCTCCATTGCTCCAACGCCAAGAAAATAGTCGAGCGGTAGATCGTAGAACTGTGCGACGTCGAGAATATCGGTTGCCAATTGCGTTGCCTTCTCGCGCGTCAGCGGCTGTGGCGCAAATCCGCTTCCACCCATCACCCGATTGTCCGTCTCCGACTTAAAGATCAGAAATTGCGCCAGCGCAGGACGGAGTTGGAAGGAGCTGAGAGTCTCGAGCTTCTGTTCGGCGGGCACGTCATAGGCGGCGTCGAACATGTGGCTTTGCGCTTGAAAGTAAGAGAGGTCCTTTTGCGTCCAGCTCTGGAATTCATAATGCATTATCAGATTGCGCCCCTCCAGCTTTGCGAGCTGCGGAAGAGCCGTAAGCAGGTCGTTGTCGGTAACCAGGAACACCTTATAGCGCGCGCCCTTGGCCATATCTACGGCCGTCAAGTAGACACGCGAAGTGTCGTTGCCATCGCGCGCAAGCCGCCCGCGAAAGTATTCAAAGCGCAGAAAAGCTTCTAGCTGATCGCTGTAGCTGGCAACTTCAGCGGCAGGCACTGCAGACGTGATGGGAACAACCAGGTGGCCACCCTTGACCGCCACTACCGGGACTCGAGGCTGGGCGGAAGACGGCAGGTCAAGCGGCCACAAACGGTAGTCCGTGTAGGCGCAGGCGGCAAAAGCGAGGAAACCAGCGCTGAGGCAGAGGACTGTCCTGATCAGCCTCTTGAGGAACTTCCTTGCTGACATGGCTCCAGCCTCCTCCCCTTTTGGATGACCGCCAATGCTCGGCGGCATACTTCTATGCAGCTGGGAGCACTTTGACGACCTGGAGGCTGAGCAAACTACGTTTTGTCACAACTCATTGAAAATAAAATGCTTGCCAAAAAACAATCGACTCAAGACGGCCGCGAACTGGCTTACGATATGGCGAAATCGTGTCTAGATTAACACACTTCTCGCTGTCAAGCGCAGCCCGCAGGTTTAGGCCGAGGCCGTGGCCGCTGCCACCGCGGTCTCCACGGTATACACAATCACGGCCTTTTTCCCGCCCTTCGCCGCAGTGGCATGGATTGAACTAAGGTTCACGCCTTTGGCCGCGAGCTGATTAAGGCACTGCGCTAAAGCGCCTGCCTTGTTGGGCAGTTCATACTGTTCCGCGGCGGTCTCCTGATAGGCGATACGCGCGGCGTCGAGGGCCTTCTTCGCTTTCCGGGCATCCTCTGGAACAAGCTGAATTGTTCCTGCCGGTCCCTGCGCGGTCCCCAAGAGCGCCAGAATATTCACCTTCGCATCCCCTAGCGTCTTCGCGACTCGCGCGACTGCTCCGGGCTGGTTATCGATAAAAATCGTAAATTGCTTGGTTTTGGCCATAGGTGTGGAACCTCCTCATTGGCGGAGATTATACGCCTGCTTTTGCCCAACGGCCGCGGCAAGGCTAAATCTGCTGCCCCTTCCAGCGGCCCCGCCGAAACAGAAGAATCCCCGCCCCGGCGATGGCTGCCTCGGCAACGACAATGGAGATATACACTCCGTTCGGGCCCAGGTGCGCGGGAAGAGCCAGCGCATAGGCGAGAGGAATCTCCAGCAGCCAGAAGCCGAAGAAATGCACGTAGGTCGGCGTCACCGTGTCGCCTGCTCCATTGAACGCCTGGAGCATCACCATCCCGTACGCATATCCGATATTCCCGTAGCTCAAAATGCGCAGTGCCGTTGCCGCCAACGGAACGACGGCCGGATCGCTCGTAAACAGGCGAACCACCGGCGTTGCGAAAATCAGGAAGAACAGGCCGATCCCGCCCAGAAAAAGCATGTTGTAGAATCCGGTGCGCCACACCGACGTCTGCGCGCGCTCCGGCTGCCGGGCCCCGAGGTTTTGCCCCACGAGCGTCGCGGCGGCGTTGCTCAGACCCCAGCTTGGCAAAAGCAGAAAGATGAGGATGCGGATCGCAATGGTGTAGCCGGCGAGGGTCAGCGAGCCAAAGATGCTTACTATACGCATGAGTCCAATCCAGCTCGTATGCGCAATCGCGAACTGCAAAATTCCGGTCAGCGAAACACGCAGCAGCCGCAGCAGAATCGGCAGGTTCACGCGAACCTGGTTCTTCAGGATGCGAATCCGCTCGCTGCCGCGGAGCAACCTGTAGAACTGGTAGAGCACGCCGATGCTGCGCCCCGTGAAGGTGGCAGCGGCTGCCCCGGTCACGCCGAGTTTTGGAAATGGCCCCCAGCCGAAAATCAGGCAGGGGTCAAGGACCAGGTTAATGATGTTAGAAACCCATAGCAGCCGCATGGCAATTGCGGCGTCTCCTGCTCCACGAAAGATCGCGTTGTTGAGGAACAACATCATGATCGCGCCGCTGCCGCCCAGCGCGATCCGCGCATAGCCCGAGCCAACAGAAATGACTTGCGGCGAAGCTCCCATCAGCCGCAGCAATTCCGGTGCATAAAACACGCACGGAACGCCAACCAATACCGAAATCGCCAGTCCGATGGCGATGGCTTGCACGCCGGCGACTGCGGCAGCTTCCGGATTCTTCTCACCGATGCGGCGCGCGACCATCGCGGTGGTCGAAAGGCTCAGGCCTAGTCCAACCGCGAAGACCAGGCTAAGCATGGATTCCGTCAGGCCCACCGTGGCCACGGCGTCCGCGCCCAGGCGCCCCACCCAGAAAACATCCACCACCGCGAAAAGAGACTCCAGCACCATTTCTAGAATCATTGGAATCGCCAGCAGCAGAATCGCGCGGTTCAGGCTGCCGGTGGTGAAATCCTGATGCGAGCCGCGAACTGCTTCGCGGATCGAGCTCCACAAAGACGGCGACGGTGTCGGAGAAATGACTTGATCGACTGCCATGACATCCTAAGCTTTCTGCGTGGGCGCAAATTCAAGCCAGAATCGCGCACGCGGTTGCAAAATCAATAAGGAGAAAAAATATTAAGAGACGGGATCCGCCGGAAGCGGACTACTTGATGATTACAATTCGCGGGACAAACATCTTTTTTCCTTGGCGCTGCCCCTGCGCGATGAGCGCACCACACTCCCCCAAAAGGCCTGGGCGATTCCTTAGCTGAGAGATTCTAACCTGAATTGCAGTGCGCTGGCCAGGTAATTCTGGACCCGGACGCGGCTCGGCTTGTTTACATAATATAGTCAGTCCTGACTATTCTAATTCAGACTATTCTAAATCAGACTACGCCGCGGCGATGCGCCGTATCAAATCTTCCTGTTCGAATCGCGATTCCGCGCCGATCGTGAACGCGTCGAGAAGATCCAGGGAAAGCGCGTACCGCAGTGCGTCGTCCTGGCGATGACGCAGTTCGCCTGCCCCAAGGATTTTCATGCCCACGATGGCGTGGCCGTTGGCGCGCATTTCGCGCATCACGCTGACGACAGTGTCCGGCGCGGCGTCCATCTGTGCTCCGATCGGATTGATGCGCACAAGATGGACTTGCACCCACGGCGACTTCGCCGCCGTGCGCAGCGCCTCGATGCTGTGGCACGAGCATCCATGCGCTCGAATCATTCCCTTCTGCTGCGCTTCGGACAGCACATCCATGGTTCCGCGGAAACGATCGGCCCAATCGCCCTCCGTCAAGCAATGCATCAAGCAAATGTCGATGTAATCGGTGTTCAGTTCGCGGCGGAAGCGTTCGAGATCAGCCCGCGCCGATGCCGCATCGCGCGCCCACGTCTTCGTTAGGATTGTCACTTTGTCGCGTGGCACATGCTTCAGCGCTTCGGCAACATGGGGATGACTGCCGTAGGAATCCGCGCTGTCAAAGAATCTCAGACCCTGGTCGTAGCCGTTGCGAAGCAGGTCGGAGAGGCCGCCAAGGCCGAGCGCGGTCTGGTGAGAATGATGGCCGACTCCCACGGTTCCTGTTCCCATCGCCAGCCGGCTGGCCTGAATGCCGGTGCTTCCCAGCGTGACCGTGTCGGAAGCCGCAAATTTTCGTGGCAGCGTCGCGGGTATGGGGACTGCCCGGTGGGCAAATCTCGTCGTGGGAAGCCAGGCGGCGCCAGCTACGCACGCAGCGCCAGCCGCGTACGCGGCTCCGTGCAGGAATTCTCGCCGTTTCATAAAGCCTCCACGAGCGGGCAGGCCGTTGGTGCTCCCCTAGTTTAACGGTTTGCGGGGAAATTGGTAAGCAGTCGATTTAGCAGGGCAGGTCAGGTTAGAACAAGGTTCTTGGGGACATGCTTGCGCGTTTCGCGGCTATCGTGATGGGCCCACCATTCGCGCCACGCTTCAGCATTCTTGCCAAAGGACGCGCCGGTGATAGCTTCCAGCGTCGCTCCCACCAGGCTCTGTGTCGTCTCATTTAGGGAGTCGTCGTCCAGAAGGTTCAGCAATTGGGGAACAGCGGTCAGCCTTTGTTCTCCCGTGAGCAGACCCGACCGCGACAGACCGTTCGCCGCGCGTTCGCGAATTTGCTTCGCTGGATCGTGTGACAGCACGTTGAGCAGCATTTCAATCGATTCACCGTTACCTAGCATTGCTAAACCTTCGACGGCCCAGAAGCGCACTTCCTGATTCCGGTCATGGGCATACCGCCGCAGCGTGTTGAACGCCACCGCCGGTTCTACTCCGCGATTGCCCAGCGCGCCCAACCTCCAGAGCGCCAGATACCGTTCATCCGATCCGCTCTGAATCTGACGTCCCAGTCTCTCCACGCTCTCCGGTGCCTTCACCAGGTTGTTCGCCGCTAGGTCGATTTCGACGGCTGCCACCCGCACGCGTGGATCATTCGAATTCAGAGCCGCCAGCACCAGGTGAAAGAGATGGTCGGTGTCCGCCAGATGCCCGCGCCATGACGTCAGATTCTTGTGAATCAGACCCAAGGAAAGGTCGGGCTGCTTTACGGCGAGTTCGAGTAAACGCTCCGCCTGCTGCTGTGGCCCAAGGCGGGAGATTTCTTCAAGGTCGCTCTCTTTCGCAGCTGGCTGCGGGGTTGAAACCAATGCTGTTTTCGCTTGATGCGAATTTGCGGCCGCCACGGGATGAATCTTCAGCCAATTCGTGATCGCACCCTGAAACCGGGCGGCAGAAAATCCCGCGAGCGTTGATAGCGCCGCTAGAAGAAAGAATGCCGCGATGTAAGAGAATCTTCGCCCCGGGGCCTTCGCGGTCCTGGGACGCCCTTCTGTGTTTGGGGGGGTGAGCTTGGAAGCCCCCGCTGAATTTGCAAGCTGTCCGTTCATACGATCCATCGAGCGCGCGAATCCCCGCGCGATCTGAGGCGAGAGTAGGTGCTGGAAAAGGGGCTAACAATGGTACGCCGGGCCACTGGCCTCTCATGGAGCGGGCAAACCCTGTCGCTTCAACACGATTCGGCCATTTACTGGTTCGCGTCGCCCGTTTCGAACCCGTCCCAGCGAACAGGCTCTTGGGAACTCAAAACCTTCGCAATCCTAAATAAAGCGATGCTTTGTCGCGCGTGGCGCGTCTGTTAGAATAAGGAGCTTGGTTTTGCGACGCCGAAGAGCAGAAAATCCAGGCTCAAACTAAATAGAGCAGGAACATCGAATGGCACTAAAGTGCGAATTTTGCGGCAAAGCGCCGCACTATGGCAACATTGTCAGCCACGCGAACAACACGCGCCGGCGCCGTTGGAATCCGAATTTGAAGCGCATGCGCGCGGTCGTAGCGGGCGTTAAGAAGCATGTCCGGGTCTGCACCGCGTGCATTCGCGCCGGCCGCGTGAAAAAGGCCGCCTGAGCTTCCAGCCTTGATTTCATCTTTTGCGAACCCGCGTTTCGTGGGGCGTCCGATGGACCGCACAAGACACCTATACCGTAGCGCAGCTTTCTTGCCTCTCGCCGCTCTGGCGTTTTCATCCGTTGCCGCTTGTAACAAACAGACGCAGCACGCCCCGGACGTGTGGGCGGTGGTGAACGGCAAGGAAATCAAGCGCGAAGAAGTGGACAAGTATTACCGCACGCGAGTGAACCCCGAGGGCCAGGAACCCTCTCAGGAAGAATCTCTCTCTCTTAAGCTGAATGTTCTCGACGAGCTCATCTACAATGAGATTCTTCTGGAGCGCGCCAAGAAGCTGAATCTGGAGGCCAGCGACGGCGAAGTGGAAGACAAATTCACCGAGCGGAAAACCCCGTATACGGAAGAGGAATTTCAGCGGCAATTGAAGGAACAGGGCATCACCGTGGATGACTGGAAGCAGGATGAGCGCCGCCAACTCTCCATTCAGAAATTGCTCAACCGCGAGGTGGTAGCTAAAATCTCCATCACGGATCAGGAAGTCACTGAGTTTTATAACGCTAACAAGGCGCAGTTCAACGTTGCTGAGCCGACCTACCATCTGGCGCAAATCAAAGTGACGCCGCGCAAGGACGCGCAGATTCGCAACCGCAAAAACGACGACGCCACGAATGAAGCCGAGGCCCAGCGCAAAGTAAAAATGTTAATGGATCGCCTGAACAGCGGCGCGGACTTCGCCCAGCTTGCCATGGACTACTCCGAGGACATGAACACGGCGTCAACGGGCGGCGATCTCGGTTTTGTGCCGGAGTCCGGCCTGAATGCTCCGCAGGTGGATTCTGCGCTCAAGCGGGCGGTCCTCGGCTTGAAGGCCGGGCAGGTGAGCCAACCCATCGAAGCGCGCGACCAGACAGGCGCCAGCTATCACATTCTGAAACTCATTTCGCGCGAGGCTGCCGGCCAACGCAGCATTTCCGAGCCGCAAGTGCAGCAAAATATCCGCGACACTTTGCGCAGCCGCAAGGAACAGCTGCTGCGCTCTGCGTATCTGGCAATTGCGCGCGATGACGCAAAAGTTGCCAATTACTTGGCTCAACAGGTGATCGAAGCCGCAGGCAAACTCCCCGACGCCGCCAAGACCTACATGCCTCCTCGCTCCATCGGCCACTGATCTTCAGGCAAAACTTCTTTTCGTAGGGTCATCTTGAGGGCCGCGAATTTTGCGACCGAAGGGGATCGACTGGTCGAATTTCCTCAAACCTAGACCACGACGCACATTGCATCGCCGGCATTAACCGCCTGCCCCTCTTCCACGAGGACACGCTCGACCGTTCCGCCCTTCGGCGAACGAATCTCGTTTTGCATTTTCATGGCTTCCACGACCAGAAGACCTTGCCCTGCCTCCACTACGTCGCCCTGCTTTACCAGCACACGCACGACTTTGCCGGGCATGGGCGCGACGATCTGCTGGCGTCCTTCTGCTTCCGCGCCCCCGTGCAGTCGGCCACGCCACGAACGGGGATCTACGACTTCTGCCGTAAATTCGAACCGGCCCGTTTGCAATTTGAGTTTGCCATCGTCCAATGGTGTTACGCAGATTTCGTGCGACTGACCGTCTATTAAGACGGAAAAAATGTTCGGCGTGACTTCCACGACGTCGGCCGCACCCGACTCCCCAGCAAGCACGGCCTCCCAGCCTTCCGAGTGGTGCTCGCACTCGACGACGTGAGTCTTACCCGAAATACGGACCTCGTACTTCATGGCGTGCGGTCCAGTGACTGCCGGCGCCCTTCCATTTTCCAGCGCGAGGACTTGTCGCTGGCGGATGGGCCGCCCGAGGCTTGCGCGGCGCTCTGTTTTCCTTGCCAGATTGCCGCTGCGAGAGCCGCAGCCTTCGCTGCCGCGTCCTCTTCAGCTTCCTCGTTGGAATTCCCGGCCGCAGAAGCAGCAACCCGTGGACTTGGCCGCCGCAACCATTCATCGAGCCACCGCGTGTGGATTTCGCCGCGCAGAAAGTCCGGTTCTTCCAGAATGCGCCGGAAGAGGCTTGCGTTCGTTCGAATCCCGGCCATCGTGTATTCATCGAGGGCGCGGCGCAGTCTTGCAATCGTCTCTTCCCTGCTGTTGCCCCACGCGATGAGTTTGCTCAGCAACGGGTCGTACTCGTTGGGCACGGTCCAGCCTTCATACACGCCTTGGTCAACTCGGATGCCTGGTCCACTGGGCGCATGAAGCGAAAGGATTTTTCCCGGCGAAGGGAAGAAGTTATTTTCCGGATCTTCGGCATAAAGCCGAACTTCCATCGCGTGCCCGCGCGGCGTAATCGCTTCCCAGGCAAAGGGCAGCCGGTGTCCGGCGGCGATGGCGATCTGCAGTTTGACCAGGTCCAGCCCGGTCACCTGTTCCGTCACCGGATGCTCGACTTGCAGTCTCGTGTTCACTTCCAGAAAGTAAAATTGCAGATTCTCGTCCACGAGAAATTCAACCGTGCCGGCGTTGACGTAGCCGCCCGCTCTCGCCAGCCTGACCGCCGCCTCGTTCATTTTTTTGCGCAGCTCCGGCGTCACGATGGGCGACGGCGCCTCCTCGATCACTTTCTGGTGGCGGCGTTGAACGGAACACTCGCGCTCCCCGAGAGAAACGACGCGGCCGTGCGCATCCGCAAGAATCTGGATTTCGATGTGTCGCGGGCGCTCCAGATACTTTTCAAAGTACAGGTGCTCATCACCAAAAGCGTTCATCGCTTCCGAAGCAGCGTCGCGGAACGCCGACTCGAATTCACCGTCGCTCTGCACCACGCGCATGCCTTTGCCGCCGCCCCCGGCCACCGCTTTAAGCAAAACCGGGTAACCCATGCTCTGCGCCAGGGCTCGCGCTTCGGAAGACTGCTCAATCGGATGGATCGTCCCTGGAACGGTAGGCACCTCCACGCGCCGCGCAAGTTGTCGCCCCGAAGTTTTTGAGCCAAGCGTCTCCATAGCCTCGGCCGGGGGGCCAATGAACGTGATACCGGCTTCGCTGCATGCACGCGGCAGCGCGCCATTCTCGGCGAGAAATCCGTACCCGGGATGCAGCGCGTCGCAGCCAGCACGCCGCGCTACGTCCATGAGCTTGTCAATGGAGAGATAGCTTTCTCGCGAGGGCGCGGCGCCGATGGCGTAGGCTTCGTCGGCCAGCCGTACGTGGAGCGATTTGCGGTCTGCCTCGCTGAACACCGCAACCGACTGGATGCCCAATTCGCGGCACGCGCGGAGAATGCGTACGGCAATTTCGCCGCGATTGGCAATCAGGATTTTCTTGAACATAGAAATGCAGAGCGATGGAGAAGTTTAGCACGGAGAGAAACGCGTCCGGGGAAGCCTTGCCCTTCTGCCTCGTTCCAGTTACTTGCGAGGCATGCCGCGCAGATTACAGGACCGAGGGGAAAGATTATTCGCTCCCGGCTGCAGGTTGGTGTATACAGGGACTCCTGCCCCTTCCGTGGAGGTATATCTCGATGAGGCCATTCCGTTTTGTGCTCGCCCTGCTGATCTTGGCGGCCACGCTGCCGTTCGCGCGAGCGCAGGAGCCGGTCCTTGCTCCGCCCGAGAGTCTCAGCCTGGACAATGTTCCGAAGGTTCCCGCGGCACTTGCGGAAACCGCGGGGCGGTATGCTTCGTTTCGAACCGCCAGTCTTGCCGACTGGCATCCCACCAAACACGAAATGCTAATCGCCACGCGATTCGCGGAAACGCCCCAGCTGCACCTCGTTGCTGCCCCTGGCGCCGCGCGGCAACAACTGACGTTTTATTCCGACGCGGTAACTAACGGAAGGTTCCACCCCAACGGCGGCGACTACATCGTTTTCATGAAAGATGTCGGCGGCGGAGAGTGGTATCAGCTCTATCGCCTCGATCTGAAAACCGGCAGCGCCGCGCTGCTGACCGACGGCAAGTCGCGCAATCTTCTGGGGCCGTGGTCGTCCAGCGGCGACCAGATTGCCTACATGTCCACACGGCGCACCGGCAAGGACACGGATTTATGGGTCATGAATCCGGCCGATCCGAAGACGGGTCATTTGCTGCTGCAACTCGCTGGCGGCGGCTGGCAACCGGAAGACTGGTCGCCTGATGACAAGAGAATTCTCTTGCTGGAAGAGGTCTCGATCAACGAGTCCTACTTGTGGCTCGTTGACACCGCGACCGGAAAGAAGGCGGAGGTCACTCCGCGCAACACGGCGCAGAAAGTTTCCTACGGAGAAGCTCGCTTCAGCAAGGATGGAAAAGGAATTTACGTCACCACGGACAAGGATTCCGAATTTCATCGCCTGGCGTACATCGATCTGGAGACCAGGCAACCGACTTTTCTTACCACCTCGATTCACTGGGACGTGGAAACGTTTGACCTCGCGCATGACGGCAAGCTGCTTGCTTTCGTCACAAATGAAGAAGGCTTAAGTGTCCTGCATGTGCGCGACACAAGCATTGGAAGAGAAATGCCCCTGCCCAAATTGCCGCCGGGAGTCATCAATGGCATGCGCTGGCACATAAACGGCCACGAGCTGGGCTTCTCACTGAACAATTCGCGCGGGCCAGGAGACTGCTACTCGCTCGACGTTACCTCCGACAAAGTCGAGCGTTGGACGACCAGCGAGACGGCTGTGAAGACGGAAGGATTTCCGCAAGCGGAGCTGATTCGCTGGAAAAGCTTCGATGACAAGATGATTTCGGGATTCTTGTACAAGCCGCCCGCAAAGTTCACAGGCAAGCGGCCGGTGCTCGTCGTGATTCACGGCGGCCCGGAAGGCCAGTCGCAACCTACATTCTTGGGGCGCAGCAATTTTTTGCTGAGCGAACTGGGAATTACGCTGATTTATCCCAACGTGCGCGGTTCGACGGGCTACGGAAAGACCTTTTCGTTACAGGATAATGGCTTCAAGCGCGAGGACACTTACAAGGACATCAACTCGTTATTCGACTGGATCGCCATGCGGCCGGATTTGGACGCTGAGCGTGTTGGCGTGACTGGAGGAAGTTACGGCGGCCACATGACGCTGGCAGTGTCCACGTTCTACAGCGATCGCATCCGTTGCTCGGTGGACGTTGTCGGCATGTCGAACCTGGTGACGTTTCTTGAGCATACCGAAGCGTATCGCCAGGACTTGCGCCGCGTGGAGTACGGCGACGAGCGCGAACCCAAAATGCGCGAGTTCCTGGAGAAAATCGCGCCGATGAATAACATCGAGAAAATCAAGAAACCCATGTTCGTGATCGCCGGGAAGAACGATCCACGCGTTCCCGTGAGCGAGTCGCAGCAAATTGCCGATGCGCTGAAGAAGCAAGGCACTCCGGTATGGCTGATGATTGCCAGCGACGAAGGCCACGGCTATCGCAAAAAACCGAATCAGGACTTTCAGTTCTACTCCACTATCGAGTTCTTACAGGAGTATCTCTTGAGGTAGATTATGACGCACTCGAATCTCTTTAAGCGTCTATCGCTGCTCGTTGTGGCAGGTACGTTGAGTACTGTCTTGGCCGGTTACTGGATGTTTGTTCGACCGAGGAGGGGAAAGCTGATCGAATCTTGGGAGTTGACTGGAAAAACCCTTAAGTTTCGTGTGGAAGCCTACGGCGAAAGAAATTCGCTTGTCGGAGGCGCGTATTACGATTTTCGGGCTGCGCCGGTTAGCTCCGAGAATTGGCAAACTATCATGACGTTTCGTCACGACGATCCGGTGCCCATTCCTCGCGAGAACGTGCGCTTTGTGAACGAGCAGGTTGCCTACGCTTTCATGGGATGGAAATATGTGATTACCACGGATTGCGGTAAGACTTGGAGTTTGTGGAATGCTGAGAAAGATCTGCCTGGATGGCGGTGCTGTAACTACGAACTCGTAAACAACGTAGAGGTCAATCCGAATGGATCAGGCAAGATGAACATGAATCCAATCCGCGGTAGAAGTGGAGAACTCCCAGGGTTACGTACGACAGACTTCGGGCGGCACTGGGCACGTTAGCCTTCCGCATACACACGAGAAATAAACACACGGTTACCTAAAGCGGGATGTTGCCGTGCTTTTTGCGCGGGTTGGTGTCCTTCTTGTTTTCGAGGGCGCGGAGGGCCGTGATAACGCGGGCGCGGGTTTCAGCAGGCTCGATGACGGCGTCAATGTAGCCGCGTTCGGCAGCGACGAAGGGATTTGCGAAGCGGTCGCGGAATTCCGCAATTTTCTCCTGGCGTAGTTTTTCGCGGTCGGAACCCGTAGCCTTTGCGAGCTCGCGTTTGTAGACAATGTCGACGGCGCCTTCCGGACCCATTACGGCGATTTCGGCGGAGGGCCAGGCAAAGTTCGCGTCGGTGCGAATGTGCTTGGAGGCCATGACGCAATACGCGCCGCCGTAAGCTT
>CAZGBQ010000109.1:0-13230 GCA_964524045.1 uncultured Acidobacteriaceae bacterium
GCGAGGAAGCGGCCGGGATTGAGGGTGTTCGCGGGATCAAGTTGGTGCTTGACGGCTTTCATGAGAGGAAGAGAGTCGCCTGGCGTGCCCCAGGCATCAAGGGCGGAGAGTGTCGCCGGGCGGTGGAGAAGAACGAGAGAGCCGCCTTGTTTCTCAATCGCGCTGCGCAAGATTGTCAGTGTTCCGCGCAAATTGTCAGGAGGACCTTCAATGCGCAACCAACCAAGGCCCGTTGCGTACATTAGCAACTTCCATCGAGCGCTATGGGAATCACAAGTGCGGCGAATGAATTCAGTGGCTTGCGCGAGGTGAGCAGGAAGCGTACTAATTTTGGCGATAACTGTTTCCGGTTCCTCGGAGAACGACCAGACGTCCTGACGGGCATTCCACACGCCAGGTGAAGCTTCTGTGATTTTTGTGGAGAGGCATAACTTGCGCAGGTGGCTAGCTTGTGCGCCGACACCAGCTTCCGTGCCCTCGAAGAGGATGTCGATGGATGGTGGCGCTTCCGAGGAGAAATGGGTTTGCAGCGCGGCATGTGCGAGCTTTGAGTCCTGAATGGCGAGAACGAGCCTCTGGGTCTCTTCTGCATTGGGCGTGGAGACGGAAAACGAACGCGCCTGGTGCGGGAGAGGATGAAGTCGAAAAGTGGCGCAAGTGATCACGCCGAGAGTGCCGAGCGCGCCAGTAACCAGCTTGGGAAGGTCATAGCCGGCGACATTCTTTACGACTTTGCCGCCGCTGCGGGCCAAGGTGCCATCAGGAAGGGCGATGGTGACGCCGATGATGAGGTCGCGCAGGGAACCAAAGCGCAGGCGCAGAGCGCCGCTATCGTTGGTCGAGAGAATGCCGCCGATTGTTGCTTTTTCCGGCCAGAGCGGATCGAGGGCAAGACGCTGGCCGTGCTGAGCGAGGGTTTCCCGCAAAGTTTGAACGGTACAGCCTGCTTCCACAGTGACCGTAAGATCTGCCCAAGCGTGCTCGAGAACGAGGTTCAGGCGCGCGGTGGAGAGAACGAGATCAGCGCGCGCAGGTGGATTGCCCCAGCCGAGTTTGGTGCCGCTGCCACGAGGAATGACGGCGAGGCCTGCCTCGTTAGCAAGGCGCAAAACCTCGGCAAGTTCGGTTTCGGTGCCGGGTGAGATCACGAGCTTAGGCTGGACGCTAAGGACGGCATCGGCAGGAGAGGGGGGGAGCACGTGATCGGGGCCAGAAATCGCGATGATGGCTTCGTAAAGATGTGAGTTCTTGGCGCCTGACGCTATTTTTGCAGAACCGATCGTCGAATCACTCGCGTTCATGCTTGTTCCCTAAGTCCCCGCGCTTTTGTCTTAGCCGCTGAAAGCATTGATCCTGAACTTCCATCAGCACGTGAAGTTGCGCAATCTCATTTAGCTCTGCTTCACCAACGGGTTGAACATCTGGTTGAAGAAGAAAGTCACAAAGAACTTCGAGGGCTAAGCCAAATTCGCGGTTCGCAAGGAATTCGTCGAAAAGTGTGCAATATACTTCGGCTTTGATTCCGGCAGGAAACGCAGAGCGGAGTGATTCGAGACGAGTCTTCAAGGTCGCGTAATGCAAGTTCTGACCTTTCGCGCCCGACAACATCAGAAGCGCTCCGCGAGGCCAGCGGATTCGAGCGGGTGTGGGTAATATTCGCCAGGCTTTTCGCCGCAGAGGCGTGGGGTGGGGAAAACTTTTGTAGGATTCGAGAGCTGCAGAGGGTCGAAGGCGCAGCGCACGCGCTGCATGGTGGCGAGGTCGGGCTCGGCAAACATTTTCGCCATGGAGTACTTTTTGTCTTCGCCGACGCCGTGTTCACCGGTAATGGAGCCGCCTGCGGCGATGCACAAGTCCAGAATTCTGACAGACAGAGCTTCCGCGGTTTCTTTCTGGCCCGGAATTCGCTGATCGTAAAGCACGAGAGGATGAAGGTTGCCATCGCCAGCGTGAAAAACGTTGGCGACGCGCAAGCCGGCTTCTTTGCTGAGGCGATCGATTTCACTCAAGACGTGCGGAAGGGAAGTGCGGGGAATTACCCCGTCTTGCACGATGTAGTTGGGAGAGATGCGGCCCATGGCGGCGAAGGCGGATTTGCGGCCTTTCCAGAGGAGCGCGCGCTCGGCGTCCGATTGCGCGACGCGGATTTCCCAAGCACTATTCGAACTGCAAATTTCCTTGACCTGCGTCAACAGAGTCTCGACTTCCGCGACCGGGCCATCGAGTTCGACGAGCAGAAGGCCACCACAGCTCGGGTAGTTGGCATGAACGGCGGCTTCGGCGGCTTGGATGGAGAGGTTATCCATCATTTCGATGGCGGCGGGAAGCATGCCGGCGGCGATGATGCCGCTGACCGCAGCGCCGGCTTCATTCGTGGAGTTAAAAGCAGCAAGCAGCGTGCGAACACATTCGGGCCGTTTGACGATGCGAAGAATGATCTTCGTGGCGATGCCGAGAGTCCCTTCGGAGCCGACAAAAACGCCAGCGAGATCGTACCCGGGGGCATCGAGTGTTTTTCCGCCGAAATGGACGAGCGAGCCATCGGGAAGAACAACTTCCAGGCCAAGAACGTGTGTGGTGGTGAAACCGTATTTCAGGCAATGCGCACCACCGGAATTTTCTGCGACGTTGCCGCCGATGCTGCATATGGATTGCGAAGATGGGTCTGGCGCGTAGAGGTAATCCTGCGGCTGGACGCGGCCGGTGACGTCAAGATTGATGACGCCAGGTTCGACGACCACGCGTGCGTTGGGAATGTCGACTTCGAGGATGCGGTTCATGCGCGCGAAGGCGAGGACAATTCCGTTTTCCACGGGCAGCGCGCCGCCGCTGAGCCCAGTACCGGAACCGCGTGCGACGAAAGGAATTTTCTCACGATGACAGATGCGCAGGATGGCTTGAACTTGTTCGGTGGAAGAAGGGAGTAGGACCGCGCGAGGCAGAACACGGAAATTGGTGAGGCCATCGCACTCGTAGGTATGGAGTTCCTCGGTCGAAGAAATGAGACCGTGATCGCCGACGATGAAACGAAATTCGTTGAGGATGCGCGGGTCCATTCAGTGTCATTCCATGAAAGCCTGCCTGCTCATTTCGGCCGTAGCCGCGTGGGAACGAAGAGGGATTTCTCGCTTCGCTCGAAATGACAGGCGGGCCTGGGCGCAAAATACGAGAAACAGCTTGACGCATCAACGGATGAAGGTCAAACCGTGGGGGACAAGGTTCGGGAAAACGTAGGCATATAGCATCACGATGATGCCGACAATCGCGCCGAGGGCAATCGAATGCCAGACCACGAAGCGGAAGATAATGCCCTCATTGCCCAACTGATTGGTGGCAGCGGTGGCCACGCAAATCGATTGCGCATCCACCATTTTGCCCATCACACCGCCGGCGCTGTTGGCAGAGGTCATGAGAATGGGATCCAAATGCAACTGTTCGGCGGTGATGCGCTGCAAGCTGCCGAAGAGGGCATTCGAAGACGTATCGCTACCTGTGAGCGCCACCCCCAACCATCCCAAAAAGGTTCCGAAGAAGGGAAAGAACCAGCCGGTATGAGTGAACGCCAGGCCTAAGACGGCGTCTGTTCCTGAATAGCGTGTCACGAAGCCCAGGCCGAGCATGCCCGAAATCGCTAGCACGGCAAAGCGCATGCGATAGAGGGTCTGCCCAAATATTTTGGCAAGTTGTGCCGGGCTCACTCCGCGGATTAGTCCGCCGACGATGGCCGCGAGGAAACAGCCCGTTCCCGTTGCCGAGAGCCAGATGAAGGGAAATTTGGCGGCTTCGGGAGTGGGCTTGGGGACGACAGGCTTGTCGCGGGAGATCTTGCGGTGCAGCGGCGTGTTCCAGCCCCCGTTAGGTTTTCCGTCCGCTGTTACCCACGCGGGCGTGGTGTGCACATTCATCCGGTCTTTGACCGGCTTGAAGCCCCACAGAAAAACAAACAGGGAAAGAATCAAGAACGGAATCCAAGACTTAAAGATTTGGCCTTTTGTGTAGGGATGCCTCGAACCGTCATGCACCGAGGCACCCGGCGCGCCTGCCATGGCAGCTCCATCGGATACTGGCTCTGCGTCTTCGGCGAACCGCCAGATTCTCTTCGGCTTCCAGAAGAGCAGGAACACGACCGTGCAAAGAAGGGAGAATAAGCCTGCCGTGATGTCCACGAGATTACTGTCTACGTGGTTGGACCAGAAAAATTGCAGAGAGGCAAAGGAGACACCCACGACCAGGATCGCCGGGAGAACTTCAAAAGTTTCTTTCCAGCCGACCATTGCGCGGACCAGCCAGAAGGGAACGATGATGGCGGTGATGGGAAGGATGCGGCCAATCATGGCGTTCATGTCTGCTTCGGGCAGGGCGGACACCGTGGCCAGCATATGCACCGGCGTACCGATTGATCCCCAGGCAACGGGCGCGGTGTTAGCAATGAGGTTGAGCGCGGCGGCATGGAAAGGCTTGAAACCCAAACCAATCATGAACGCGCCAGCAATGGCCACTGGCGATCCAAATCCGGCGCAGCCCTCGATGAACGCGCCAAAGCAGAAGGCCACGAGCAGCAGTTGCAGTCGGCGGTCGGAAGAGATGCCGCCAACCGAAGCTTTCATGATTTCGAAGTCTCCCGTGTTGACCGAAATGTCGTAGAGATAGACGGCGGCAACCACAATCCACACGATGTTCATCAGGCCCGTAGCCACGCCGTAGAGGAAGCTTTCACCGGCTAGAGAAGGGGGCATATGAAAGACCAGAATGGCAACGAGGATTGCGGTTGCGGCGCCGGCGAGAGCGGACCAATGGGGCTTGATGCGCAGGCCAGCGAGTAAAGTGAATAGAACAACGATCGGGAGCGCCGCTACTGCCGCTGAGAGCCACCAATGTCCCAGCGGGTCATAAACTTGCGTCCAAGTCACGGAGGGCCTCACGATGCGAATGCGGTTGGCGCGGAGTTGGGCCGTAAGAATCAACGGCGCTTCCGGAAAAGAGAAGGGTTGTGCAGATCCCGCGCTCATTTCCGAAGCCGCTCGTTTCGCGCGTTGAGATACTTCGTTTCCGGCACCCTTGTCAAGCCATAAGTATCCATTGCAGCCTACGCCAGAGGAATTCGCGCCAAGCCGCTTGGAGAGCAACAACCCTTTAGCCGGAAAGGCGAACATCTCTTACAACTTTCTTACGAAGCGCTCACCGCTTGCTTAGCACGGAAGAAGAGAATCTTCTTACGGAGACCTTCGATGAGAGATGTGGCATTCGTCCTGGTGACGGCGCTCTTTTTTGCTCTGGCAATCCTTTATGTGCGGGCTTGCGAACGCCTGAAATAACCGCGGAAAACAACATGCTTGGAAACTTCATCCTGATTGCTATTTGCGCGCTGCTCTTGGGGTATTTGCTCTACGCCCTGCTTAAGCCGGAGAAGTTCTAGCCATGACCGGAATGGGATGGTTCCAGATCGGATTGTATTTGTTTGTGATTCTCCTCGTCACGAAGCCAATGGGGGTTTTCATTACCCGAGTATTCAACCGGGAGAAGACGTTTCTCGATCCCGTTCTCCGGCCGGTCGAGAAGCTTGCATACCGGCTGACGGGCGTCGATGAGCAGCGCGAGATGCGCTGGACCGAGTACACGATTTCCATGCTTTTGTTCAGCGGCGTCTCTATGACTCTTCTTTATCTGGTCGAACGAACGCAACGATGGCTCCCGCTCAATCCGCAAAAATTCGCGAACGTCGATCCGGCATTGGCGTTCGGGACTGCAGCTTCGTTTACAACAAATACGAACTGGCAAGTGTACTCGGGCGAGTCCACCATGAGCTACCTCACACAGATGGCCGGGCTTGCCTACCACAACTTTGTCTCGGCAGCCGTAGGCATCGTCTTAGCTATTGTGGTCATTCGCGGCATAGCGCGGAAAGAAACCGAAAAACTCGGGAATTTCTGGGTGGATACGACGCGGTGCTTGCTCTGGGTTTTGCTGCCTTTCTGCATCGTGGGAACAATAGTGTTGGTTTCGCAAGGCGCGGTGCAAAACCTGAAACCGTACACAGCAGCGGATTTGATCCAACCTTACACGGTAAACGTCACGGACGCGGATGGTAAGACGACCACTCGAACAGTGACGCAGCAATTGATCGCCCAGGGCCCAGTAGCGTCGCAGGAGGTGATCAAGGAGTTCGGCACGAACGGCGGCGGGTTCTTCAATGCCAACAGCGCGCATCCGTTTGAGAACCCAACGCCGTTTTCCAACTTTTTCGAGATGGTGCTGATTTTCGCGATTCCCTCAGGCCTTACCTACACACTCGGCCGAATGACAGGATCCCAGCGCCACGGCTGGGCCGTGTGGGCGGCAATGGGGTTCCTATTCTTAGCGGGCGTGAGCGCCACCTATTGGGCCGAGGCCAGGGGCAATCCGCTTCTTGGCGGTACAGACCAACAAGCGAGCGCGTTGCAATCCGGTGGAAACATGGAAAGCAAGGAGGTTCGTTTCGGCATTGCGAACACGGCTCTGTTCGCAACCGTGACGACCGACGCGAGTTGCGGCGCCGTGAACGGTATGCACGACTCGTTCACGCCACTCGGCGGAATGGTGCCGCTCATCAACATCATGCTTGGCGAAGTGGTGTTTGGCGGAGTCGGCGCGGGGCTTTATGGGGTTTTTGTTTTCGTTGTTCTGGCCGTTTTTATTGCCGGCCTCATGGTAGGCCGAACGCCAGAATATCTCGGCAAGAAGATCGAAGCCTACGACGTGAAGATGGCCATGCTGGCGGTCCTGATCCTGACCTTCACAATCCTGATGTTTTCGGCGGTCGCTGTGGTCGAGCCCTACGGCACCGCAGGCATTTCGAACCCTGGTCCCCATGGTTTGTCGCAGATCCTCTATGCCTACGTTTCGTCGACCGGAAACAACGGCTCAGCATTCGCTGGTCTGAACGGAAATACGATGTGGTACAACACCACAACAGCAGCGGCACAGCTCCTCGGGCGATTTTTCATGATCATTCCGATCATGGCCATTGCGGGTAGTCTAGCCAGAAAGAAAACAGTTCCTGAGTCTGCAGGTACGTTCCCTGTTACCGGTGCGCTCTTCAGCGGGCTGCTCGTTTCAGTCATTTTGATCGTCGGCGCCCTTACATTCTTCCCGGCCCTCAGCTTGGGACCCATTTTGGAGCATTTATTGATGCTTTCCGGCAAGACCTTCTGAAGGTTGCATGAGCACGCACGCACAAGGCAAATCTACTTCGCTTGCGGATCGCAAGATCCTGCGCATGGCCGTAGCGGACTCCTTCCGCAAACTCGATCCACGTTTGATGATCAAGAATCCCGTCATGTTCGTTGTGGAAGTCGGAGCGGTTCTTACGTCTATCGTGCTCGTTCGAAACGCGCTGCACCATGCTGCGGGGATTGTTTTCAGCCTGCAAATCACTCTGTGGCTTTGGTTCACGGTGCTCTTCGCGAACTTCGCCGAAGCGATGGCGGAGGGCCGTGGGAAAGCACAGGCGGAGACTCTGCGGAAGGCCCGCGCGGAAACAGCGGCGCGATGCTGCCGCGAAGACGGTTCGACGGAAGTCCTTGCAAGTTCGAAACTTCGGGCGGGTGACGTCGTGCTGGTCGCTGCGGGCGAGTTCATTCCGGGCGACGGCGAAGTGATTGAAGGCGTCGCCTCGGTGGATGAATCCGCAATAACCGGCGAGTCTGCTCCCGTAATCCGCGAATCGGGAGGCGACCGCTCCGCCGTAACCGGCGGTACGCGGGTCCTTTCGGACGAAATCAAGGTGCGTATCACCTCCAATCCGGGCGAGACTTTTCTTGACCGCATGATCAGCCTGGTGGAAGGCGCTTCGCGCCAGAAAACCCCGAACGAGATTGCGCTGAACATACTGCTGGCGGGCTTGACCATCATTTTTCTGCTCGCTGTCGCCACTCTGCAGCCCTTTGCGGTCTACTCTGGCGCGCCGCAGAACATCTTTTCACTCGTCTCTTTGCTTGTGTGCCTGATTCCGACGACGATCGGCGGCCTGCTTTCCGCGATCGGCATTGCCGGCATGGACCGCATGATTCAGCGCAACGTCATCGCTATGTCGGGTCGTGCGGTGGAGGCGTCGGGCGACGTGGACGTTCTTCTCCTCGACAAGACCGGCACAATCACGCTGGGCAACCGGCAGGCCACGGCGCTCCATCCGTCGCCAGGAGTAGCCGAAGCGGAACTTGCCAATGTCGCGCAGCTTGCGTCCTTTGCGGATGAAACTCCGGAGGGCCGGTCGATTGTCGTCCTGGCCAAAGAAAAGTACAATCTGCGCGGCAGGGAACTGGCCCCGCACAACCCGGTTTTCATCCCGTTTTCCGCACAGACGCGCATGTCCGGCCTGGACATGGATGGCAGGGAAATTCGCAAGGGAGCGCCTGAGGCCATCGCCCGGCACGTTTCGGAAAAGGGCCGCACTGTGCCAACGGAGGTTCAAGAAGTCGTAAAGGTCATATCCAACGCTGGAGGCACTCCTCTTCTGGTATCGCAAAACAGACACGTCGTCGGCGCGATTGAGCTGACGGATGTGGTGAAGGGCGGCATGCGCGAGCGGTTCGAGCACCTCCGCGCCATGGGCATCCGCACGATGATGATTACTGGCGATAATCCGCTCACCGCGGCGGCCATCGCCCGGCAAGCGGGTGTCGATGATTTTCTTGCGGAAGCGAAGCCTGAGGACAAAATGGCCCTGATCAAGAGCGAACAGGCAAGGGGCAAGCTCGTTGCTATGACCGGGGACGGCACGAATGATGCGCCGGCACTGGCGCAGGCAGACGTCGGCGTCGCGATGAACACCGGCACGCAAGCTGCGAAAGAAGCGGGAAATATGATCGACCTTGATTCCAACCCGACGAAACTCATCGAGATTGTCGAGATTGGCAAGCAACTGCTCATCACTCGCGGTGCACTGACGACTTTTTCCGTGGCAAACGATGTCGCGAAATACTTTGCCATCATTCCCGCAATGTTTGCGGGGACATTCCCGCTTCTCAACAAGCTGAACGTCATGGGATTGCGTACGCCGGAGTCCGCAATACTCTCGGCAGTGATTTTCAATGCGGTGATCATCATTGCTCTGATTCCGCTGGCTCTGCGCGGAGTGCGTTACCGCCCGCTGGGCGCCGCAGCCTTGTTGCGCCGGAACCTGGTGCTTTATGGACTCGGGGGAGTCATCGCGCCGTTCCTGGGCATCAAGCTAATCGACATTGTGATTGGTTTCTTCGGGATGGCCTAGGAACGATATGAAAAAAGAGCTTCAAATCGCGATTCGCTTCACACTAGTCACAACAGTGTTTTTCGGCCTGGTGTACCCGCTGGCCGTCACAGGGCTTTGCCAATGGCTGTTTCCTGATAATGCGAATGGAAGTCTCATTGTGCGCGGCGGTAAAGTGATCGGCTCTGAGCTAATCGGGCAGACCTTTTCCTCCGATGAATATTTTCATGGGCGGCCTTCGTCCGCCGGCGATGGCTACGATGCCGCGAATTCGAGTGGCTCAAATCTTGCGCCGACGAACCATGCGCTTGTCGAACGCGTGCAAGGCGACGTTACAAAACTGCGCGCGGAGAACCCCGGCGCCCTCATACCTATAGACCTGGTGACGGCTTCGGCTTCGGGGCTGGACCCGCACATCTCACCCGCCGCAGCATACTTCCAGATCCAGCGGATCGCACGCGCGCGCAATGTTTCGCCAGACTCCCTGCGTGCGCTGATTGCCAGGCATACAGAGGCGCGGCAGTTTGGAATCTTTGGCGAGCCCCGCGTGAATGTCTTGCGGTTGAACCTGGATCTGGATTCCGCATTCCCCAGCAACAAATAGGCCGCGTTCTACGAGCGGGCCGGGGATTTCGAAGCCTGCGGTTTTTGCGGCTCAAAGCGGTAGCCCACCCAGGGCTCGGTCAGTATATATTTCGGCCTGGAAGGATCTTTTTCGATTTTTTTGCGCAATTGATTGATCACCACGCGCAGGTTTTCTGTTTCCTCGCCATAGTCGGGCCCCCACACTGCCTGCAACAGTCTGCGGTGCGTGAGCGGTTTTCCGCTGTTGGCGATCAATTGCTTAAGAACTTCGAACTCCTTAGGCGCCAGGTGAACTTCCTGGCCCGCCGCCGTAACCCTTCGCGATTCGAAGTCCACGGTGAAATCTTTCGAAACGAATTCCGGAATGGTTTCAGCTGCGGAATACCTTCGAAGCGCGGCACGAATGCGCGCAAGCAGCTCTTCAATGCCGAAGGGCTTGGCAACATAGTCGTCGGCGCCGGCGTCGAGCGCGAGGACTTTGTCTCGCTCGGCGTTTCGCACGGTGAGCATGATAATGGGCGCGTCGGTTCCCCGCCGAAGCTCCCGGCAAGCTTCGATTCCACTCATCCCCGGCATATTGACGTCGAGCAAAATGAGGTCGGGCTTTTGCTTCCGCGCCAGTTCGATGGCTTCTTCACCGGTCTTAGCTTCCAGAATAACGTAGCCGTGGCTCGTGAGCGTCGAGCGCATGACACGCCGAATCTGCGGCTCATCGTCGACCACCAAAATGTTGGCGGCATTCATCGCGCTTCCTCCGCCAAGGTTGCCACGGGCAATGTGAAGGTGAAGACAGAACCGTGGCCTAGCTGGCTGGTCACCGATATGGTTCCCTGTTGCGCCTCAACGATGGCTTTGGCGATGGACAGACCCATTCCCGTACCACGAACCAGATAACGCTGGTCGCGCCCGCGATAGAATTTGTCGAAGATCAAGCCCTGCTCAAATGCATCGATTCCCTGCCCACGGTCCGCAACGCTCGTGGCGACAGAATCGCCACTGAGTTCCGTGGAAATCGTGATGGATTCTCCTTTCGGGGAGTAAATATTCGCATTATCGACTAGTTGGACAAGAATTTCCTGTGCGCGGTTCACATCGGCGCGAACGCGCGGCAAACCGGGCTTAATGTTGAGTTCAACTCTTCGGTCGCCAAGCTGTTTCTTCAAATGTTGCAACGCCCGATCGATAATCTCTTCCACTCGCACGGGCTCGAGCTGCAGTTCGAACTCTCCTGCCTCCAGCTTGGCCATTTCCGAAGCTTCTTCGACGAGATGATTCAAACGGTCACATTCTTCATTAATGATGGTGAGCAATTCGTGTCCCTGTTTAGGATCAGAATCCGGAGCGGCCAGTAGATTGGTGACGGCCGCCTTGATAGACGTTAAGGGCGTGCGAAAATCGTGCGCAATCGAGTCCATCAAAGCCGACTTCAAGCGCTCTCCTTGCCGGTCCGCTTCTGATTCGCCAAGCTGCTCGACGGCGCGCGCTCGTTCGATGGCGATGGCAATCAGCGACCCAATGGCGTCCAGAGTTTGCCGCGAAAGCTTCGCCCCGGAGACTCCCAGGCTGGCGATCGGTTTCACGCCGATGCGCACGGGAAGGAAGTAGAGCGCCTGAGCGCTGTCGACAATGGATTCATCACGCAGAAAGGAGGATTTCAGCTGATCTTCATCAATCTGCGCCGCACCGTATCCGGAACGGTAAAACTTGTCTTTTTGGGGGAGAAACAGCTCCGCGGCTCCAGCCTCGAAGCATTCCACCACATAGTTCGGGACTGCGTTCATCAGCTGAATCACATTGCCTTCACCGAGCAGTTTCTGGCTGAAGGAGTACAGACGCTCCACTTCGTGGCGCCGGCTGTTGGAAGCATCAGCCTCTTTGCGAATTCTGGCGGAAAGCTGACTGCCTACGATGGAAGTAAACAAAAAAGCAAAAAGCGCCACCCAGTTTTGCGGGTCAGCGACAGTGAAGGTTCCCACCGGTGGAAGGAATTTGTAGTTGAAGAGAAGCATCGCGGTGATGGACATGAACACGGAAACCATCGTTCCCCAGACAGCGGAAACTGCTAAAATCGCCAGAAGAAAAGACAGTGCGACCGTTGTTTGGTTGACGTGCAGGACAGAGCGATAAAGATAAGTAATACCGGCGAGGAGGAGCGCGGCAACCAGAAAGCCGGCGCCGCGGCCAGCGAGTATTCGAGTCATGCCTGTATTTTAGCGCAGAGACACTAGTTCCCGAGGAGCAGACAGTTCTTTGCCAAAGAATCCCCAAGAATGGCTCGAAGCGGTTTCCCCCGCTCCAAAAACCCGCGGCATCTTCAAGCTTTTTCTTGGATACGCTCCTGGTGTTGGGAAGACCTTCAATATGCTGAGCGAAGCATTGCGCCGCAAGAGCCGTGGCGAAGATGCGGTCATTGGTGTGATTGAAACCCATGGCCGCAAAGGCATCGCCGAACTCGCCCAGAATCTGGAAGCCGTGGCGCGCAAGAAAATCGAGTACAAAGGCACAATTTTTGAGGAAATGGATGTAGACGCAATTCTGGCGCGCCGGCCGGCAGTCGCGCTGGTTGATGAACTCGCGCACACCAATATCCCCGGCAGCAAGCACCGCAAGCGCTACGAAGATGTACAGGAGCTTCTCGCTGCCGGCATCGACATCATGTCTACTCTGAACATCCAGCACATCGAAAGCATCGCTCCTACCGTTCGCGCTATTACCGGGATCACGGTGCGAGAAACGGTGCCGGATTGGGTGCCGCTGTCCGCCTCGGAAACGGTGATGGTCGACTTGACACCGGAAGCTTTGCAAAACCGCATGAAGCGCGGGGATGTTTACGGCCAGGAGAAAGTGGAGCAGTCGCTGAAAAACTTTTTCCGGCGGGGGAATCTGATCGCTTTACGCGAGCTGGCGCTGCGGCAAGTGGCGGAACAGGTGGATCGCAGCCTCGAGTCCTACATGGATTCGAAAGATATCCGAGAGAATTGGGGCGTGCGGGAGCGGCTGGCAGTTTGTGTTTCCGGCAATGCTTCGGGCCAATACTTAATTGCTCGCGCAGCGCGCCTGGCGCGGAAGATTGATGCGGAGCTCTATGTCGTCCACGTAGACCGCGAATTCGGAGATCACAAGCAAGATGCGAAAAGGCTTGAGGCGAACCTGCGTTTTGGGGAAAACCTCGGAGCACAAACTGTCCGGCTAAAGGGCCGAAGCGTCGCGGATGCCATCGCAGAATTTGTCCGCAATAAGCACATTACCCAAGTGATGTTTGGGCGCGCCGTTGTTCGTGACTGGCGAAAATACCTTTACCTCTCCGCAGTCCACCGGTTCCTGCGGGAATCCCCACAGGTGGACGTTCATATCGTGACTCACGAGCCTTCTGACTAATATTGCTTGGGCTGTCGCAGAATCGTGGTCGGGGCGCCGAG
>CAZGBQ010000110.1:0-12836 GCA_964524045.1 uncultured Acidobacteriaceae bacterium
TTTCCAAAATCTCGTAGCATTGGAGCAGATCGTTCCTGTCCCGGACAAAGGTGAAGCGGCTAGCAAATCAATCTTGACGGATGGAGGGCATCACCCTCGCGGAGCGTCACATTTGCGTGACGACCGGGAGCGTCAATTTCATGTCACTGCGCTCAATTCCTGAGCAAGGGATAATCGCAGGTCCGGAACAGCTCTCGACGCTGCTGGATTCCGCAAGCGATCTCACCGTATTTCTGGACCCATCCGGAATCATTCAATTTGTTAGCACTGGAATCACCCGCCTTCTCGGACATGCCCCGAATGATCTCCTTGGCGACTCTCTGCTTTCGCTCTTGCATCCGCAGGATGGGAGCGGGATTGCGGACGAATTAGCCGAAGTATCTGCCAGCGGCAGGGAGGCGCTGGGGCGTCGTTGCCGGCTCCGAAGCCTGGATGGCAGCTACCGCTGGTTCGAAGCCAGTGTGCGAGATTGCACTCCTGTTCCCGCCATCGGAGCGCTAGTGCTTCATTTCCAGGATGTTACCGGGCTACAGCGCATGGAGGCGGAACGCCAGGTCATTTCCGAAATTGTTCACGCGCTAAATCAAACGGCGAACCTGGACGAATTGCTCGCCGGCATCCATCAAGCCCTGAAAAAAGTGGTCTCCGCGGAAAATTGCTTTGTCGCGTTGCACGACCCGGTTGGAGACAAATTCAGCTTTGCTTTTTTCGTCGATCAAGTGGACGTCGCGCCTCCCCCGCCGCAAAAGGTCGGGCGAAGCTGCACAGCGTATGTTTTCCGCAAGGGCGCGCCGATGCTGATTCCCCAGAGCGAATTTGACCGCCTAGCGGCGGAAGGTGAGGTGGAGCTGGTCGGCGCACCTTCGCCGGCCTGGCTGGGCGTTCCCCTCAAGACGCCCACCGCCACGATCGGAGTGCTGGTCGTGCAGCACTATGAAAACGAGAAGGCGTACGACCATCGAGACCTGGAGTTCCTGAGTTCGGTGGGAGGCCACATCGCCCTGGCCATCGAGCGCCGGCGTTCGGAAGAGGCCTTGCGCAAGAATGAGGAGATGTTTCGGCTTCTTTTCAGCCACAATCCCTTGCCCACATGGGTCATCGACCGGGAAACACTGCGCTTTCTGGAAGTGAACGAAGCAGCCGTCCGGGAGTACGGCTATTCGCAGGAAGAATTCAAGAAGATGACTATTATGGATTTCCGGCCGGAGGAAGACAGAGCCAAGATGCTCGTTTACCTGAAAGAGAACAGCGGCGACGGGCTCTATCGCGGCCATTGGAAGCATCGCAAGAAAGATGGAAAGATCATCGAAGTCGAAACCACGGTTCATGAACTGGAGTATTCCGGCAAGAGAGTTCGTCTGATCGTCGCGCAGAACGTCAGCGAGCGGCACATCCTCGAGCAGCAGCTTCGCCAGTCGCAGAAAATGGAAGCTGTCGGCAGGCTGGCGGGCGGCGTCGCCCACGATTTCAACAATCTCTTGATGGTGATTAAAGGTCATACCGAACTGCTCCGCAATGTGCTCCCGCCTGCCGATGAGTATTCGAGAAAGATCGAACAAATCGAGAAGGCTTCGGACCGCGCCTCGGCGCTGACTCGCCAGCTCCTGGCTTTCAGCCGCATGCAGGTCTTGCAGCCTCACGTCATGAACCTCAATGGCGTGGTGAACGACATGGGCCGCCTCCTGCCGCGTCTGATCGGGGAGGACATTGAGCTGATGATTCGAACGGCGGAAGATCTCGGGGCCATTCGCGCGGACGCCAGTCAGATGGAGCAAGTGATCATGAATCTGGTGGTCAACGCGCGGGACGCCATGCCCGAAGGCGGCCGGCTGATGATTGAAACATCCAACGCGGAGCTGGATGATGCCTACAGCGCCAAGCATCCGATTGTCCGTCAAGGCCACTACGTGCTTCTCTCCGTTTCCGACACCGGCACGGGCATGGACGCGGATACGCAGGCGCATATTTTTGAGCCGTTTTTCACCACTAAGGCGCAAGGGAAGGGCACGGGCCTGGGCCTCGCCACGGTTTATGGCGTAGTGAAGCAGAGCGGCGGATTCATCTGGGTGTACAGCGAAGTGGGCCGCGGCACGACCTTCAAGATCTACTTTCCGCGCGTGGACCAACCTGTGGACCGGCTGACTCCAACCCCGTTCTCCGCGGAAGCGCCGCGCGGCACAGAAACGATTTTACTTACCGAGGACGAGCAGGACGTGCGCGAAGTCGCCCGGGAGTTTCTCGAGTCTGGCGGTTACACCGTGATTGAAGCGCGCGACGGCATGGAAGCTCTGGCGCTCATGGACAAACACAAAGGAGCTATCGACCTGTTGATCACAGACATGGTGATGCCGCGCATGACGGGCGAAGAGCTTGCCGCGCGATTGAAACAGAAACGCCCGGGCTTGCGAATGCTGTACATGTCCGGCTACAGCGAAAGAGCCGCAGCCGAAAATTTGCAAGCCGATCCTCTTGTGCGGCTATTGGCCAAACCGTTCAGCCGCGGAGCGCTTTTGCGCGCCGTGCATGAACTCCTCAAGAAGAAGTAAGCCTGGACCTCCTCCCTCGATTCCTGTGCAAGTGTGCATTCAAGATGAACTCGCAGCAAAGTGATCTGCTGCGCAAGAACTGGAAAGGCGAAGAGAGATTTCTCGCTTCGCTCGAAATGACGGGTAGGCGGATGTCTAATGCGGAACTGAGAGGCGCGCAGACTGAAGTCTGCGCCGCGCTAGTGAATTCTCGGATGGCGCTTGTGCCAGTCGGTGTGCTGCTGGAAGGTTCGCGCGGCTTGAATCACGCCATAATCGTCTCCGGCTCTGGCCACGAATTGCAAACCGACGGGAAGATTCTTTTCCGTGAAGCCGCAGGGAACTGACAACGCGGGCAAACCGCAAATGTTGCCGATCGCGCCCAAAGGGTCGGGAAATGACAGGCCCGTTTCCAAGTTGAGGTTCAATGGGGAGGCAGGCACAGGCTGCGAGGCGGCTGCCAGCACGTCGAAGTTTTCGAACAGCTCATCCATTTTCTTTTGCACGATTTCGCGCACTTTGAGGGCTTGCAGATAATCCGCAGCGGAATACTGTTCGTTCAAATAGCCGGTGATTTGGCCGAGCGGGTCCGTGAGCTCGCTGACTTTTCCGGAACGAATCAATGAGCGGAAAGAGGCGGCGGATTCGACGGCTACAATAAGATTGCCGGCGTCCTCCCAGGGACCGACGGGAAGAGCAGCATCTCTCACGCTAGGAAAAAACTTCTTTAAGACAGAGTTCGCCGCTGCGACGGGTTTTGCAATGCCCGGCTCAAGGGATTTCCATGCATTGGTAAGCCAGCCGACGCGCAGCGCTCGCGTGCGCAACTCTGCGGAAGGCGAGTAAGTGAACGCCGCTTTGTCGATGGGTACGGTTCCGCGGTCCTTTTGGTCGTGGCCTGCAATCGCCGCAAAGATATGCGCGCAATCTTCCGCGGTGCGGGCCATTGGGCCGATTTTGTCCATCGACGGAGCAAGCGCCATGGCGCCGTAACGGCTGACGCGTCCATAGGTTGGCCGCAGTCCGCTCACACCGCAGAACGCCGACGGACAAATGATAGAGCCCCACGTTTCCGTGCCGATGGCGAACGCAGCAAGTCCGGCGGCAACAATGGCTCCCGAACCCGAGGAGGAGCCGCAAGTCCAGCACGTGGGGTCCCACGGGTTTTTGGCCTCGCCCTGCAAAGAAGCCGAAGCGAAGCGATAGTTCATGCCCCCCGCAAGCTCGATCATCGCGGCTTTGCCGATTAAAACCGCGCCGACGCCGTGCAAGTGGTCAATGACTTGCGCGTTGTAGTTGAAAACTTGATTCGCGTAGGGCTTCGCTCCCCACGTCGTGGGCACACCCTTCACGGCAAGAAGGTCCTTCGCCGCGTAGGGAATCCCGTGCAATGGGCCACGATAGTGGCCGCGACGAATTTCTTTTTCCGCGGCTTTGGCTTGCTCGAGGGCGATCTCCGGGGTCAGCACCGCGTAGGCATTGAAGCGAGGCCCGAACTTCTTGCTGCGCTCGAGATACATCTGCGTCAAGTCGACAGGAGAAAGCTGCTTGGACTCGATACGTTTCGCGAGTTCCGTGATTGGGAGATAGAAAAGTTCTTCGCCGGGCATCAGGCAGGCTCCTCAGGAAGGCTTAGGCGCCGCAGGTGAATTGGAGGTGCCCGCGGGCGCTTTCGTGGCCGGAGCTGGCACGCGCGCAGGTTTTTTCTCACGCTCCATCAAAGGCTTCAAATAAAGAGCCGACCCGTCGCCGTTGTCGGTTGCGAACGCGCGCAGACGATCGAGTCCCGCCTGGCCCTCGGCCGCCAGTCTCCGGAGATCCGCCCTTTGCGTATCGTTGAGCCGGGAGCTGTATTGATTGAAGATTGTGTCGACCCGCGAATCGGCTTCCATCTGGCTTTCGGGCGAGAGCTTCGCGGCGCCAGGAGTTTGTGGTTGCGGCGCGGCAGTGGTCGTGGCGGATGTTTTCGCGGCAGGTGCCTGCGTCGAAGGTGCAACCTCAACGGACGGTGCGTTGGTCAGAAGTTCAGCCGGAGAGAGGGAGGCGGCAGCGGAAACGAGTGCCGCTCGCCGAGCAAATTCACGCCGTGAAATCGCGGACCCATTCTTGGCGCCCATCCAGAGTCCCCCAGAACCAGAAGTGCATGTAGAAGGCGGGTAAAGCGAGGCTACAGAATCCGATTCCGACCGTCAACCGGGTCGGGCTTGCAGTTTCCAAGAAACAAAGCGAAACAAGCCTTGGGACCGTTATTCCAGTGCAGTCAGGGTGCGGATTTGGGTTTCGAGGGCCTGGTTGTATTGGCGCTCGATTTGAAGCTCGGTCTGCAACTTCTTGACGAGTAACTCTAGCCGAGCAATCTCGACGCGAAGTTTTTGCAGGTCGGCGCTAGAAAGAGCGGGCCGCTGAGGTGTGTGCGCCTGCGGGTGCGCTTCGAGTTGGGCAGGCGCGGCTGGACGAGGTGTGAACGCTTCGGCCAGGGCGCGGGGCCAAGCAGACTCGGCCGTTGCAGGCAGAGAGGGCGTTCGTGGCGCAACGGGCAATGGTGCAAAGAGGTTGCTGAGCGCGCTGGTGGACGGGCCGCGATCGGCCGGAGCGGGTGATGCGCTCTTTGGCTCTAGAAGGCTTTTTACGCGGTTGATCAATTCCTGGGGCTGAAACGGCTTACGAATTAGCTCGTCTGCTTTGACCGACACCGCTTTGTCGGCAACGCTCTTGTTGACTACGCCAGACATGAGAACGACCGGAGTGGCGCTCAAATCGGGGTTTTCTTTGATCTGGCTGCAAACGGAGTAGCCGTCTTGGTCGGGCATGATCACGTCGGTGATGACCACGTCCGGGCGGTTTTGCTCGAATTGCGAGAGAGCCGAGGCAGCGTCGGCGCAGGTAATCACGTTGATGTTTTCGCGGCGGAACGCGATCTTGATGACTTCGCGCATGGTGGCGCTGTCGTCGATAAAGTAGACGGTGGGGACTCGCTTGGCCGGCGCTTCCTCGAGCGGCGGAATGATCATGGCTTCACTCATTGCGCTTCCTTATCCGCCATGTCGCGCGAGCCTTCATCCACTTCGCGCATGGCATCGAGCATGAGGTCGGTAGCCGAGCGCAGCACGGTGCGCTGCGGTGAGGTAGTTCCGTAAACAAACTTGTAGACGCCCCGGTTTCCATTCACACAGCTTTTCAGGATGTGGATCACTGCTTCGTCGCCAAACAGCGCGCCGCATTCGGCGTGCGAAATGTCTCCTCCTTCGTAAAACAGAACGGCGTCGGTTTCTCCCGCATTGATATGCAGAGCACCCGTCTGATGGGCGTGGCCGAGCATCTGCATCACGCCGGTCAAGTCGTGATGGGTCAAGTTGCCGCTCAGGCTGGTGTCCGACTGCGCGAGCATTTGCGTGGGCTGAAAGCCTTCGATTTTGCTGATGATGACTTGCTTCACATGCGCGGCGATGGCACCGGGCTGGCGTGAGCGGTCGATGTAGTCGTCGCAGCCTGCCTGAAATGCCTCCATCAGCGCACGCTGGCTGCCGTCGCCGAGAGCGATGATCGGGAGATTCGAGTTCCTGGCATCCGCGCGGATGATGCGCGCAATTTCAAGAGCGCCCATTTCGCGCATGTTGGTGGCGCAGAGAATAGCGGTGGGGGCGTCGTATTCGAGCGCGGTCAGAGCGAACGCCGCCTGCGTGCTAGTGGAGACTTCAAAGCCTTCCCGCTTCAAAGCGTCGCCCAGGCGCTTGGCGAAGTACACGTTGCTATCGATCAAGAGAATCTTCAGAGAGCGCGGAGCGGGGATCATGGCCGGAGCTCCGCTTTGCTGTGGGGGGCAGACTGCGCTTCCAGTGAGGAATGAGACGCCAGGGCCGGAAGGGGATTCAGCGGACCAGGAGTTAAGGCATCGAGATTCAGGACCTCGATGACGTCGCCATCGTGTGAGAGCCAGCCGGCGACGTGCGGCTCATCCGATTCACTGGCGGCAGTCAGCTCTGCGGTGATTAATTCGCATTCTCCGGTCACGGGGAGAGCGACCCATTCAGTCCTTTGCGAATAGTGGCGCAGCGCGATCAAATAGAACCGGCGGGACGATAAGCGTTTCCCGATCAGAGATTCCGCAACGTCGCAGACCGGAACGATTCGGCCGCGCCGCAGAATCACGCCTTCCATCTTCGGAGTCCTGTGGGGAAAGCGAAAAACGCGGCTGGGCGCCACGAGTTCGGCGATGCCCTCCGCGGAAACGGCAAATCGCCGCTCGCCCAGGCGCAAGAGGACGAAGGACTTCAGTTCGAGTTCGGCTACGACGGTCATTGCGTCTCTTCCGCGTCTGAACTGGCTTGTTCGCTGGAGACGTCGACCGGAGGAAGCGCTGCATCGAGCAGCGACAATTCTTCCACGGACAAGAAGCCTTCGGGATGCAAGACCGGCACGACAGCTTGATCCAGCGCTGTCAGCCCGCGATACCACTGACGCTCTTCGTGACAGAACGAAAGCGGCAAGGCCTGCAAGCGGGTCATGGCGGTCATTTTCTCGATGCCGTCCACGAGCAGGGCCGTGCGCGTATTACGCAGCACAAAGGCCAGCATTCCTTCGGACGCGGGCAATCCGAAATGCGCGGCGCCACTGACAAGAAAGAGGGTGTTGCCGCCGCGGCGCACGAATTGGCTGACTTTGCGAACGCCAGGCGCGCTGATTTGGCCGGCCGCGCTCGACAGGCTGTCCGCGCTTCGCACTTCCTGGACAGAGGCCGAGGATAAGGCAAACAACTGCTCGCCAATGCGAAAGAGAATGATTTGCTCGGACCGCAACGAGCTGGACTTCGCCGGAGTGTTCGGGGTGGGCGCCATGGGGGACATCAGCGAACTCCTACTGGAGTTGGGCGGCAAAGCCCTACCACGCGCTTTTCAATGGCTGGGTATACGTCGTCGATGCCGAGAACTTGATCGACGACCCCTGTTTTGATGACTTCGGCAGGCATTCCGAAAATGACGCAAGTGGCTTCATCCTGCGCAAGGACAAGGCCGCCGGCGGATTTGATGGCGCGCGCTCCGTTGGCGCCGTCGTTGCCCATACCCGTGAGCACCGCTGCGATGCTCAAGGAGCCGGCGAATGCGGCAACCGATTCCATGGTGATATCGATGTTGGGAAGATACCCGCTGATGCGGCCGCTAGTCGCGTCAAGCTGGATTTTTCCCGTCGCCGTTACGCGAAGATGCTGGCCTCCCGGGCAAATATAAAGGGTGCCGGGCTGAAGAGACTCGTTGGATTCCGCTTCCTTGACGCGGATTTCCGTGAATTCGGCAAGCTGCGTGGCATATTGCGACGTAAAACTTGCGGGCATGTGCTGCACGAGAATAACGGCGGCAGGGAAATCGCGCGTAAAGCCGGGCGCGATGCGCATGACCGTGGCGGGTCCTCCAGTGGACGCTGCGAGCACAACAACCGGGAGGCGCTGGTCCAAACCGGAGCTCTCGGCCCGGCGAGAAATGGCTGCTGGAGCGGTTGAAACAGGTTTTGCGTTGCCAGCATTTTGAATGGTGGATGCCAGGCGCGAAGCGGTGCGCACGACGCGAACTTTGGCGGCCATGCGCGTCTTGCGCAGGAGCTCTTCCTTTACGTTTTGCATATCGAGGTCAATGCCGCTCGACGGCTTGGCCACGAACTCAATGGCGCCCAGCTCGAGGGCGCGAAGCGTGCTGGAAGCGCCTTCTTTGGATTCGGAGCTGACGATAACGATAGGTTTTGGATTCGTGGTCATGATTTCCGCAGTGGCTTGTAAGCCGTCCACGTGAGGCATGTTAATGTCCATAGAAATCACGTCGGGCTTGAGAGATTCGGCCATCGAGACAGCCTCGCGGCCGTCCTTAGCGCTGCCGACCACCTGCATCTCGGCGTCACTGTTGAAAATGCCTTCCAGCACCTTGCGCATGAAGGTGGAGTCGTCCACAACGAGCACCCGGATTTTTTTGGAAGAGGTTGCCATTGAGCTTCTACACCAGCGGAGCGACCGGGCGCGGCGCCTCCGTTCCCATGAGTTGTTCGACTGCGGCGATCAATTGATCTTCCTGTACCGGCTTAGTCAGAAAGGCGGAAGCGCCTTCCTTCAGCGCGCGGTCGCGGTGCTTAGCGCCGGCGCGTGAAGTAACGACCATAACCGGAATGCGCCGCGTGGATGGACTCTGGCGTAGTTGCACCATCAGTTCGTAGCCGGTCATTCGAGGCATTTCCAAGTCGGTGATAACCAGATGACAGCCATGTTGCGTGACCAGTTCGGCAGCTTCGAGACCATCCGCGGCAAGCTTCACGCGATAGCCGTTCTTCTCGAGCATGCGGCCAACGAACTTGCGCACGCTGATGGAGTCGTCGGCCACGACGATAACGCGCTCATGCTCGACCCGATCGATCGCTTCCGATGGAATGGTTCCGCGAGCGACGGCGGCCGAGCCTGGCGCAAAAATGCGGGCGGCGCTGGCGCTAGCCTGTAGCGGGCGGCGCTCGCTGGGTTCGGTGGCCACCATGCGGTTCAGATCAATGAGCAGGACCAGGCTGCCGTCCGGCGCAATGGTGGTGCCCGGGAAGAGTTTCACGCGGCGGAGATATTCGCCGAGATTCTTGATAACGATTTCGTCTTTGCCAAGAACTTCCTCAACCACCAGGCCAATCTGGCGCGTTCCTGTGTTGGCTACAACCATTCGGAAGTATCCATTGACGGGTTCAAGCGGCGGCAAGCCGAGATAGGTATCCAGGCGCATGACTTCAGTGACCACATCGCGCACTTTTGTGAGTAACTTTCCGCCGACGTCCTCGATTTCGTCGGCGCGCAAGCGGCGGATTTCCTCGACGACCGCCAAAGGCAAGGCAAAATGTGTGGCTCCGCAGCGCACAAAAAGCGCCGGAGAAATGATCAGGGTAAGGGGAACCTTGAGCGTGAATTTCGCGCCTTGACCGGTGACGCTCTGGATGTCGATCTCGCCGTTGAGGGCGTTCAAGTTGGCGCGCACGATGTCGAGACCCACGCCGCGTCCCGCGAGTTCGGTCTTGACCGGCGCGGTCGAGAATCCGGGATGGAAAAGCATCTCGCGGAGATCGCGTTCCGTCAGACGGTCGGCAGTTTCCACGGAAACCAGACCTCGTTCGATGGCGCTTTGCTTTACGCACCCGTAGTCGATCCCGTGGCCATCATCTTCCACCTCGATGTAAATGTGGTTGCCGCGGTGGTACGCGCGCAGCATGATCTTTCCGGCCGCCGCTTTGCCGGCGGCGGCGCGATCGCCGCTAGGCTCGATTCCATGCGCCACCGCGTTGCGCACCAGGTGCACGAGGGGATCGGAAATCTGCTGAATGATGTTGTTATCAAGCTCCGTCTCGCTTCCGGTGAGATCGAGCTCCACTTCTTTGTTCGTCGATTTCGCGGCATCGCGAACGGCCCGCGACAACCGCGAGTACAGCGTGCCAATGGGCACCATGCGCGCTGCGGTGATCTCGTCCTGCAGGTGATGCGCGAGCTTGGTGAACTCGTCGATATCCCCTTCGACGCGGCCGATGAATCCTTCGAGCTGCGAGAGCACTTCGTTCACGTCCGCGGAGATTTCCGCCATGGAGCGCGACAAAATATTGAAGTCGTCGTAGCGGTCCATCTCCAGTTCGCTGAATTCGGACCAGAACGACGTTTCACCTGCCGCCGCGCTGGAGAGCAGTTGCGGCGTGGACGCGGGAGTCCAAGGCCCGAGACTGCGGTTCGAGCTAATGCGGTTGAATTCGTATTTTTCTTGAAATTCCGCTACTTTGCCTTGCAACCTTTCCTTCGAAAAGCTAAGTGTGTCTACAAGCTTTTCCAATTCGCCAACGCGGCCGACCATACGGGTACGGTTGATGACCAATTCGCCAACCGTGTTCATCATGCGGTCGAGACGCGCAAGCGCGATACGAACGGATTTCGCCGAGGCGGCAGCCGTTTGTTTCGCGGCCTTTTTCGAGGGAGCAGCTGGCTGTGGCGCGGCAGCCTGTTCCGCGGCTGGCTCCAGCTCATTTGTTTCTATGGCCGCGGCAGGGGTCTCCGGTTCCTCTGGCTCGAGCGGAGCAAACTCGGCAATGTGGCCGAGCAAGGAATCGACGCCGGTGCGCATTTCGGCTTCATCGGCCCAGTTGCGGTGCAGGGTTTTCTTCAGAACATCCACGGACTCCAGGCACAGATCCACAACGGCGGGCGAAGGCTCGATCTCGCCGTCGCGCAAACGGCCAATCAGGTCCTCGACGCGATGCGCGATACCGCCCAGCCGCTTCAGCCCGACTTGCGAGGCCGAGCCCTTCACCGTATGAATCGCGCGAAATAGCTTGTTGATTTCTTCGGGATTGTTGTTGCCTTCCAGCGAAATCAGGCAGTCGCTGACGACTTGCAGGTGCTCTTCCGCCTCCGGCTGGAAAAATTCCAGAATTTCGTCGGGCACTTCGTCGTCTGTGGGCAGGGCGTCGAAATAGGAACCTGTCACAGCTGCCGGCGCCTGCTCTTCAAATTCCTCAACGGCAATCGGGCTGTGCGCGTGCGGTTGCGAGAGATTGAGAGGCGGCGGCTCAGCGGGAAACGCGAAGCGATACCGGTCCTTGAATGCGGCGATGTCTTCGAAGCTTTCCTTGCCCGTGTCGCTGATTTCGAGCAGGTCCGTTTCGAGAAGCGAAATGCCATCAGAAAGAAACTCGGTCAAAGGCCCGTGTAGATCCTCGCCGAGGGGCGCATTGAGCGCGTACTGGAAAACGTGTGCAAGCTTTCCTGCAATTTCGGAAAAGCGCGGGAAGCCATAACTTGCCGATGTTCCACTCAACGTGTGCGCGGAAATGTACAACCGCTCCAGGTCCTCGCGATTGGGTTCGAGCTCCTGCAACACACTGACGTATTCCCGCAAATACTGGAGGTGCTCCGCGGCTTCCTGGAGGAAGACTTCGACGGCTTCGTGGTCCGGCGTACTCACGCGCGTCCCTCCGCCACCAGTTCCGGCTTCAGCAATTCGTCCGCGGTCGGCTTGCGGTACAAAATGCAATCGTTCAGCACAATCGCCTGAAACTTCACCGGCATTTTCGAAATCGACTCGGAGTGCCCGAGGAAAAGATATCCGCCGGGCTCAAGTGCCTCGTAAAAGCGCTGCACCAGGGCGCGGCGGCGCTCTTCGGAAAAGTAAATCAGCACGTTCATGCAGAAAATGGCGTCCATGCGCCCGACGTAAACGGGAGACGCCAGATTCATCTGCGCGAAGGAAACCATCTTCCGTAGCCGCACCTTGACCTGGTGTCCAGCGTTTGCCAACGAAAAGTGATTGGCGAGCTGCTTTTCGCTCACGCTGGCGATGCTGCGCCCCGAGTAAATCGCGCGCTCCGCATGCTTCAAAGCTTGACGGCCAACATCGGTCGCGAGAATCTCCACGTTCCAGGAATCGGCAAACGAAAGGGAATCGGCGATGCTGATCGCTATCGAGTAAGGTTCTTCACCGGTCGAACAGCCTGCGCTCCAGATACGCAGGGTTCGCGGATTCTTCCAGAACTTTTTCACGTGCAGCTCGGGCAAAACGCGCTTTTCGAAGGCTTCGTAAACGCCGGGATAGCGGAAAAAACTCGTTTCCTGAGTGAGCAAACGCTCGAGGAGCGCTTCATACTCAACGTTGGATTTGCGCATGGCGCGCAGCAAGTCCGTTCCGCGTTGCATGCCTTTGGCGCGCAGATGTTCCCGCACGCGCGTGGAGAAGAACCGCTCGCGCGATTCATCGAAGCAAATTCCAGTGCGCTCTTCGATTAGCATGCGGATCTCGCTCAACTCGTGTTCGCTCAGCCCGTGTCCTGCACCCTGGCGCTCGCTCATCGTTTTCCCGTTCTTACGTTACGTTCTCAATTCCGCTTCGAGGCGAAAATGAGATTGGACGACTAGCGAACTGCACCTACCGGAACGGGGCGCTGCTCGGGCCGTTCGGTCACTGCTTCCTGAGCTGCTGCGGCCTTGGACGCCGCACGGAACTGCGCCAGTGCTTCATTCAGCTGATCGGAAAGCTTGACGAGCTGGCTCACCGTCGCGACCGTTCCGCGTGTTCCCTGCGAAGTTTGACGCGTAATGCTGGAGATGATTTGCATCGCGTGCGCCACGCCTTCGGTTCCGCGCACCTGCTGTTTGGAAGCCAGTGAAATTTCCTGGACGAGCTCCGCCGACTGGCGAACGACGTTGGAAATAGCGTCGAGCGCCCGGCCGGCTTGATCGGCCAACGCCGCGCCGCCTTCCACTTCCTTGGTGCCTTCTTCCATGACCACCACAGCCTCGTTCGTTTCCGCCTGAATCGCCTTGAT
>CAZGBQ010000111.1:0-12665 GCA_964524045.1 uncultured Acidobacteriaceae bacterium
AAATTCGCCACTCAGCTGGTGTGGCGGAGGCGCTCGGCCAGCGAGCGGGCGCGCTGGCGCGCTATATCCACAAACTTCGAGTCACCCGCAATCTGTTCGAGCATGGGCAGCAGCCGCTTCGGTTCCGGGAGCAGGCTGCGATTCAAATCCGATTCGAACTGCAGCAAAGCATCGTTGATTCCCAACCGGTCATACTTCATTCGCCGGGAGATCAGGTCCGCGTGCTCCTGCTGCCGGGCCAAGCCTTCGAAAATCTGCTGGAGTTGCGTCGCCGCATTGTTCAAAGTGTAATTGAATTTTGCTTCGTGAACCTCCGGGCCGCAGTCCCAGTGAAATGTTTTCTCGCCCAGATAGGCGATCCTGCGGTGCACATCGAGGTCCTGTCCCTGGAAATGCTGGAGCTGGGCAGCCAGGTCAAACATTTTCGTGCGCAGCGTCGTGCTTACCTGGAACGGCGACGCGCCGGCGTCTTCGTCAAGCTGGCGGATTTCATACGCGGCCACGTCCGAATCTTCGCGCACGCTGATCTCTATGAATTCAGGGGAACTACCCTTGAAAACGCGGCGGTACTTCAATTTGGCTCCGCAGGCTGCGGGCGCGGAAAACACAGAGCTCGCGATCAGGCAGGCTGCTCCGAGCATCAAAGAAAATCGTAGAAAAATGCTTCTCATGACCGTTGTTTGACTGCGAAATTCAAGGCGCTGATAAGATGCGCGGCGCTCTGCGACGCGTTGGCCCGCCCACTCGAACCCCGCCTGCCACCGGCTCCAGACCTGCTCCACGCCCCGAATCGGCCGTAGTTGCAAAGGTCCTTGGCCTCGGAAGATCGTTTGTATCCGGTAATTCGAAGCGCCGCCGGGCCTGTTCCATTTGCAAATGGCACAAGGCCACAGCCAAAGCGTCGGCCGCATCCGCGGGCTCAGGAGTGACGGCCATGGAAAGAATTGCCCGGACCATGATCTGGATCTGCCGTTTGTCCGCATGTCCATGGCCCGCAATCGTGGCCTTGACTTCCCGGGGCGCGTAACTGTGAACCTCCAAACCGTGCTGCGCCGCCGCCAGCAAGACAACCCCGCGCACTTCCGCCAGCCGCAGGGCTGTCCTCACGTTCAGCGCGGAAAAGATATTCTCCACGGCCACGACATTCGGCGCAAATTCTTCGATCAGCCGGCTTATCAGCCCATGCACTTCCTGGAGGACTGCCGTCTGCCCATTCTTGTTGCGCCCCACGGAAGCCCGAAGAGCGCCATAGTGCACCATTCGGGACCGCTGCCCAAAGCTCTCTACGATTCCGTAGCCTGTCGGACCGGCCGCCGCTGGGTCCACTCCTAATACGCGAATGCAGTTGTTGCTTTCCAGAATTTCCGGCGAAGCGCTGCCGCTAATCATCGGCACAAGTTTACGGCGAACCTAGGCGCTCTCGCCACCTCTTTATAGCCCCTGTTTCAAACGAAACTCCGGCTTGTCAATGCGCGTCGGCGAGTGACTACAAGCGCACGCCCGTGTTGACGTTGTCTTCCCGCGGTCCTACTATCAACTTGTTCGTTTTCGCTATTAGGTTTCCCCCTTCCTGTTTGCGCCGGATGAAACTTCCTCGTCCCGGCGGAAAGAAACTCGCATGCTCCGAGAGTTCTTGGCTGACAGTGAAGTAGTCTATCGCTCCCTGATTGAGGCGGCTCCTGATGGCATTGTCATTGTCAATCAGGAAGGCCGCATCGTCCTCGTAAACTCCCAGACAGAAAAACTCTTCGGGTACAAGCGCGCGGAACTGTTGAACCAATCCGTGGAAATGTTGGTGCCCGAGAGGGCGCGGGGAAAACATCGTTTCCATCGCGCCGGCTTTCTGTCCGGCCCGGTGCTGCGGCCAATGGGGGCAAATCTGGAGCTTAACGGTTTGCGGAAAGACGGCACAGAATTCCCGGTGGAAATCAGCCTCAGCCCGATCCAGACAGCTTCCGGCCTGTTGGTATCCAGCGCCATCCGCGACATTACCGACCGCAAGCGCGCGCAACAACGAATTCTCACTTTGCTCGATTCCGCTCCCGATGCCATGGTCGTCGTCGGTGAAGACGGACGCATTGTACTGGTCAACAGTCAGACCGAAAAACTGTTTGGACACGAACGAAAAGAGCTTCTGGGTCAGCCGGTGGAGGTTCTCGTTCCGGAGCGCTTTTGGGCCGGGCATCGCACGCACCGCGGCAAATACATGGCGCACACGCAGGTGCGCCCCATGGGTGCAGGGCTCGAACTCTACGGCATCCGGAAGGACGGAACCGAATTCCCCGTGGAAATCAGCTTGAGTCCTCACCAAACGGAAGAGGGTATTCTTGTTTCCGCAACCATCCGCGACGTAACGCAACGAAAGCGCGTGGAAAACGCTTTGCGGCAATCCGAAGCCACTTTTCGCGGCATGATCGAAGGCACCTACGGAGTGTACCGCGCCAAGCCGGACGGCACGATCTTGATGGCCAACGCCGCGCTTGCCCGCATGCTGGGTTACGATTCCGAAAAAGAAATTGCCTCGTTAAACCTGGTCACGGAAATTTTTCAATCGGGAGACTACTCTTCATCCCTTTTTGAGCAACTTGGCAGTTTGAAGCAATTTTCCCGGCATGAGGCCCACTGGCGCCGCAAAGACGGCAAAGTGATTACCGTGGAGCTAAGCGGCCGGGCCGTTTTGGACGAGGAAGACAAGCTGCTCTATTTCGAAGTGATTGTCGAAGACGTTTCGCATCAGCGCGGCATGGAGCAGCGGTTGCGGCACGTCCAGAAAATGGAAGCCATAGGCCGGCTGGCTGGAGGCATAGCCCACGACTTCAATAATGTTCTTGGCGTCATCACCGGCTATTCTGAGATGCTTCTCGATAAGCTGAATTCCGAGCCACCTCTGACAGGTCTAGTCACCCAGGTTCTCAAAGCCACGGAACGCGGCGCTTCCCTCGTCCGGCAACTTCTGGCGTTCAGCCGGCAACAAGTGTTGGAGACGCGGGTCATCAATGTTCGGGATCACCTGAAGGGCATCGAGGACCTGCTCGACCGCGTCCTGGGCGAAGACATCCGTCTCTCGGTGAATGCAGGCGACCGTCCCGTCCATGTGCGTGCAGACCCTACGCAACTTGAGCAGGTGATCATGAATCTGGTCGTCAACGCGCGCGATGCCATGCCGCGCGGCGGAAATCTCGTAATTGAAATCGCCCGCGCCCACCTCGATGCCGACTACTGCAAGCACGCTCCGGACACGCGGCCGGGTGACTACGCATGCATCGCCGTCACCGACAACGGGTGCGGCATGAGTCCGGAGGTCTTGCTCCGTGTGTTCGAGCCGTTCTTCACCACCAAAGAAAGCGGCAAAGGCACAGGGCTGGGTCTCGCTACCGTTTATGGCATTGTGAAGCAGAGCGGCGGCAACATTACCGTGTACAGCGAACTCGGCCATGGCACCACATTCAAGTTATACCTGCCGCTCTCAGAAGAAGCGGTTCCCAAGGCGGAATTGGCCTCGCTGGAAAGCATCGTCCCGAACGGAACCGAAACGATCCTTCTGGTTGAAGACGAGGAGTCCCTTCGCCAAGTCACTTGCGAATATCTCAAAAGCAAAGGCTACGAGGTTCTTGAGGCTTCCGAGGCAGACTCCGCCGTCAAGGCCGCGGAGAGTTGCGCAAAATCTATCGACCTCCTGCTCACGGACGTGATTCTGCCGGGCTGCAGCGGCGTGCAACTCGCGGAGCGCCTCGCCTCAGGCCACCCCGAAATGCACGTGTTATATGTTTCGGGATACACCGCTGACGCCATCGTTCACAACGGAGGGCACAATCCGCACTTTGCATTCCTCTCCAAGCCATTTTCCCTGCCCGCACTCGCCCGCAAGATCCGCTCGATTCTGGACGGGAGACGAACAAAGCCCCTACAAGCAGCTCCAGTGTCTCAAGAACGGAGCAAATAAGAATGGCCATTGCAGAGCGCAATGGCCGTGTCCCGAAGTAGAAAAGCGGGTGGAGTGCTAGTTTGCCCCTACCGCAGCCTGAATCTCCGATTCGTCGATGTCGAAGTTGGCGTACACGTGCTGCACGTCGTCATGTTCTTCGAGCGCCTCCACGAGGCGCACCATTTGCACCGCCTGCGGCCCGGTCAGTTTGATGTAATTCTGCGGGACCATGGCGATCTCGGCTGACACCGGCTTAATTCCCGCCTTAGTCAGAGCGTCCTTCACTTTCTCGAGCGCCTCAGGCGGCGTCACGATGTACCAGGAAGAGCCATCATCCTTCAAGTCTTCCCCGCCGGCGTCGAGCACCAGGTCCAGCAGTTTGTCTTCGCTAGCTGCTTCCTTAGGAACAGAAATTTCTCCTTTGCGGTGGAACATCCACCCTACAGCGCCTGCTTCCGCCAGGTTGCCGCCGTTCTTGCTCATCACGTGGCGGAACTCCCCGACGAGGCGGTTGCGATTTGTGGTGACGGCCTGAATCAACATGCCCACACCGCCCGGCCCATAACCCTCAAAAGTCACTTCCTCGTATTGCTCACCTTCAAGTTGTCCGGTGCCCCGCAAGATCGCGCGCTCGATATTGTCGTTCGGCATGTTTTCATTTTTTGCCGCGGCAATCGCCGTGCGCAGGCGCGGATTGGAGTTCCCATCGCCGCCGCCGATGCGAGCGGCGATCGTGATTTCCCTGATGATTCTGGTGAACACGCGGCCGCGCTTGGCGTCAGTGGCCGCTTTCTTATGCTTGATAGTTGCCCATTTTGAATGCCCGGACATGACAATTCCTCATTTTTCGCGTGGCCCGGCCTGGCCTGAGCCATCGATTGATATAATTTGGCGCCGCAATGGCATCGGGAGTATGCCGCCCATTCACGGTCGCAAGGAAACGACACCAGTGCGGAGACTTACGGTGAACCGCAAACCCCTGCGGAACTACCCAAGTCTAGCACAGCCTCTTATACCGCGAAACGCCAAGAGGCCGCTATTTCTCGGGTCCTTGGGCCTCTTGAAAGTTTGCAGATTCCGTTGTTGTAGCATTGGTCTCGCGCAGGAATTTCAAGTACTGCGACGAAATCGCGCTCCACGAAAAATAGCGCTCCTGGGCGAGCCTGCTTCGTTCGGCAAGCGATTCCCGGTAAGCGCCGTCGATCAAAAGACGAGCCAGCGCAGGGCCAAACTCGTCCCTGGCCCCTGCTGGCAACAGCACGACGCCAGCTTCTGTTAGCGGGTGGGCCGATTCTGGGCTCTCCTCGGCAATAATCGGCAAACCACATGCGATGCCCGCAATGACGCTGCTCCGCCGGGAAGAAATCCCGCCCCGGGGGAACAACATGACATCGCAAGCCCCCAACGCGCGAGCGATTTCCGCCGCCGGCAGAACCCCATGGACAACTACTTCTACTCCCGTATTCGCGAGCCCTTGTTGCAACTGCCTTCCCGCTGCTTCGGAGTTGCGTCCTGCGACCACGAGCTTTAGCTTCCCTACCCTTTGGGCTGTGTAGCGGAGAGCCGTTTCGATCCGCTCCACCTCGTCCCTGCCTGCGCGTCCAGAGGCCACCGAAAAGACGCAAACCGTGCGCGCCTCATCCGTCTCGTCCTTTTCTATCGACCAAACTCTTTCCGGCTCAGGCAAGTTAGCCCCCACCGGGATGAAAACGATGTTTCGAGAGTCTTTGGGAATCCAAGGGACCCTTTGTGGCGGCACAGGAAAAACCGCGAGATCGGCAAAGCGAAGCGCTTGGCGCATTACATGAAGTTGTAGCGCGCGCCGCAACCGGTCGATCGCTCGCTCACCGCCATAGGGAATAGCGTCGTGGAAAACGACGGCGCAGCGCGCGCCGCAATTCTTCAGGCCCTGAATGAGTTTCGGAACACCCAAAGGGAAGCCGCGGCGCGACCAGGCAAGCGCCGTGTATTGAAGGAGAAACCATGAACCTCTGTCCTGTTCCGCCTTTTTTCGCACTTCCCCTAACGCCTGGCTCCATCCTTGTTCGGTCCACGGCACGCGAAAAAGTTCCAACGAGCAGCCGTGTTTCTCGAGCGCCTGGCTCAAATATCGGCAGTAATCTTCGACCGCATCCGTTGGCCTATCCGGACGCCCAAGCAGCGCCACGCAACGGTTCGATTGGGAAGCTACGTTTGCCGACACAGGATGTATATGCGCAATGAACTCACCTGCCAGGCCTTTCCGCAAGAAACTCGTCTTTGTCCAAAGGAGTAAGCAAGTAGCCAGCCGAAGTCAACCACTGGCAGCATTGCCGCGCGAGATCATCGGAATGCGTGGACAAGAAAATGAGCGGGGCGAATTCCGTTACAATTCTGCGGGAACCTTGCAAAACGTCCAACTCAGCTCCCTCCGCATCTATTTTCAATGCGTTGGGCGGCCGCCCGCCCTGCTCAGACCTGAGAAAATCGTCCAGCGCCAGAGTCCTGACCATTACCGTGCCGGATCCTGAAAAATGCCCCGCCGAGTCATGCTCCGTCAGGTCAAAACAGCGTGTGCCGGAGCAGTCGGAAATCCCCGCCTCGACAACCGTGCAATTCGAGAGATAATTCAGTTCGATGTGCTTGCGCAAGTACCCCAGGTTCCGGGGAGATGGCTCGAATGCATAGACATGGCCTTCCTCACCGACCTGTATGCTCGACACGAGTGTGTAGAGCCCCACGTGAGCGCCGACGTCGTACACCACGTCGCCCCGGCGGAGACGGGAGGCGAACAGCCGCTGTGCGTCCAGTTCCCAATAGCCAAGCCAGAACCCTTGGGTTGTGGAGTCGGCGATCCATCGTTTTCCGCGTGCAGGGCCTCGAAGCACACGGACAACCGCTCCTTTTGCGAGCAGCGTGAATGGAAGGCGAAGAAGCCGGCCCAGCGCCGTGTTCGCGGGTATTTGTGAAAGACTCACAACGCGATTGTCATGGTGCGCGAAGCAACCTGTCAAATCGTTTGAAGTCGGCACACGCACGGGGCCGAAGTCGGCGGCCATTTAAGTCTGTATGGTTGTTGATTCAACTGTGTTTTGGGGTTTTTTGTGAAGCTACTGATTTATTCTCATGCTTTTGCGCCGCAAGTCGGGGGCATTGAAACCTTCGTCATGGATTTGTCAAGGGAACTTGCACTCGCGGGCGCCCAGAGCCACGCGCCACGCTTTGAGGTGACCGTGGTTACGCAAACCCCGGCGGCCGAAAACCGGGACTCATCTGAAGCACCCTTTCCGGTCGTGCGCAAAGCGGGTTCGGCTCAGCTATGGAGGTTAGTTGCAGGAACAGACTGCTTGCTTCTCGCAGGGCCTGCGATTCTACCGATGTTGTTTGCGCTGATTCAGCGTAAGCGAGCAATTGTGACGCATCACGGCTACCAGTGCATTTGTCCCAATGGCATGTTATTTCATCTTCCAACGCGAGGGCCCTGCCCCGGATATTTCGCCGCGAGGCGCTACGGGGAATGCGTGAAATGTAACCGGGTGCAGGAAGGCTTTGGCCGCAGCATGCGACTTCTTCTTCTTACTTTCGCGCGCCGGGCGCTTACTCGACTTGCGAAATGCAACGTTGCGGTGTCCCAGCATCTGTCAGAACGCATCTCTTTGCGGGGGACACAGGTCATTCGCAACGGTGTCCCGTTTACTTGCGAGGAAGGCCGGACCCCAAGTTTTGCAAAGCAAGACCCTGTTTGCTTTGCTTACGTAGGCCGGCTGGTCAGCGAAAAAGGGGTCAACGTCTTGCTCAACGCTGCAGAGATCCTTAAAAAGCGGGGCTGCGATTTTCGGGTTCTGATCATCGGTGATGGACCAGAGCTAAAAGCGTTGCAGGATCAGGCATGCGCTTCGGAACTGACAGACCGGTTGGGATTCCTCGGATTTCTAACAGGAGAAAAGCTGCAGGCCGCGCTGAGCAGCGTATCGGTAGGCATCATGCCTTCCATCTGGGAGGACGTTGCGCCATTATCGGCCCTCGAGCAAATGATGCGAGGCAGACTCATCATCGGTTCGAAGATAGGTGGACTGGCTGAGGAAATCGGAGACGCCGGACTTACTTTTCCGCCTGGCGATGCGAATGCCCTGGCTGATCAGATGCAACGAGTCATTGAGCAACCCGCGTTGATTGTTCAACTCGGAAAACGAGCGCGGGAACGCGCTCAACAGAACTACACTCTTGAGCGCATGATTTCTGAGTATCGCAGCCTGCTCAACACTAGCCACAGATGAGCCGCAGCCGTGCTCCCTAACATTTACTTTGGAAAGAAGACGAGCGGGATTAGCGTTTTGTCCCGGTCCACAGGGAGGCGTTTCAGAAGTCGCTCTGGTCAACCATAGTTAAGGCGGAGCCTGACCGTGCACAAGAATAGCGAGCTCTTGTTTCAAAAATACGCGAGAGGATTGTTCCGCCCCGGGATGAAAGTTCTCGAGATCGGCCCGGACGCCATTCCTTCGACTTATCAAAATACTGTCGCGGACCCTTCTATCGTTTGGCACACCATCGATTTACACGATAATCCGTCCCTCACCTATCGCGCCTCTTCGGAGTACGAATTCCCCGTGCCATCCGGAACCTACGACATCGTTTTGTCCGGCCAGGTGATTGAGCACGTACGGCAAATCTGGGTGTGGATTCGCGAGCTTGCGCGGGTTTGCAAAAAGGGCGGATTAGTCGTGACCATCAATCCTGTCAGTTGGCCCTACCATGAAGCACCCATCGACTGCTGGCGAATGTTCCCAGAGGCCATGAAGGCCCTCTACGGTCACGCCGCTCTTGAAATCAAGCTATCCCGATGGGAATCCCTCGAAGCAACAGGCTACCGCCACTACATTCCGGGACGCTCCGCCGAACAGCAGAATCCTCGCCTACGCTTCGCCTACCGCATCCTTGGAAAGTTTGGCTTCCCAGTCGAACGCTCTTATGACACGATCACCATTGGTGAAAAAATCCGTTGCGCCGCGGACTCGCACGCCGCTAAGACTTCCAACAATACGTAACCGATCTATCTAAGGTGTATGGCCTAAAACAAGATAAAGTGTGAGAGATAGCGCTTGATGAGCAGGCTCGGTGGGCAAGTTGAGACTCCTTCTGACCGGAGGAACCGTAAAGGCCGCGAATGGCCTAACAGGTCTAGTCGGCCGCTGCCTTTGCGCTGATCAACGTACTGGTCGACGCCACGCATTGCCACGCTCCTGTGGTCTTGATCCACGTATCCACAAAGCGCTCGCGATGCACATAAGGTTTCCCTTTCTCCGTTCCTTTGATTCGGAATATCCCCACCACCACAGCCGCATCGCCGTAGACTTGCACACTGCTTTGTTCCGTGACCGCCTGGGACGGCTGGTAGTCCGGCGACTTGATACCCGCCAGAAATTCGCTCCTCGAAGAGACGCTCCCGTCGATTTCGACGGAAACAAACGTTCGTGCCAGGATCATGTCCAGCGCTTTTATGTCTTTTGCCTCTAGCGCGTGGTTCCAGGCATTTTCCAAACCGAGAATTCTGCCGCCCTCATCGTTGCCGTTGGTGCCGCCTTGCTCAGCGCCAGTCAAAGCAGCGCACAACAGGAGCAGCCCGACGCTTACCATGATCTTTCTCACGACTCTTGCCTCCAGCCAACGTTGCCCGAATCCAAAACGCGGATTTGCCTCTAGCGTAGGACAACTGCGCTGCGCCTGATCAAACTTCGCGGATCAGGGTTCTGGTTATGCACTAGCTGAAATGGAATTCCAGCCAGACCGTGCTTGAAGGTACCGCTGGTTCCTGACCAGTGGAAGAACGATTCTGAGTTGCTCATTGAGACAGGATTGCGTATGTTGCTTCCCATGCATAGGAACGAAATGAAGTTCCTCGTTCTTGCGAGCCTTGCTTGTCTCGGCTTGGGCGTTCCCACGCGCGCTCAGCAGGCAGTGCCGGCCAGCCGGGCAACGGGTTTCGGCAGCATCCGCGAAGACACGCTACGTGCAGACTTGTCATTTTTGGCTTCAGACGCGCTGCAGGGCCGCATGTCTTTGCAGCCCGGCAACGATGTGGCCATCCAGTGGATCGCTTCGGAATTTGCCAAAGCCGGTCTGCGGCCAGCGGCGAATGGGAGCTTTCTGCAACCCGTGGAGCTCGTCGAATACCGCGCCGACCGCGAGCACAGCTACGTGGCCCTCAAGCGCACGGGTGCCGAAAAGCAATGGAAATTTCCGGAAGCTCTTGGCGCGTACCGCTCTGACGTCGATGTGACCGCCAATGTTGTGTTCGCAGGTTTCGGAATCACGGCCCCAGAGCTGCACTACGACGATTACAGCGGAATCGACGTCCACGGAAAGATCGTGCTGATCTTCGACCACGAACCCCAGGAAACGGACCCCGCGTCCATATTCAATGGCACCGGCAATACGCGCTACGCGACCGGACGCGTCAAGATCCTAAATGCGCAGGCGCACGGAGCGGTTGGAGTCCTCATGGTTGCAGAACCGAACCGCAAGCATCCGTCCAATCAGGAGCGCGTTGCGAGAATTGGCGGTTCGGCAACGCGAGCTGTGCCGCTTCCTTCGCAGGCGCTTGCCGAGGACGCTCTCCACACGCCCGCGGCTATTATTTCGGATGCGGCTGCCAAAGAACTTTTTGCCACGGCGGGAACGGCTCCGGCGGAGCTGCAAGCCGCAATCGACCGCGACCTCAAGCCGCAATCACAGGCTTTGCCGGACACGCAAGTTACGCTGCATTACCGCAACGTATCGGTTGGCTCAGGCAAAAGCTACAACGTTGCCGGTTTGCTGGAGGGCAGCGACCCGCAACTCAAGGATGAAACCATCTTGTTTTCGGGACACCACGATCATGACGGCATCAGCGGAACGGAAATCTGGCATGGCGCCGACGATAACGGCTCCGGCAGCGTCGGTGTTGTTTCGCTAGCCCACGCCTTCGCAGCCAACGCCGGGCACGGGGAGAAACCGAAGCGCTCACTGCTCTTTGTCGTGTTTGCCGCGGAAGAGCGCGGTTTGCTGGGCTCCTTCTACATGGCCGCTCATCCGCTGCGCCCGCTGGAGACCACGCGCGCCGTCATCAACTTCGATATGATTGGGCGTAACGAAACGGAGAGCGACCAGACCAAGGGCCTAATTGATATTCCTGCGGATACGACGAACCGGCTGAACCTGATTGGCGCGCCGTACAGCCCGGATTACAACCGCGCGGTCGTGGAGGAAAACAAGTTCGTAGGGCTGGTTTTGGACGACCGCTTCGACCACGACTCTGCGCTCAACATTTTTTTTCGCAGCGACCAATTTCCGTTCGTGCTGCACAACGTTCCCGCCTTTTGGTGGTTCACGGGTTTTCACCCCGACTATCACCACACGACCGACACGGCCGACAAAATCAATTACGTAAAGATGGCTAAGATTCTGCGACTTGCTTATCTTACGGGCTTCCAGTTCGCCACCGAAGCGGAACCGCCTAAGTTTGTGGCCAACCCCGGTTTTAAGCCCGCTACTCAAAGCAATTAGCAGACCCGTTTAGCACAGGACTTCTGAAGCCTTCAGCCGCTTTGCTTGCTTTCGATGTAAGCGACGCGGGCCTTCACCATTTTTTTGATGAGCGCCAGCGGCAAGGGCTTATCGGTGGGGAACTGGATGGTCCCTTTGGATATGGTAAAGCCCTTGAGTTCGTTCTTAAACGCCTCGATTACCGCTGCGGTCGGGAACAGACTGCAATGGTTGGAAAAAGCGGCGAACCACACTAACACGCCTTTGTACTTGAACGCTGGGATCCCGTAGCTGATGGTCTCGGCCGCCTCGCGTGGCGCCGCGGAGCGAATTGCGGCGCGAGTTTTTTCCAAAGTGCCGCGCGCCGGCTGCGGAACACCGGCAAGGTATTCGTCGACGGTTCTTGGAGCGCGACGTTTCGTCGTAGAACCGCGATCGCGAGGCTTGGTTTTCTTCACTCGGGAATGCTACAGGAGCTTCCCCATCGAGTCTATGTTCCAGAAGATCGCGCAGGGCTGAGTTGAAGTTTATTGAAATCCAAGGCCGCGAGCCAGCCCTCCAAGTCCTTCAAATCTGCGACGCGTCAGTCCAGGGTTCGATGCGCCTCTCGGGGTCTGGTTTCGGAATCATGGAGCAGCTTTTGACCAGATTTTTCCAACTTTCGCGGGCCTCCAGAAACAGAGGCAAGTGGGGACTGGCCTCGATTTCATTCTGTTCCAGGGACCCGAGCCAACTATCCAGCGCGAAGAAATCTCTGTAGCTTCTGTCCGCAGCAGCCCTTACCACGTCGTCCTCCTGAGGGTTCTGAACGAGAGACAGATGCGCCTGGCAAAACAGATTCGTGAGCGCGGCGTAGTAGTAGGCCAAAAGATAGCCGTCGATGGATTCCAACGGCTGCGGTTGCGACGCTTGGTCCGCAGACGAAGGTAGCGGCAGCATTGGTTCGTTCTCGGCAAGTACGGACGAGTCCTGATCCGGGGATGGAGGAATGCGCGGCGCTCGTCTCCTCGCCGGAATGATTTGAGCGGGCAAGGAGGCCGGCGTAGGCACCCGCATGGGTATCTTTCCAGCGATGATTAAGGAAGCTGAATCTGAGGTCCCCTTCTCCGCTTCGTGCATGGAACGGCCTTCCAGGTATCACAATGGTCCGGCCGACGGGGAAAAGGCAGGGCCAATTGCTTTCTAAACGCGAGCCCGGTTACATGGCTGGATCGACGCCACCATCTTACCACACGCGCCA
>CAZGBQ010000112.1:0-12489 GCA_964524045.1 uncultured Acidobacteriaceae bacterium
TCGTCGTGCTAACTCCGCGTTGCGCTGCCGAGATGGGCTATGAGCTTTCCGCGGAAGATGCCAAGCGCCCGTTCATCGACATGAGCGGACGCAAGGGGTTCGGCGTTAAGGCCGACGACTTGATCGACAAGCTGGAAGCAGCAACGCTTGCGGAGGTCCAGACGCGGCGCGCTGATATGCCTGCGGACGAACAGAAGCGCACGGCACATGCAATTGCGGTGGGGGCTTTGCGATTCTTCCTGTTGAAGTTTACGCGCAACGCGATCATCGCGTTTGACTTCAACGATGCGCTCAGCTTCGAAGGGGAAACCGGCCCGTATTGCCAGAACGCCGTGGTACGCATCCGCGGGATTCGCAGGAAAGGCGCTGAGGTGGCAGGCGCAACAAGCAATGCCGTGGCTAGCACGGAAGTCGCCGGTCAATTGTTAACTGGAACTGAAGGCGCAGCTCTCTGGGAGTTATTGTTGACAGCAGGTTCGCTTGACTATGCTGTGGACGCAGCGATCGCTACACAAGAGCCATCCTTTGTGGCCAGGTATGCCTTTCAGTTGGCGCAATCGTTCCACAGTTTTTATCACAAGCATCACGTTCTGTCCGAAGCCGACGAGCAGAAGCGCGCATTTCTGTTGCGCCTGACGGAATTGGTGGAAACGCAGCTGGTGCGCGCGCTGGGTTTGTTGGGAATAGAAGCTCCCGAAAAAATGTAGCGGTCGTGCCGAGCTGGGGCGCAGCATGCTGCGCCCCTACAACGGGGCCGCCGCACAAGATGTGACGACGCCATTGTTCGGCGCTGCACGCGCAAATAGAAGAGAGATTTCTCGGCCGCAAAAGGCGCGGCCTCGAAATGACGGGCAACGCTAGATCGCACCGTTGAAACTCCATGGCCAATCTGCCCAAAGACGTGAATGAGGCCGTCGAGCAGGCGCTAGAACTGTCTCGCGGCATCCCTGGATTCCTCGGCGACAACGAAGCGCGGTTTCTCGCACTAGTGGCCGCGGCGACACCGGCGAAGGGCAGCATCGTTGAGATTGGAAGCTACAAAGGCAAGTCCACCGTGTTGCTGGCGTCGGTCGCCGCCCGCTACAGCCTGAGCCCTATAGTGGCCATCGACCCGCACACAGGTCCATCGGTCACCGACCCGCAGGTCGCAGGCGCTTCGTCGTTCGACGAGTTCATGGCTGGGATAAGGGCCGCAAAACTGGAAGACCATGTCGAGATTCACCGCGCGTTCTCAAGAGACGTGGCAAAAGGATGGAGCCGCCCGATACGCCTGCTGTGGATCGACGGGGATCATACCTACCAGGGAACGAGCGAGGATTTCGCTTTGTTCTCGCCCCTTCTTTCGAATGGCGCCATTGTCGCAATGCATGATGCGCTGCATGCCTACGAAGGCCCGATTCGCGTCTTCGTTGAGCAGGTTCTTGGTTCCGACCGATTTGGACCAGCCGGCTTCGTGCAATCGGTGGCTTGGGCGCAATTCCGGCCCGACGATGGTGCAAAATTCCGAGAAGAGCGGCAACAACTCGCGCGGCGTGCGGCGCGATTGATCCCCTTTCTCAAGGATTCGCGGCCATTGCACGGTTTGAAGAAGATGCGCTACAAGCTCGCGCGCTCGCGCGTTCCCCGTGCGCCGATTTCGGCTACGGAATGGGTCGAACTGCTCGTAGCAAAAGCAGCTGACTAGCGCTTCGGGCAAATTTGAGTAACGCTCAGGATTCGCCAAAGGATTCAGTCCAGTGCCTGTAAAGCCTCTTTCACTAAGATTGCTGCTGACTCGCCTCTTCTTTCTGGATGACGGTCGAGAAAAATATTAGCCGCTTCAAAATATCGTTGCAGTCTTTTGTGCGGATCTAAGCCAGGTTTGTCGGACGCACCGATACTGTCCGCAACCCCTCTGATATATCCGAGACAAAGCATGGCCTTGGACATTCGGCTCGAGTCTCCGGTAAAGGACATGTTTCCGTCTTTGTCCTTCCAGATTTCCTTGGCCGCTCCACACCATTCGTGCAAAAGGACCCCCGTGACCAATGGCTCTGCTTTCGTCGTACCACTCTGTTTCGCTTCGGCCACAGGAAGCGCCAGTAACAGACTTAGAACCACGAGCGTTAAGCGGGAACGCATTATACCTCCTAAGGCCAGAACCGATTCTCAATACGACATGACGAGATGGACGAGCGTGCGAAGGGCTACGCCAGTGGGGCCTTTGGCAAGCCAGGGCTTGGAGTCGTCATTCCAGGCCGTGCCGGCGATGTCGAGATGAATCCACGGCGAGTCGCCGGTAAATTCCTTGATGAACATCGCGCCGGTGATGGCGCCGCCACCTTTGCCGCTGCCAATGTTCTGAATGTCCGCGACCGCACCTTTAATGAACTCGCGGTACTCGTCATCGATGGGCATCTGCCACATTTTTTCGCCGGTGGCTTTCGCGCTGGCAAGCAGCTTGTCGGTGAAGGGCTGGTCTGAGCCAAAAACGCCAACGTTGATGCCAGCGAGCGCCACGACAATCGCGCCGGTCAGTGTTGCCGCGTCGACTAAGTGGGTGGCACCAAGCTGCTTCGCATAGTGAACACCGTCGGCAAGGATCAGGCGGCCTTCCGCATCGGTGTTAAGTACTTCGATGGTTTTACCGGACATGGCTGTTTGGATGTCGCCGGGCTTTTGCGCGCGGCCGCCAGGCATGTTTTCCGTGGAAGGCACAACGCAAATTACTTTGACACTGGGTTTGAGGGCAGCAAGCGCGCGCATAACACCAATCATCGTGGCGCCGCCGGCCATGTCGTATTTCATCTTTTCCATGCCTTCGGACGGCTTGATGGAGATTCCGCCCGTGTCAAACGTGACCGCCTTGCCGATGAGCCCGATGACGGGCGCGCCAGGCTTGGCCGTGGGTGGATTGTAGGTGATGACGATCATGCGCGGCGGCTCGACGCTGCCTTGGGCAACGCTCAGCAGCGCGCCCATTTTCAAGTCGGCGATTTTCTTTTCATCGAGGATTTCTACGGAAAGTCCTGCGGACTTGGCCATCGCTTCCGCTTTTTGCGCGAGGATGCTTGGCGTGAGTTTGTTCGAAGGCTCGTTGATCAGGTCGCGCGCAAAATTTTGCGACTCAGCAATCGTCCGCCCTTTCGCCAGGCCTCTCTCGGCCGCGGAGCGCTCTGTGTCGGAGTACCCTGCGATCAGCACGGTGTCGATCTTTTTGTCGTTCTTTTTCTCGGTCTTGTATTTGTCTGATTCGAAATCAGCGGTCAGCGCGCCCTCGGCAGCGACTTGGGCGGATTCTTCGGTAGCGTCACCTTCGCGCACGAGCAGCGCAAGGTTTTTTACAGAACGCGATTTCAGATAGCGCAAGGCAGCGCCAGCAACCTTGCGAAGGGTCGCGGAATTGAATTGCTCGCGCTTCCCTGCTCCGACCAGAAGCAACCGAGCCGCTTTCAGTCCAGTAGGCGCATGCACCAAAGTGAACTCCAAATTCTTACCGGTGAGCTCCCCGCTCTTGGCCAGCTTGCTCAGCAGGCCGCCCGCGGACTGATCGATCTCCGCAATGCGTCCTTTCACCAGGTCGGTCTCTTCGAACACATACGAGACCAGCGCCTCGGTTTCGATGGCCGTGAATGGCCGGGCTTCCAACGAGATTTGCATAGCGATTTATCGCCTCCGATTGCGATACATGGATTCTTCGACTTCCCGGCGAGCCTCTTTGGTGCGCTCATCCTGGCGGCGGTCCCAAGCTTTCTTGCCCTGCGCCAGGGCGATTTCGACCTTGGCAATGCCGTTGCGAAAGTAGACCTTCAAAGGGATGACTGTCAGGCCTTTAGACTCCGTGCGGCCGGAAAGTTTGTGGATTTCGGCGCGATGAAGCAGTAGTTTTCGAGAGCCGAGGGGCTCATGGTTCCAGGGACCGCCCGGTAAGTACTGTGAAATGTGTGCGTTAACCAGCCAAGCGCCGGTAGGTGTGAAATCAACATAAGCGTCGCGAATGTTGGCTTTGCCTTCGCGCAAGGCCTTCACTTCCGTGCCATGCAGCACCAGGCCGGCCTCATGTCTTTCCAGAATATGGTAGTTATACGAAGCGGCGCGATTCTGCGCGACAACTTGCTCAGCAGGCTTTGCGCCTTTTTCTGATTTTTTCGGCGGCTTGGCCACGACTTTTCCATCATAACTGCAGTGTTAAAACTTGTCACTCTGGGCGAAAAGAGCCCATTGTTTCATGGACTACAGCCAACCTCCCCGCCTTGCCGCACCTCTAATGCGAATGTTAGACTTCCACTACAAGGGCCTTCCTGTCGAGGCCTCGGAGAAGGCATGCGTCGTTGGGGAACGGTTGTCCTAAGTATGTGTGTCGGGCTGCTGGCCGCAGGCTGCCCGAAAGGTGGGAACGAGTACCACGAGGGCGAGAAAGCGGCGGCGCTTCAGGATTACGACGCAGCGTTCAGTTACTACCAAAAAGCGGTTAAAGCGGATCCGCACAACGCCACCTACAAGATCAGGCTGGATCAGGCGCGCTTTGAGGCCGGGCAAACCCATGTCAAGAAGGGTCTGGAGTTTCGGAAGAAAGGCGACTTGCAGGGCGCAGCCGGAGAATTTCAAAGGGCGCTGGCGATTGACCCTGCGAGCTCGATTGCCGAGCAGGAGTTGAACAAGACCGCGGAGATGATCGCGGAAAAGAATCAGCAGAACACAGGCCCCGCCGAGCCGCCCGGCGATGCTAATCAGCCGCTTGCCTCCGCGCCGCCCCAAATCAAGCCGCTCTCGCGGGAACCGATCAACTTCAAATCGTCCAACGACGCGAAGATTGTCTTTGACACCATTGGAAAGTTGGCCGGGCTGACCATGATTTATGACCCGGACTTCCCCGCGCGGCGCATCACGGTGGACCTGAACAACGTGACGCTGGAACAGGCGCTGGAAATCGTGTCACTGGAAAGCAAGGCCTTCGTTAAGCCGGTCACGGAAAACACGCTTTTCGTGATTCCAGATCAGCCGCAGAAGCGCCGCGATTACGATGAAGAGGTGGTGCGCACCTTCTACCTTTCCAACACGACGCAACCGCAGGATTTAACGGAAATTCAGACGGGGCTGAGGCAATTGCTGGATTTGAAGCGCATCCAGCAGATCAACTCGCAGAACGCGCTCATTGTGCGAGATACCCCGGACAAGTTGATCCTGGCGGAAAAAATGATTCGCGACATCGATAAGGCCAAGCCGGAAGTGATCATCCAAGTCGAAGTGTTGCAGGCGAGCACCGACCGCCTCCGGCAGCTCGGAGTTTTGCCCGGTCAAACGGCCACGCTGGCATTCAACCCGAGTGGCAGTACCACAAGTTCATCGGGTTCGTCGGGCTCCACGACAGTCTTTACGCTCAATCAGTTGAAACACTTGAGTACGAAGGATTACAGCGTGACTCTGCCGGGAGCGGCGGCCACCGCCATCTTGACCGACACGGCAACGAAGATTATCCAGAATCCGGAGATACGCTCCGTGGAAGGGCAGACCGCCAAGTTGAAAATCGGCAGCCGCATCCCCATCGCGACGGGGAGCTTTCAGGCAGGTGTGGGAGTCGGCAGCACCGGCGGCGCGGGCTTTGTCAACCCGCTGGTGAACACGCAGTTTACGTACCTGGATATCGGAGTCAACGTGGACGTGACGCCGCGCGTGCACCCCAACCGCGACGTCAGCATGAAGCTGGTCATCGAAATCTCGTCTCATGCGGGGGACGCGAGCATCGGCGGCATTACGCAACCGGTGATCAAGTCGGACAAGATCGAACACGATATCCGGCTTAGAGAAGGGGAAGTCAGTATTATCGGAGGCCTGTTCGAGCGCACAGACACGAAAACCGTAAACGGATGGCCGGGGCTGGCGAAGCTGCCGATTTTTGGCCGCCTGTTTTCCGATAACAAAACGGACCACCTGGAAGACGAAGTGCTCATCGTGCTGACGCCACGCATTGTGCGCATGCCGGAATGGACGAAGGCAAACTTGCAATCCGTGTTTTCCGGTACAGAGACAAACGTTCAAGTCAAACAGGTGAGCGAGCTTCGCGCGCCGCAGCAGATGGAGCATCCCGCGCCAGCGCCGGCAACGCAACAGCCGCCTGCGAACCCGAATCCTAGCGCTACCGGCGCTGCACCGGCGGCTACGGCGGCAAAGATTCGGTTCGAGCCACAGAGTCTTTCCTTGAAACCTGGGCAGACCGCGACGGTGGGCGTGGTGGTGGAAAACGTGAACGACTTGTTCTCTATCCCGATGTTGCTGCAGTACAACCCGGCGGTGGTCAGCATCGAGGAAGTGCAGCACGGAGGCTTCCTCTCCGGAGGGACGCAGGAAATCGCCATCCTTTCGCAACCGTTCAAGGAAAAAGGCCAGACGATCATCTCGGCAACCCGGCAGCCAAATACGCCGGGAGTCAGCGGAACCGGAACGCTTCTCGGCCTGGTCGTAAAAGCACTCGCGCCGGGCACTGCGAGCTTGTCGATTGTGCAGGTTAGCGCGAAAGACTCGCAGCAGAGGGCCATCCCGCTGGTGACTGGCGAAGCTACGTTGCAAGTTCAACCGTAGTCGGATCGGTCGGGCGATGCGGTCCCAAGTTTCAGTTCGAATGCAGCATGGCCGAGGCTGGCGGCGAGTTCGCCCGCATGCAGGCATGACGCTCCTGGAGCTGATTCTCGCTTGCGCGATATTGTTGATCCTGTCCTCGGTCGCGCTGCCTATTGCGAAGTATTCCGTGGTTCGCGCAAAAGAAACTGAGCTTCGCCACGATCTGCTGGAAATCCGCGACGCGATTGACCGGTACAAAGACGCGGCCGACCACAATCAGATCCGCACGGACATCGGGAGCGAGAACTATCCGCCCGACTTGGAAACACTGGTGAGGGGCGTACAACTGGGTAACAGCGGCGACAAGAAGATTCGATTTCTTCGCAAGATCCCCATCGATCCCATGACCGGGCGCGCGGATTGGGGGCTGCGCTCGGTTCAGGACGATCCGGATTCCGCGCATTGGAGCGGCAAAAACGTATTCGATGTGTATTCGCAGTCCAGGGACACGGCCATGAATGGGACAAAGTATTCGGACTGGTGATTGGGAGATTGCTTTAACGTGAGAACGCGTTTTAACAATCGTTTGCACGCGAGCCCACGGCGGACTGGCCGCGGCGTGCGCTGGAATCTAGGGTTCACCATTATTGAGCTGATGATCGTAATGACCATCATCTTGATTCTGGTTGGGATTGCGGTAGTGAACTATCAGAAAACAGTGATTCGCTCCAAGGAAGCTGTGTTGAAGACTGACCTCCACACGATACGGGACGCCATCGACAATTACACACTGGACAAGCAGGCTGCACCTCAGTCCGTGGACGATTTGCAGCAGGCGGGCTATCTTCACGGGGTGCCGATCGATCCTATGACGCGGGCCAAAGACTGGGTACCGGTGTTCGACAGCGTGGTGATCAGCCCGGAGCAAACCACTACGGGAATGACGGATGTGCATTCGAATTCCAGCGGCACTTCCCCGTTTGATCACACGCCGTACAGCGAGTGGTAGCACTTCTCGGAGCGGTCTTCTTTACTCCTCCTTAAGGTCAAAACACGAAGTGGTAATTTTGCGCCAATCGCGCCCTCCTGGCGCAATTTGACGCCGGCATGTCCATCCGATATAGTGACTGTGCGGGGTGGAGCAGCCTGGTAGCTCGTCGGGCTCATAACCCGAAGGTCGTCAGTTCAAATCTGACCCCCGCAACCATTCCAAGAGGTTGAAGTACAAAGGGTTGCTCGCTCCAGAGCAACCCTTTGATTTCTGGGCGAGAAGGCCCTGTGGCCGAAAATGTGTCATGCGGGATCGCCTTAAGGCTGCGGCAGGTAATTCATGGGCCCGAATCTCCTGATCGACAAATCGGCGCTCCAATCTCTTTCGCAGAAAGAGTTGTACAAACTCACCCACCACTTTAATCTCGTCACCTGCTCCGTGCTCCTGATTGAGATTCTCGGAGACCTCAAAAAGAACCAGCCTGGCGACGGCTTCGGTTGACCTGAATGGACTGGTTGAGCGTGAGTGAAGCCCGCGCCGATTTGGGATGCTTCGCTTCGCTAGGAGTGACAATTCCTGAAGAAGGCGGTGAAGAAGAAATGGCATTCATCAAAGTACCCATGTGGAACGGACGATACCTGTATCGGTGCCCGGAGTGCGGAAGCGAGTGGCCCCGCGAACCCGTCAAAGAGCACGAGCTAGGTTCGCCGCCCGCCCACGATTGCCCAAAAGCAGACGACATACGCTTTGACATGCGGGACAAAAACTCGTGACCAGAATGCCGAACGATCCTGCACAGCGGTTCATCGAACTTCTCGAAGAGGACCTTGCCCGAACACGCGAATTAGGCAAAGCCTGGGAAGAGTTAGAGAAAAACGGTGGAAGGCTGGAGACCGCAGACGGGAAGCTCATCGCAACCGCGGGCGAGATGGTAGCTCAGTGCCGGAACAGAGAAGAAGAGTTGACGAGGCTAATCGCGAGGGTGCGGTCGCCCGAAGGCAGTTAGTAGCGAGGAAGGAAGTCTATGCAAGTCCCAGTCCATCCAACGTATCAGCGGCATAGCGGTCAAGCCGACGTCTGGGAAACGCTCCAAACGCTTGCCAGAACGACCAGGCGAGTTCTGCGAGAATGCTCGTGAGCACGTCGAACTTGTTCTCGTTCGTCACGATGCGATCCACTCCGACGAACCGCTCTGTTGAAACGACGTCAGCTATGCAGCGGAAGTCGTTTGGCGACAGGCCCTCTAGAGCCACGTTTTCGATGCGATAGAAAGTCATTCTCTCGTTGGCGACATTACGCAGCGACGCCTGCACCAAAAGGCCGCCGTGGAAACCCGTAGCGCGATAAAAGCTGTGCGCACAATAAAGAAACTTGCACAGCGGGAAAAAGAGGTCTCTGAAGAGAAGTATCGGTTGAGCATCCCCTTGCCATCCTACCTTGTGGAACTGAGTTCTGGCGAACAGAAGCCCAAATCTGTTGATTTCTTCGTACGCCGCCGACCCACCTGCACGCTCAGGTATCTGCCCGGCTACTCCGTCTGGCACTCGGCTCAAGTAATTGCGGTTGATGAAGTCCCCGCTGAGGTACCGGGTATTCTGGATGAAATCGTAGACTTCTTCGGAGGAGCAGAGGGCTGACCGCGGGAACCGGGGACAGATCGCTACCTGGGAGTAGGCCTGTTGACTACCAACCACTTGTCCCGCCCTGCCTTCGGCGGACTTCGTGAGGCGATCTCTCAGTTCCAGGGGTTCCTTGCGCCTCTTCACCAGATCAATAATCAGGTCCACGGCGGCCGCGTCATACGGATTGGCTGCGTTTCCCGTTCTGACGTACACCTTCTTGGAGTTCTCAATCGCGTGCGGCGCCTCACCGCTTTCCTCCACTTCTACGACCAGAAAAACTCGCTTGGGCACGTCACTCAATACCATCGTCGTCCGGGGCAAAACAGGTGGGTTGATATTCTGGAGGCAGATGTTCTCCACGGTGAGCGCGAACTCTTCCCGTGCTGGCGGCTCAAATCCCTCGAATGGGGCCCGCGGCACACCGTCGAGCGTGTCCACTCCGACGACGAGAACTCCGCCGTGAGAGTTTGCGAAGGACGAGACAACCTTCGGGAGCTTCTCACGGACGTTCGCATCAAGATTTCGCTTGTACTCGACCCGCAGGCCCTCGTTGAACCTCCCGCAGAAGTCTCGGATGTGAGCAAGTGTGATAGGTCGCTCGATGAAAAGCACTGCGCACCGCTTTCTTCAGGGAATTGTCACGCAATTCCGGGGTGTGATACTCCAACCAACTGCAGAAGAATCAAAACCTCTGTTAGTTATCGCCCGTCCATTACGCGAACCCATCCAACGTAGACCTGGGTCGAGCCGGGCTTCTGGCCTGCCTCAGCGGTGGCCCAGGTTTTGCCATCGTCGTAGGAAACGACAGTATTCCCGCTTTGGGCATCCGTCTTGTAGCGCGTGACCACAGTGGATTTTTCGTAGTGGCAGTCTTTAAAACCAATGGGCGCATGCAAAAAGTCGCAGTCGGCGGGCTTCGGGAGAATCTTCACCTGATTTAGGTCGGTGGAATACCTCAGCGCATAGGCCCACGGGCTTTCGGAAAAAACGTAGGGCAGCGTATAAATGACCAGCCAAAGCCCAATCAAAAGGAGTGCTGCTGTCATGGCGAATTTCGCAAGCTGAATTAAGGGTTCCTTGATAGCCAGAAGCAAGTGGGACAGCGCTAGCAGAATGAGTAGAGAGGTAGGTGCAGCGATGGCGACGAAGGTCCACATTATCCCCGGATAGGCGTACAAATCCGAAGCAGCGAGGGCCATACTCCAGATGACTCCCAAGAGGGCCACGAACGATAGGTAAGCCGCGCTCGCACGTCCCCAGCCGCGCCAGCTTTTCACGTACAAGAGCCACTCTAGAGCGTTCGTGAGCCTGCGGTTCATTGAGAGAGGTATCCCGCATTCCGGGCAGAATTTGGCTTTGTAGGGTTGTTCCACTTTGCACTTTGGGCAGGTCATACGCCGTGCACGTCCGCGCATTGTCGCAGAGACTAACACGAGCCAGGTGGTGTTCGCTAGCGATGGGGGGATTTGCCCCACAATCTCGATGTTGTATTCAGCGGTCCCCGTTTCCGCTGAGAGGGCACTATGGACGAACAGCGGAAGCACGCCATTGCGATTCGAAGGAGATTCCTATCTCACCAATGAGATGCGGCGCGAGTCCGAGTCTCGTGGAAAGTTTGCAACCATTCGCCCCCTGACGCGTGAGAAGGATGGCGTCTATAATTGCTCCGTAGACCTAAGGCTTCAAGAAAAATCCAACTATCCCAGCCTGTGAGCAGCCTCGCTTCGATTTAGGATTCGGATGGTCGCAGGCCCCCGCAACCATGGGCGCTGGAGAAGCAAATTCCTCCCAGCTTTATTATAATTATATTTATATATAATATAATTAATTCTTGAATGCAATGTTGCTTCGCAAGCTGCGAACGAATTACCTAAGAATCACCTAAGAGGTGGATTCCGAATCCCAGGCAACTTTGCCTCCGAGACAAGCTGGCTGGTCGTATAGACACCCCAGTACCGTAGCACCGTGTTCCAAATCTGTTCCAAAGGACGATTGATTGCGGTCGTGCGATTGGCAACCATGAGACCAACCCGGGGGGGCCGGGACATGCGAAGCTTGCAGCTTCACACTCTTAAGCTGCGGCTTGATCGCCAATCTATCACCACCTTCCCGCATGTCTGGCATTTCTGTGATTGCCTCCGGTCGAAATGTCGTGCACCCAGCGCGCGAGGGGGGAAGTACGATGCGTTTCCACTCGCTTCGAACTGCGGGCTTGTTCGGTTTGGTTGCGTTTGCGCTGCTCGTCAACGGGAAAAAGCCCATTGCCGCAGCGCAACTGGCGTCACCGCCAGCGTCCCCGAAGGTCGCCCTAAGCGCCTCGCCGGCTTCTGCCCATGCGGGCCAACCGGTCAAACTCACGTGGTTGTCGACGAACGCCACGTCCATCATCTTGGAGCCCTCGGTTGGCGGCGTCGCCGCGCAGGGCTCCACGACAGTGAGGCCTTCTCAATCGACCACTTATACCGTCACCGCCACTGGTCCCGGCGGCTCGGCCCATGCCAGCGCCCAAGTCACTGTCACGCCGGCGTCCCCTCAGGCTGCGGTACAGAAACCTTCCCAAGAAGAGATCCCGGCTGACCAACGGGAGATGAGGGGTCTTGACGAACAGATCCAAGAGATCAAGTCCGACGCCCTCCGCATGTCAGCGGAGCTGAGCCAGCTGGAAGAGAAGCTGCTGTACCCGTCAGGAACTCAGGTCGCGATCTTCGTTTCGCTGGCCAAGGGCGACACGATGCGTCTCGACGCCGTGCGGCTCCAAATCGACGGCCAGCTTGTTACGCACTATATCTACAGCGCCAAAGAGCTCGAAGCCCTGCGCAAGGGCGGCGTGCAACGGATCTACGTCGGCAACGTGGCGACCGGGGATCACAAGCTGGACGTGCTTGTCGACGGCAAGCTTGAGGGCGGCGCGGACTTCAGCCGCACGGGACAGTTTACTTTCCGCAAGGAAGTGAAGCCAAAGCTGGTCGGACTGACTCTGGCCGGATCGCGTTCCGACAACACTCCGATCGCGCTTGGGGAATGGTAATCGATGCGAGCGACTCGCCAACTCATCGGACTCGCCCTAGCCCTGGGACTTACCGTCCTTCCGGTTACGGGCGGCGACTTGAGGGATCTCTATTTCGGCGAGGCGCTCTATCACGCCTACCAAGGACAGTATTTCGATGCGCTCCAGCGGCTGGACACCGAGCTCGCCCAGTACCGCGGTCTCGACCAGCCCGAACTCGATACGCTGCACTATCACATCAATGACGCCGAATTCTCGGTCGGCGACTTCGAGCTCAACTACCGCATGCACCACCGCGCAGGGCGCGCCATCAAGGCGGTGCTCGAAGGCGC
>CAZGBQ010000113.1:0-9779 GCA_964524045.1 uncultured Acidobacteriaceae bacterium
CGAGGAACGCCGAGCGCCGCACCGCGCCGTAAAACATCACCAGAAACCCGATTCCAATCAGGAAAACTGTGCCCAGGAAAAGAAGCACCACGACGGGAGCAAAGTGTGGCATAAACGCTGACATTGTTCTTTCTCCTTCGTTAGACAAATTCCAGTGAGCCGCCGAGACAGTAGCAGGTGTCATCCCGAGCGAAGCGAGGGATCTGCTTTTCTTCGCTTTAACCCGCGAGCGCATCCGGCAAACTGCCGCGCGTTCGCTCACGATGACTAAACTCTTTGAGCGCAGCTTCCAGGTCCGCGACTGTGAAGTCCGGCCAAGCCTTGCGAACGAACACAAATTCCGCAAACGCACACTCCCACAGCAGAAAATCCGACAGCCGCTGTTCGCCACCGGTGCGAATCAGCAGATCGACCTCCGTCGAGCCGCCCCGGGACACCTCCGCGAGCACATTGCTGAACGATTCCGGCGAAAGCTCGGTCACTTTGTAGAATCGGCACGCCGCGTGAAAGATGGCTTCGCGCGCAGAATAGTCCACCGCAAGCCGCAAGTGCAGGCGTGTTCCTTTGACGGTCGCTGCTTCGGAATCGGCAATGGCCTGGCGCAGCGTGGCCGGCACGCGGTCCCGCCGGCCGATGACACTCAACCGCACGCCTTCTTCCACGCAATGTGCCGTTTCGGTCAGCAGGTACTCGTGGAGCAATCGCAAAATAGCGTTCACTTCCGCGGCCGGCCGCTTCCAATTCGCTGAAGACAGCGCGAAGAGTGTGAGCGTGTGGATCCCGAGGCGCGGCGCAGCCTCGATGATGTGGCGCGCGGCTTCCGCTCCCGCGCGGTGCCCGGCCGAGCGCGGCAACCCGCGTGTAGTAGCCCAGCGTCCATTGCCGTCCGAAATGATCGCCACGTGCAGCGGCGCTGCCGTAGCAAAGGCCAGTGTGGCAAGCTTCTGTTGGTGATTGATGCTGACTAACTCCATGTGGTGCTCTTTTTCTCCGCCGCCATCGACATAACTCAAACTACTTTGTTTGGCAAAGTAGCAATCCAAAAAATTTTCCCCGGCTACGGCCCGGGCCGCTTTCCGCCCAAATTAGCCCCCTGCTTCGTCTTGCAGCATCCACCTTTTGAGGCGGGCCGCTTTGTTTCTATGTTCACGGATCTGGTCCTTAGCCTTCGCGCGTGGCGCGAATCAGCGCTTCCATATGATTCAAATAGCGTTCCAGCGCCTTGCGTCCCGCGGCAGTCAGGCGGTATTCCGTCTTGGGCGTGCGCCCGTCGAAGGACTTCGCGCACGCGATGTACTCCGCCTCCTCCAGTTTCCTTGCGTGCACGCTCAGGTTCCCATCGGAAGCTTTCAGCAGCGCTTTCAATTCGTTGAACGTGAGCGAGCGATTCACCGCCAGCGCGCTCACAATGCCCAGCCGCAGGCGCTCGTGAATCAGCCGGTCCAGATCGGACGGCGTGGCTTCTCTCGCTGGATTGCGAACCGTCTCGAGAATGGCCTCGCGGTCCCGCGACCGTTGCGCTCGTTCCTGGCGTGCTGCCGATGATTTAGCCATGCGATTCCTCTTAGCCTCCGTAATTCCGGGCAATCCATAAACCGAACGCGATCTGCACGACGCCGAAGCCTGCCGCCATGAACGCATCTCCCAACGCCGCGGGAGCAAAAAGCGCCGCCGCGCCAAGCAGCATCAAGCACAAGCCCATGATGGGTACCACGCGCACGGAAAATGCTCCGCCGGTCACGATGGCCGTTCCGTAGAGCAGCAACCACACTCCAGGCAGAATGCTCAGCGCGCCTGCCTGGATAAGAGCGAAGGTCAAGAGCCCCCCGACGACAATGGGCGGAGCAAAACTCAGCAGGAACTTCCGGCCGGGTCCGGAGAGAAGGGCGGAATTGGCGCGGTGCGCTTTGGTGGCGGCGGTGGGCGCCGCAATCGCTACCGCAACGAATGCCTCAACGAGCCAGACCATGAGCCACGCCCGCGGAGTGGCTTGCCGCGAAGCTGCGAAAGCGGCGACCAGCGCGGTGACGCCCATGGCCACGCCTCCCCAACCCGGCACGGCGGTGAATTCCGCCGCGCGTTCCATGGTTTCGCGGATGTAGCGGAGATGGTCCGCCGCCCGCGCATCAATGGGGATTGGCTCGCGCCGAGGGGAGCGCAAAGGACCCGGTGTCGTTGCCATGGCAAAAGTCTAGATGACTTTGCCACGATTGTCAAGTACTTTGCTTCGCAAAGTCTAGGAGCTCATCGGCCACCATAAGGATGCTTCCGGCAGATTCTTTGAATCCTTTGCCCCGCAGCATCTGTCTCATGTTTTGACAATGCAAAAGGACGACCGAGCAAGCCAGCCTGCCCCGGACGAGGACGATTTGATCCTTGTGGAACGGGTGCAGGCCGGCGACCGCAGAGCCTTTGAGCCTTTGGTGCGCCGGCACGAGCGTCGCGTCTTTCGTGTCGCGCTTGCCGTGATTGGGAATACGGAAGATGCCGAAGAAGCCATGCAGGACACTTTCCTGAAGGCTTTTCGTCATCTGAACCAGTTTCGAAAGGAAGCGCGCTTCTCGACGTGGCTGACCCGGATCGCCGTGAACGAAGCCCTCGGAAGGCGCAGGGCGCGGAATAAATACGTGCCGCTGACCGCGGCGGAAACTGTGGAAGAACAGGTAACGCCAAAACGGTTCGAGCCGTGGAAGAGCAATCCGGAAGAGCTCTACGGCAAGCAGGAAATCCACCGCATCGTCGAAAACGGCATTCAATCGTTGCCGGAGATTTACCGGGAAGCGTTTGTTTTGCGCGACGTCGAGGGGCTGAGCGCGGAAGAAGCAGCGGAAGTGCTGGGGACGACGATCCCGGCGGTAAAGTCCCGGCTGCTCCGAGCTCGGTTGATGCTGCGCGAAACGCTGGCGGAAAAGTTTGAGCAGCCGCCAACCCTGAAAACAAAGATTGTCCACACTGCAGTGGACATGGGAAGCGCTGTGGCCATGCGGCTGATGCGCGTTGCAGGTAGGTGAGGAAGAAACCATGAAGACCATGGACTGCAAGCACGTGCTGGCGAATCTCTCTTGCTACATCGACGGCGATGGATCAGACGAATTGCGCCGGGCGCTGGAAGAGCACATCGCGCGCTGCCGCCGCTGCCGCGTGGTTTTCGACAGCACGGGCAAGATGCTGAAGATCGTGACCGACGTGTCGCCGTTCGAGGTGCCGCTATCCGTAAGCGCGCGGCTGTACAGCCGCCTGGAGCGGGTGCTTTCAGAGCATTAAGCCGGCATCCTGCACGAACAAACAAGAGTTCCGTTTTTAAATCAAACTCAAGGAGAAAGCTCATGAAGAAAATAGTACTCGGTGTTGCCGCTTGTTCGTTGCTGTTGCCAGGCTTTGCAACTGCGAAGGACAAAACGTTCAGCGGTGAAATCATGGACAGCCAGTGCGCGAAAAACGGCTCTCACGCAATGATGCTGGCAAAGGAAGGAATGGCCGGAAAAGAGAATGATCCCATGGCCAAGGCCATGTGCAGCAAGAACTGCGTGAAGATGGGCGGCAAGTACGTCCTTTTTGACGCGGCTTCAAAAACCACCTACGAACTGGACGACCAGGCAAAACCCGAGCAGTTCGCTGGACAGGCGGTCAAAGTGACCGGCACCCTCGACAAAGCAGCCAAGACCATTCACGTCACGGGCATTCAGCCGGCGTCGTAGCGGGCCAGGCGAAGAGGGCTGGCTATGAACGTCGGCCCTCTCCTCGCTCCCTTGACTTTATCTTGTGACAGATCGCATGAAGCGCAGAATTTTAGGCTCGGCCGTCGCACTCCTCTTTGTCGTCGCCGTTGGGACCGTAGGGCTGGCCAAAATCCAATTGGGCGCTCTTCCAGAACCAGGCCGCCTCGAAACGGCTCTCGCCACGCGGGCCAAACACTTCCTGGTTCGCCGCAGTAGCCGGGAAGGAATTCCACCAGCACCAGTGAATCTTCAGGCAAGCATCGAGGAAGGTGACAGACTCTTTGGCACGGAGTGCGGCGCTTGCCACGGTCTGGATGGCCACAAGCCCACTGACGCCGGCCGGTGGATGTATCCGCGGGCCGCGGACCTGACTTCGCCGGAAGTGCAGAGTTATTCCGACCGCGAACTCTTCTGGATCATCAGAAACGGAATTCGATTGAGTGGGATGCCTGCCTTTGGCAAGGTCGAGTCCGACGAGCACATCTGGAATTTGGCGCAGTATGTAAGGACGCTGCCACAAAGAACAGATTCGAAAACCGGCAAGCAAGCGCCGATGGCAAAGCCGTAGCTCTCGCCACGGGACAGCGGACGGGGAGGCTAGGACTTGGACTTTTTCAGGACGCCCACAAAAACCGGCCCGCTGAGCGAGCCGTCGTCGTGAACGGCGAGGTCGATGGCATCGCGCCCGCAGGTGACGGTCACTTTCTTGTCGCCCTCCTTCCACGAGCAATGCTGGACCTCGCCAAGCATGGTCACGTCCGCTTTACCTCCCGAGTGGAGATCGAGGACCATGCCACCGCCCAAATTGCTGTACGTGCCCTCGATCTTTGCTCCGCAGCCGGCCGCAGCGGCAGCGAAAAAAATGAGGCCTGCGGCAGGGACCATATCTTTCAGATGCCTAGAGTTCATGGAATTCTTCTCCACTCGATTTCCACTACTTCGGAGGCGGCGGAGGAGTTGTAGTTGTGGTCTTTGCGGGCGGTGCCGGCTTCTTGGCCGCGGCGGCCGTTGCTGGCTGCGCCGTTGCGGCTGGTTTGGCGCCGGCAGCCGGGGCCGCAGGTGGTTTCGCTGCAGCAGCGGGTGGCGTTGCGGTTTTTGCCGCTCCCGCAGGGACGCTGGCCTGTTGAGCCGGTAGCGCTGGGGCGATTGCTCCTCTAGTGGGCACAGCGGGAGATTTCGCCGCGTTGGCGTTAGCAGCTGGAGCGCCTCCCTTCGTGGCGGCAGCTGCCGCGGCGGTGGGGTTTGCAGCAGGACTTGCGGCCGGGTTAGCGGCGGTCGCGGCTGCTGGAGTTGCTGCGGGCGCTGCGCCAGCTACTGGAGCCGTGGCGGCCGCTGCGGGAGCAGTAGGAACACAAGGTGAAGTTCCAGCAGCATTGGGAGCCGCCGCCGCGGGAGCGTTCGCCGCTGCAGCGTTGGCGTTCTTCTTCCCGAAGATGGACTTTAGATTGGAGAACTGGGACAGAGCGTTATTGGCAGTATTCGTGGCGGTTGAGGTAGCGTTGGCGGTTTTCTGCCCGCCGACCGAATTCGCCGCGCCGGCAATGTTACTCATCGTTCCAGCGGCCGAACTCGTAGGTCCGCAAACCGGCGCGCCAGTCGCCCCTCCGGCGGCCAACAACGGGGATGCTCCAGTAGAGGCGACGGCTCCCGCTGCCCCAGCCGCAGGCGCAACCCCTGCCGCGCCGGCAGAGGCTGTCGAAGAACCCGTCACGCCGTTGGCCAGACCTTGGAAGCGCAAAGGGTATTCCCCGCCGAGTGTGTGTTGTCCGCCAGGTAGCGTAGTTACCTCGCGGATCGTCATGCCGAGTTCAAACACGCTGCCAATCGGATCTTGCGGGCCGGGCCGCCACATCAGCTCAAAACGCGCATCGCCTGCACCGCCGGGCTGCAAAACGAATTTGGGGTCCATGTTGTTGCCGACAATGATGCCCATGCCTGCCAGTCCGGTGTTGTAATACGTTCCGTAGCGATTTCCCTGGTCGTCCAGACCGACAGCGGAGCTGTCCACATATCCAAGGATGAGCGGCTGATTGGTCTTATTGACAAAGCGAAGCGTCGCATCCATCACTTTCGCTCCCCGAGTCATACTCATGCGGAAATCCATAACTGCCACGGCAAAATTCGGTGTGTCGTAGCACAAAGGCTGATTCCCGCAAGCCGACTGGAACGCCGACGATGCTTGCTGTGCCGGTGGAGCGGCCCATACAGACGGGGAGACCGCCTGCTGTTGAGGTGCTTGGGCTTGCTGCGGCGGTGCTTGTCTGCCGCCACCGGCAGATTGCGCTTGGCCGCTTACTGCCAGCAAGACGACTAACAGAAGACACAGACCTGACTGCTTCAAACCACTCGGGGATTTCATGGAAGTCGCTCCTTGAAGAATCTGAGACTTCACCCTAAGCAAAAGGCGTGGCGCGTGGGATCGACTTGGGCATCCCGCCAACAAATGCGGAAATACTCGCCCGTTGCGTCAAAATCAGCCAAGTGATACTCTGCCGCGCCAGGAAAGCCTCCGCCCCTGACAACCCGCTCAGGGCTTCTGCGGGTGACTCTCTACAACGCATTGCGCGGAATCTTGGAAAAAACCGTCATGGCCGCAAAAGATTCGCGACTGACCCAGCAGTTCGCAGCGGGCGAGGGTGACTTTTCTTTCGACGACAGAAAGACCCTAGACCACCTGTTTAGTGTGACTTACGAAGAATTGCGGCGTTTGGCGTCCACTGTCAGGCGGGGCGACCCGAGCGCGACGCTCAATCCGACGGCCCTGGTGAATGAAGCCTGGCTGAAGCTGGCAAAATCTCCACAATTCACGCCGACCTCCCGCTTGCATTTCAAGCGCATCGCTGCACGCGCCATGCGCCAGCTTTTGGTGGAAGCCGCGCGGCGGCGCAACGCTGGAAAACGCGGCGGCGGACAAGAAATCACCGTGTCCTTTGACGAAGCGTTTCAAAAGAAGCCGTCTGGCGGGGAAGAAGTGCTCGCGTTGGACAGAGCCCTGGATTCCCTGGCGCGCATGAACCCTCGTCAGGCCGTCCTGGTGGAGAGCCGTTTCTTCGCGGGGCTGGACATTCCGGAAACAGCCGCGCTTCTTAGCGTCTCCGAGACCACCGTTTTGAGAGATTGGCGCGCCGCCAAAGCCTGGTTGGCGCACGAGCTGCGCGAAGCCAGAGAGTGATTTTTTTCAGCTTCCCTTTTTCCCAGCCCATGGGGAGTGCAAATGGATAGCCTTCGCTGGCAAAGAATCCAGTCCCTTTTCCACGAAGCCGCCGACCTGCCTGCGGTGAAGCAACAAACCTTTCTGGAAGAGAAGTGCAATGGAGATTCTGCTCTTGCGAAGGAAGTGCTGAATCTCTTGCAGGAAGATGCTCATGGGACCTCGGTTCTCGACGGGGACGTCGCTCAACTCGCCCATCACGTTCTCGACGATTCCGGCGGCTTTTCTCTTCCGTTCAAAGACTTTGGACCCTATCGCATTTTGAAAGTTCTCGGCGAAGGCGGGATGGGTATCGTCTGTCTCGCAGAACGTTCGGACCTTGGAACTCTTGTGGCCATCAAGATTCTGAGGGACGCGTGGCTATCTCCCACGCGTCGCGACCGGTTTGCCGTCGAGCAGCGGACGCTTGCGCAATTGAATCATCCATCGATTGCGCGGCTCTACGACGCGAGCACTTCACCAGACGGAACTCCCTTTTTCGTAATGGAATTCGTGGAGGGCGTGCCCCTCACCGAGTATTGCAAGAAGCACGAAAGTTCGGTCGACGATCGCTTGCGGCTCTTCCGGACGGTCTGCGAAGCCGTTTTGTACGCGCATCAGCATGCTGTGATTCATCGCGATCTGAAGCCCAGCAATATTCTGGTGAAGGGCGACGGAAGTGTCCGGCTGCTCGACTTCGGCATCGCGAAACACCTCGAAAGTCTGGGCGAATCTGTGGAGCAAACGATGACGGGGTTGCGGCTTATGACCCCGGCGTACGCCGCGCCGGAACAGGTACGCGGCGAACCGGTTGGCATCCAGACGGACGTCTATTCGCTTGGTGTGGTGCTCTATCAATTGCTCGCGGGACAGCTTCCGTTCGATTTGTCCAATCGCACTCCGGTGCAAGCAGAAAAAGTGCTGACGGAGCAGGAAGCGGCTAAGCCTTCCGCGGTATCCGAAAAGGCTGCCCAGAATTCCGCGACAAACGAGCAGGGCGTGTCGGCAAGCAAGGGCGCTTGGGCCGACCTCGATGTGCTGTGCTTGACGGCCATGCACAAGGATGCTACGCGAAGATACCAGTCGGTTGAAGCGCTGACGCGGGACATCGATCACTATTTGAAAGGCGAGCCGCTCGAAGCGCAGCCGGACAACGCGCGCTATCGCATCAGGAAGTTTGTGACGCGCAACCGGCGCGCCGTTGCGGCGGCTGCCGCGGTGTTCTTGCTGGTGACCGGACTGGTGACGTTTTTCACCGTGCGCTTGGCGATTGCGCGCAACGCCGCTGTTGCCGAAGCCGCGCGCACCCAACGCATCCAGCGCTTCATGACTAACCTGTTTCAGGGCGGCGATGAGGCCGCCGGACCGCCCGATAACCTGCGCGTAGTCAGTCTCCTGGATCGTGGAGTTCAGGAGGCTCAGGCATTGAGCGCCGAACCGGAAGTGCAGGCGCAGCTCTACCTAACGCTAGGTAGTATTTATCAGCAGCTTGGAAAATTCGACGATGCCAATAAGCTGCTTAATCTCGCGCTCGAGAAGCGGAAAACGCTCTTCGGTCAAGACAGCCGCGAAGTAGCGGAATGCTCTGTGGCGCTTGGACTGCTGCGGGACAGCCAGGCGCAATACGGCGAGGCCGAGAAGCTAATTGGCAACGGTCTGACGATGTACCGGCGACATTTGCCCCCCAATCATCCGGCAATCGCGAAGGCCGTTTGGGCCAGCGGCAAAGTGCTGGTGGATCGCGGCGCGTACGACAAGTCCATTCCGGTTCTCGAAGAGGCCGCAAGACTCCAATCGGCCTCCGGTGGAACGAGCCCCGATTTAGTCGCCACGCTCACCGAATTGGCGAACTCGCAGTTTTATGTGGGAGATTACCCGGCTTCAGACGCGCTGAATCGCAAGGTGCTTGATTTAGACCGCAAAATATACGGGCCAACGCATCCCAACGTCGCGGATGTGTTGATCAATCTTGGCAACATCCAAGCCCAGTGGGGACGATACGGCGAAGCGGAAAAATTTGAACGCGAGGCGCTGAACATAACTCGCGATTGGTATGGCAAAACTCACCCAGAAACTGCTTCCGCAATGACCAATCTTGCGCGCACGCTCGTCTTTGAGGACAAACTCAGCGAAGCCGATGCCATGTTACGCGAAGCTCTCGACATTTCGGAGCACGCCTATGGAAAAGTTCACCCGCGCGTGGCCTCGGCACTAAACGATCTGGGCAAAATTGCCGTGCGGCGAGGAAACTTGGACGAGGCTGAGCGCTGTTTCACCCGCATGGCCGACATCTATCGTGCGGTATACAACGGGAAGCACTATTACATCGGCGTGGCCACCGCGAATCTGGGCGGCGTGTACATGGAGTGGAAGCAGTACGCTCGCGCCGAGGATCTTTTCCGCAAAGCGCTAGATGAGTACGCCAGCACACTGCCGGCGGGACATTTGAATGTCGGGATAGGCCGGATTCGCCTGGGACGCGCGCTCCTTCGGGAGAAGCGTTACGCCGAGGCGGAAGCGGAAACGCGTGCCGGCTACGAAATTCTGATCAAGCAGAACGCTGCGCGCGGCAACTACCTGCAAAATGCGCGAACCGACCTGGCGGAAGAGTACGCTGCGCTAGGACAACCTGAGCAATCGGCAAGGTTTCGCACGGAACTGGAAGCGGAAAAAAAGGCGTCGGACGCAAATACCAAGCACTGATTCTTACTCGACCGATTGTAGGGAATACGTCTCAGACACCAAGCAGCTTTGCCGCTTACGCCTTGTCACTTGTCTTCGGGAGGAATTTAGGACTTGCGGGGATAGCGGCCACGGAGAGCGTTCCAGCGGATTACAAAAACGTCGAGGAACATTTGGAAGCTGTCGCG
>CAZGBQ010000113.1:9879-12430 GCA_964524045.1 uncultured Acidobacteriaceae bacterium
GGAGAGCGTTCCAGCGGATTACAAAAACGTCGAGGAACATTTGGAAGCTGTCGCGAAGCATGCTGACTTTTGTCGCGGGAGAATGACCCCAGCGCACGGGAATTTCCACGGCGCGCAAGCCGTGGTGCCGCGCGAGATACAGCAACTCGGGATCGAAGCCAAAGCGCTCGATCGCTTGCTGCTCGAAAATGACACCGCAACGCTCGCGCCGGAAGGCTTTAAAGCCGCACTGAGTATCTACGAAGGGCAGCCAAAGAATGATGCGAACAATCTTGTTGAAAACGATGCCTGCAAATTCGCGGAAAGGAGATTCGTGGACGGTGATGAGACTGCGGTCCACCGCGCGGGATCCGATGGCAACGTCGCAGTTGTGAGTCTCCAGCGCGTCGATGAGTTTGTCGGCTTCCTCGATGGGCGCGGAAAGGTCGGCGTCGGTGAAAAGGACAAATGGACTTCGCGCTTCCTGCACACCGTGACGCACGCTGTAACCCTTGCCGCGGTTGACTCCGTTCGAAACGACCCGCAGCGAAGGGATTCTGTCGCGAAAAGATTCCGCGACCGCGGCGGTGCGATCCTTTGAGCCATCGTCAACGACCAAAACTTCAGCTTGGCGGCCGGAGGATTTCAAGTACGCTGCGATACGCTCGAGAGTCGCAGGGAGCCGCAATTCCTCGTTGTACGCGGGGATAACGATGGAAAGCTCGGGGGCCGCCGGACTCATCGTTGCGGAGAATTCTGCCAGCCGTGATGGCCCACGAGGGGAACGAAACGGCAACCTTCAAGGATCTTGGTGGAAAAGGCGCCGGCACGTTTTTCGATGAGCCGCAATTCCTGATTGTCTTCGCCGCCCACGGGAATGATCATGCGCCCGCCCTCCGCGAGTTGTGCAAGCAGTGGCTGAGGAGCTGCCGGAGCCGCCGCCGCAACCAGGATGGCATCGAACGGCGCAAATTCTGGCAGGCCAAGCGTGCCGTCGCCACAATGGACATGCACATTGTGGTAGCCAAGACTGGTCAGCTTTTGCGAAGCGGCGGAAGCAAGCTCCGGACGCCTCTCGATCGTAAAGACTTCTTTGGCCAAAACAGAAAGTACGGCCGCTTGATATCCGGTTCCCGTTCCGATTTCGAGCGCGCGGTCTGCCGGTTGAAGCCGCAGAGCGGAAGTCATGGCGGCCACGATGTAGGGCTGCGAAATTGTTTGCCCGCTGCCGATCGGCAAAGCCGTGTCCTCGTAAGCCCGGCCACGAAGCTCTTGCGAAACAAATTCGTGACGCGGCACGGCCAGCATGGCGGCAAGGACGCCGCGATCTTCAATGCCGCGGCGCCGCAGTTGTTTTTCGATCATTTCTGCCCGCTGCGGCGCGTAGTCGTTACTTTCAGGCATGGGTGACCGCCTCGGTGTGTTTTTCCCACGCGCCGGTTTTCAGGATTTCTTCCATCTGGTCGAGCGTAAAGTCGCACTCCTCCTCGCGATTGTAAAAATGAGGCGAAATGCGCACACCAGCCTTGGGGCGGTAATCAACAAGAATGTCGCGCGCGAGGAGTTCGCGGCAAACTTCATAGGCGTGCGGGCACTCGACGGAAACGGTTCCCGCGCGTTCCGCTGGATTTTCCGGCGTGTTGACTTTCCATCCGCGGGACTTTGCGTTCTCGATGAGACGAGTGGTCATGCGAAGCGATTTCTCGCGAATGGCGCGGGTTCCTACTTGATTGAGGATCTCGAGGCCGGGTTGGCAGGCAAAGAGCGCCGGGATATGCGGCGTCCCATTGAGGTAGCGAAAGGAATCGTCACTCGAATCGATGGCGCCAGTTTCGAAAGCGAAGGGGCGGCGGTGCGCGATCCACCCGGTGAGCGACGGATTCAATTTGGCGCGCAAATCTTCCCGTACATAGAGATACGCGACTCCTGGGCCGCCACAGAGCCACTTCAGCACGCCGCCAACCGCGAAGTCGGTGCCAAGATCACGCACATCGACGGGAATGGTTCCCGCAGCCTGGAAAGTGTCGAGAATGACGTGCGCGCCAACGCGGTGCGCTCGCTCAATAATGGCGCGAGCATTGACGATATACGAGCTGCGAAACAGGACGAGGGAAATCGGAACCAGAAGAGTTGTTTCGTCGATGGCGGCAAGAAATTTCTCAAGGTCAAAACGAATGGAATCTTCGGCCGGGATGAGCTCGACGCGGGCCCCATGGCGGCGCTGCTCGTGGTAGAAGTACTGAATCGAAGGAAACTCGAGATCGACCATCACAATTTTGTTGCGCGGACCGCGAAAGTCGAAGCAGGAGGAAATCACCGCTTGGGTGAGCGTGACATTTTGATGCAGTGAGATTTCGCCGGGACGCGCGCCAATCAGCGGCGCAATTTTATCGCCCACGCCGACGGCCATCTCCCACCAGCCTTCTTCCCACGCGCGCACGCCTCGTTCCGCCCAGGAATCCGCGTAGGCGCGCATGCTGTCGTAGACGCCGCGGGGCATGGCGCCGAGCGAATTGTTGATCATGTAGGTGGTGCGTTCCAGAATCGGAAAATCGCCGCGCCACTTCAGAAG
>CAZGBQ010000114.1:0-12387 GCA_964524045.1 uncultured Acidobacteriaceae bacterium
GCCATGGGCTGGATCGTCGTCCATGAGCACGTCTCCGCCCCCCTCCCCGCCTCCTAGAGGCAGTTTCTTAAATGCTCTCAGGAGGTCGGAGCTTCAGCTCCGACAACTTAGAGGCCTGGAAAAAAAGGGGCTTTAGCCCCTGAGGAATTGCTTTTGCCTCCGCACGACGAGTTTATAAGACCGGTTCTAGCGATTCGCCTTTGCAACGTGCTTCTTGCCGGCAGCGCCCGGCTTTGGCCGCAGAGCCCCCTGAAATTCCTCGCAGGGCAGGGTATTGATCACATTCTTCTTCTCCAACCATCCCCGCCTCGCCATCGTCACACCGTGCCGTATGAACGACAGGTTCATCGTGCTGTGCGCGTCCGTCGAAATCACCACCTTCACGCCGCGCTCCTTGCACATTCGCAAATACACGTCTTTCAAATCCAGCCGGTCCGGATATGAATTGCATTCCATCGCCACCCCGTATTTCGCGCACGCGTCCAAAACCTTCTCCATGTCGTAGTCGAAGGGATCGCGGCGCAACAGCAGCCGCCCCGTGGGATGGGCGATGATTTGCGTATACGGATTCTCAATGGCGGCAAGGATTCGCTCCGTCATAGCTGCGCGGTCCAGATTGAAGTACGAGTGCACCGAGCACACCACCACGTCTAGCTGCGCCAGAATCTCATCCGAGTAATCCAGCGCGCCATCTTTCAGAATGTCCACCTCGGCGCCCGCCAGCACTCGAATCCCCAATTTCTCTTCGCTCAGCCCATGGATCTTCTTGATATGCGCGGCTGCGCGTTTTTCATCGAGCCCATTCGCCACCGTCACCGCTTTCGAATGATCCGTAATCGCTATGTACTCGTGCCCGAGTTTTCGCGCCGCCTCCGCCATTTCTTCAATCGAATTTTTCCCGTCGCTGGCCGTCGAATGCATCTGCAGATCGCCCTTCATGTCCTTCAACGTGACCAGATGCGGCAGCTTGTGGTTTTCCGCCGCGGCGATCTCCCCGGTGTTTTCGCGCAGTTCTGGCGGGATGTAATCCAGCTTGAGCTTCGCGTAAATCTCCTCTTCCGTGCGCCCCGCCACGCGCTTTTCCCCCTTCAGCGTCGCCAGCGCATATTCGTTCAGCGTCAGCCCCATTTCGTTCGCGCGACCGCGCAGCGTAACGTTGTGTTCCTTCGATCCCGTAAAATACAGCAGCGCCGCGCCAAAATTCTCCTTTTCCAGCAGCCGCACATCCACTTGGAGTCCGTCCGCCAGTGTGAAGCTGACTTTGTTCTCGCCATGCGCCAGCTTCTGATCGATGTCCGGAAACTTCAGGATGTGCTCCGCAAGCGCATCCACATGCTTCTGTGAAGTGAATCCATCTCCCAGCGTCACTAGCAAATCCAGATCCCCGACCGTCTCCTTCCCGCGCCGCAGCGAACCCGCCGGAGTCACCGAAGCTACTGCTTTTCCAGCTTTCTCGATGTGCGCCGCAATCGCCGCCGCCGCTGCTTCGGCCTTGTCAATCAGGAAGCGTCCCGAGGACTTCTTGAACACCTCCGCGGCCTTCAGAATGTTTTGTTCGCTTTTCTCGCCGAAGCCCGGCAGGTCTCGCAGTTTGCCTTCCTTGGCCAACTGCTCCACCGCGGCCACGGTTCCCGCCTTGAAATTCGACCACAAGAAAGCCACCTTCTTCGGCCCCAGCGATTGCAACTGCAGCACTTCCAGAATCGTCACCGGATATTTCTTCAACAGTTTTTTCCGCAGCGCGTAGTCTCCCGTTTTCACGATTTCCTGCAAGTGCTCCACCATGCGCTCCCCGATCCCCGGGAGCTCTTCTAGCTTCTCTGGTTCCTTCACAAGCTGTTCAATCGATTCCGGCAGGCTATCAATCAACTCCGCTGCGTTCTCATAGCTGCGGTAGCGCCCGATGATCGCCCCATCAATTTCCAGGAGCTGCGCCGTCTCCCGCAGAATCCGTGCAATCTGTTTGTTATCCATAATTGGTCTTTGAAGGGGCGCGCTTTAGCGCGTCCCCAGTTTTCCTTCTCGGCGGGTCAATTATAAGCCAGACTCTGTGGAGGTGCTTTGCAAGGAGGGCTGCGCCCCAGCTTGGCTTTCCCTTACGACGATTTTGGAGCAACCGGGTCTACCCGGAGTAGTGTACATTTGCAGCGTGCGTACACTTTCTGCGGTGATTCTAGCTCTATTCCTTTCGAGCGTTGCCGCCGCGCAAAAGACCGTTTCTTTTCCGGCCGAAGATGGCGGCCTTGTCTACGCAGACCTCTACGGAGACGGCGAGCGCGCCGTCGTCTTGGCCCACGGCGGCCGTTTCAACAAAGAGAGCTGGGAGAAGCAGGCGCAAACTCTCGCAAAAGCCGGTTTTCGCGTCCTCGCGCTCGACTTCCGCGGCTACGGCAAGTCCCGCGGCCCGGGTGACTCCGCCCCCATGGATGCGCCGCTCCACTTGGACGTGCTGGCCGCCGTCCGCTATCTGGGCAAGACTGGCGCGAAAGCGGTGGCGGTTGTAGGCGGCAGCATGGGAGGAGGAGCCGCCGGCGATGCCTCAATCGCTTCGCAGCCAGGCGAGATCGACCGCGTCGTATTTCTCGGTGCCCACCCGAACGGTCCGGCCGAAAAGCTCAAGTGCCGTTCCTTGTTCATCGTGGCGCGGGACGATGAGAGTGGCGATGGACCTCGGCTTCCCAGGATCCGCGAGGATTACGAAAAAGCCCCCCAACCCAAAGAGCTGATCATCCTGGATGGCTCCGCTCACGCGCAGTTCCTCTTCCAAACGGACCAAGCGGAGCGCGTGATGCGCGAAATACTCCGCTTCCTTGGAGCGAAGTAAACTGCTCTAGGAATTCAACGCTCCAGCACATCCTTAAAGGTGTTCAGCTCGATTTTCTTCGGTGCGCGATCCAAATTGAACGTTACCGTCCGCGCGGAATTACCCACAACTAGGACTTGGTTCAGCCGTATCATGCCCTTTCCAAAGTCCCCGTAAACCGGTACGTACATTGCGAAGTGGTTGTCTACTTCGCTTTGCGTGATCTCAACATGAACCTTTACGTTCCCGCCCTCTCCGGGTTGGATATCATATTTCAAGCTGTACCGGGGCACCTGCGTGCCATAGACCCATTCGTCGAAGAACCAGTCGAGCCGCCCGTTTTTCTGCAGGTCCATTTGCCTGGTCATATGCTTTTCGGCAACGGCTTTAAACGACTCCGTGGATGCCGCTTTGTCGTGATGACTCTCGATGAAATCGTGCATCATGTCGATAAACGCCTGGTCGCGATTTCCGCTTGCCTGATCGGCGTACATCAGAGATCTCAACATCTGTAGCACATAGCCGCCTTTGGAGTACGTCACTCCCTGGTAGGCTTGTGCTGACTTCGGTGAAATCAACCGCAGGCCCAGCCACAGTGGCCCCGCATCATTCGGTGAAACCCCAAAATTGTTTTTATCGAGGATGCGCGTGCGATTGCGCTCCCAATACTGCAGATAATCCGATTGCCACTTTCCGCCCACCGCTTGCTCCAGAAACAACCCCGCCGCAAAGTCCGCGAATCCTTCCGACAACCATTGGTCGTGATAGCTGGCCCACCCAACACTATGCCCAAACCATTGGTGCGCCACCTCGTGCGGCGTCACTTCCTGAACGAATCCCGTGAATTTGGAATTGATGCGGCCAAAGAGCATCCACCGTTGGGTTGAATCAATGTACGCGGAGATCGGCAAGTACACCAGGCTCGGCCACGACTGCCCGAAAGCGAAATTCGGCTGTTCGGTAATGGCTATGTTCTCGTAAGGCGCCCTGCCAAAATACATCGTGCACAGCTGCATCTGCGCGCGCGCCTGATCCAGCGCGTACTTGGTCATCGCTCCGGGCGCCATTCCCCCCAGCGGGCCATTTTGAAATGGCCTCAGGTTATCCGGCAGTTCCGTCAAGTAATACCCCGTAATGTTGTAGTGCGTGATCGTGTCCGGCATATCCATCTTTGTGTACTTGCCATAATTGAAGCCCGCCACGGCCACAGGGGCTGCGGTTACCCAGCGCGTCACTGCAAAGCCTTCTTCCGTCGTTTCTCTCTGCAGCTTTCCAACGCTGATCAACAAATTGGACTTCGGTACCTTGAACGTTAGATCGTACAGCGCCTTTTCGCCAAAGCCGTTTAGGTTCGGATACCAGGATGTCCGTGCCCCCACGTAGTAGCTTCCCCCGCCCGCATCGCGGAGCACTTTGTCCCCGGCGTACTCCACCGTGATGGCATGCTCCTTGCCAACCGGTTGCGCTCCATCGAGTATTGCGTAAAACGATCCGTCTTCCTTCTTTCCTTCCTGAATGAAATGCAGCTCCTTTCCGTTCTCATCGGTTACCCGCGTGACTCGCAGCGTCGGGAGCAACCCGAATTTCAAGACTCTTTCGCCCTCGACCAGCGGCGCAAACGTGATCGTCGCTCGGCTGAAGAAGTGATTGTTCTTGCCGATCACCGTTTCAATGTTGTAGCGCTTCGTCGCAAATAGCCTTTTTTCTTCGCTCGAGTTCGCTGTGCGCGCCTTCTGTTCTGACAAGAGGTGGCTCGAGTACCAAATCCCGTCGTCCATTCCTTCGCCGTTGTAATTAATCAGCGCCACTTCCTCCGGCGAGTCCAGTTGCGGAATCGCTCCCACGCGCATGCGCACAAAAAAGCGCAGGTCCTTGTGCGGTGTCCCGTGCATGTATGCCAGGAAAAAAGGGGGATGTTTCGGATTGTAAACTGCTGCCAAAACGTCGGCATCCACATTGTCGACCGTTTCACCTTCTAGGATTGCTTGCGTGAATCCCTGCGGATATTCATGCCGGTGTCTGACCTTTTCTCTCCAACGCTGGAGCGCCGTGGCCGCTTCTGCCGGCGTCTCAGTTTTACTGCCCAGCACCGCCCCCACCTGCTGATACACGCCGCCGCTGAATCGGAATACAGCTTCGGTAAAATCCTCTTCGGCGATCTCGCTCCCGCTCCGCCGGATCATCTCCTGCGTATCCAACCCGCTAACTGGTTTCAGCACAAAGTGTCCCTGGCCGACAAAAATCGCTCCGGTCACAAATCGGTTGACCGGGGCCAGCAGCGTAACGGTCCCCGATTTCAACTGGAACGTTCCTACATCCATGGGCAGCGTCGCGTTCTCGCAGCGGTAAGAGTTGCCCAGCCCGACATCGCGCAGTTGGCGGTACGCCTCATCCGAATTCGCCAGCGCCAGGCTTTTTTCCGTGACCGTGATCTTCGTTTGCGGCGCCTCGATCGTTAGCTTTAGCTGCAGATCGCTGGTTCCATGCAGATCAACTTCCGTCTCCAGTTCTTCGAAACCTTCCTTAGTGACATGGACTGTATATTTTCCGGGGCTTAAATCGGGCGCAGAGAATTTCCCCGATTCATCCGACGTTAGTACGATTGCCTGCGCTAGCTCGTCCCCATCGATTTCAATGCTTGCGCCGGGAACGACTGCTCCTGACGGGTCCTTGACCGTCCCGGATAGGGTGTCCGCCCGCGCTCCCGTCGCCAGCGCCAAGTAAAGCGCCAGCAGTTCGGTAACAACAAATAAGCGCGTCGCCCGGGCTTGCCACAGTTTTCTTTCCCTACGGATCGCAAATTGCCCTGCGTTCTCGCTGGGTTTTGCAGAACCTGCATTCTGCAGTAGCGGTCCGGGTGGTAGGAGGTGCGTCATGGTCGGCCCCTAGTTCCTTTTTCGACTATGTCCTTGCGCATAAACATACGGCAGCCACCCGCTCTGGTCAATCGTTCCGCGCACGCGCAATTCCTCTACCAAACAGGTCAAAGGGAAGGCGTGATGCGTGAATTCCACCGCTTCTCTTCTGCGAAGTGAACTGATTGCGCCGTTCGCGCAGATGCGCGCCATCTGCTTCTTTGGCTTTGTAGAGGCGCGCTTTAGCTTACCCGTGCAAGCAGGCGTGTCCCGCAGCTGCTCCTCCAAGTCACCTAATGCCTGTTCCTGTGGCTTGTCGGGATGATGAAAGGGAAACTCGTCAGGAGGTCAGCTTGTCGCTGCGCGGTGGTGGGTGATCCGTCTTAAAGAGGGTCTCAAATACCTCGCGCAGCTTGTCGGTGGCTTGTTTAGAAAAGAGGCCGGCGAGTCCCGCGACCGCACCGATGCCGTAGGGGCTGAGCGAGTTGGCGTTTGTGGAAGGGCCGACGAGACCGCCCCGGAGCGCAAAGTAGACCATGAGCGCGAGCGCGATTCCAATAAACGGCCGGAGCAAATACCACCAGGTCCAGCTGGCATAGCAGCGGCGATTGCCCACGAAGTCCGCAAAGGAAGTGGCGGCGTGAATGTAGCTGCCCAGGCCGCCGGCCAGGACCACAACCAGGAGGTACCGCGTTTCGAGCGTCAACGAAAAATGCAGGCGGCTCCAGAACATAGTGATGTCTTCGGATGCGCTTTGCGACGCGCTCTCCGGCCATATCTTGAAGAGCATGTACACCAGCAGGATGTTGAGGACTATCATGTAGAGTCCGAAGATCAGCCGCGTGAGCTGGCTCATCGGTTTCGGCGCGGAAGTGTCTTCAGCCTCCACAGCCGCGGCCGGCGTACTTACCGTCGGTAGTGGGCTCGCGTCGGTTGCCATCTCGGTCCTCTCATTCTGAATCAGCCTTGAAACGTTCTAGCTGATCACTAACGTGAATCGGCCTTTTTCTCCTGCGCCTGCTTGATCTTCCTCAGAGCCAAAACTTCAGCAGGACAGGGTTCGTGTAGGAGGTCCTCGCAGTTCTTCTCGCTGAGTTTCTTCGGGCCCTTACCCTTGGCTATCTGCTCTTGGGCTTGACGAAAGACAAGCTGGAAGGGCGCCGGATGCGCGTACATCTTCCAATCTTCTGCCAATGTGTAGAGAGTGCTGCCATCCGGAGTGTAAGCGAGTGCCTTGAGAACCGCTTTTCCGGCGTAGAAAGTCGTTTGTTCCTTGCCCGAGTGCAAGTTCCAGAGGATGACGGTACCACCTGGCCCTGGACCAGCTACCGCTTTCTTGTCGGGGCTAATTGCTCCGCCCAGCCAGTCGGCATTCGTCAGGCCTCCAGACAGCGACTTCCATTGTTTCGTACCGGCGTCCCATAACCTCATACCTTCCACCCCGGGCGCTACCATATGCCTGCCATCGACAGTGAAAGCCAAGCTATAAGACAGGTCGGAAGGCCTCGGTTGTTCCTCGATGAATTTGGGTTGATGAGAGGAGATGTCCCAAAACTCCATTGGTTTCCCTTTATGCGCAATGAGAACAAGCCGACGGCCGTCAGGAGAAAAAGCCACGTCCCCGACTGGACCTCCATATTTGGGTGTTATGGGTGAGGTTACTTCATTACCTGACGGCTTGCTTGACCGCATATCCCAAATCTTCACAAAGTTGCTACTCGCTGTGGCCAGGAGCCTGCTATCCAGGCTGAACACTGCGCCGAGCACATGCCCCGTGGCGCGGCCATCAGGCTCGGGTTCAGGGGTTAGTGTGAAGCGCTCCTTGCCTGTCTCGGTATCCCAGATCTTGGCGGAGCCGTCATCGCTCGCCGTCGCGAGCAGGTGGCTGTCGGGGCTGAAGTGAATATCCTGTATGTTATCGGCGTGTTCTCCTAGGAGGGCCACATAGTTGCCACTTAGATCCCACAAGTGCACGCGGTTGTCGTAAGTCGCGACTGAGACAAGCCTTCCGTCAGGGCTGAAAGCCGCCATGTTGAATGACTGACCTCGGTCATAAAGAGTTCGCGATCGTCCGCTCCTCTTGAACTCCCCAATTCTCAGTGAAGATTGACCGGTGAGGGCAACCTGGCTGCCATCCTGGCTGAATGCTGTGGCGATCCAGCCAGCTCCCATTCCTTTCGATGCACCGGTGGTTGCATCCCAAAATTGCACATCTTGCAATCTGCCGGTTTCTCGGTCGCCCAAGCCGGTTTGCAGCGCCACAGTTTTCCCATCCGGACTGAAAAACAAGGAAGGAACTGATAGTCGCGATGCACCCGGGAGCGGAATCGTAACCGGAGGCGCGTTTGCATCAGCCAGGTTCCACAGCTTCACCTGGGTTCCTGAATCATAAGTTGCAGCGCGAGAGCCCTCTGGGCTGATAGCTAGATATCGAGCAAAGCGATCACTAAACGCTCCCTTTGGGCTCAGAGTCCTGGTGTCCCAAATCGTGAAAAAGCCGTTAGCTGATTTCGCTCCCACATTGTTGCCGTCCGGGCTAACGACCAATGCAGTGGGTCGTGAGACCGCTATGCTCTGCTCTTCACCGGTTGCCAGATCCCGGAGGTTCACACTCTTGGGAGTCAAATATGCGATCCTCCGGCCGGATTCGATGATCACAAGGGTTCCGCCCTGAAACGTATCAACGTTCTTTCCGGACAAATCCCAACGCCGGACCCTCTGGTCGCTACACCCTGCAATGACCGACTTCCCGTCGGCGGCCAACGTGATCCGTTGGATGTAGTAGCTCGCATGGACGGGGTTTGTGTCGGGCGTCCCGATTGACAATCGAAGTAATTCGCGATGAGTGTTCCGATCCCACACCCGAAGTTCTCGCCCGGTGGCACAGGCTATCGAAGCACCATCAGCGCTGAACACGACGCCCGGGAACGCACTACACTGAATTTTGTCAAATACGGTTTCCTGCTGCTCCCCAATTGAAGTGTTCCAAATCCGCACAGTGTCGTCGCCACCGGACGTTACCAACAGGTTGCCGTCTGGGCTGAATGCCATCGAGCTTATAGGTTTGGAGTGACCTGATCGAGCCAGCTCAATCGGTTCAACCCGAATGCTCCTGCGAAGAGACTCTTCAACATCCGGCAGCACCGTTTTGTCTTGCTCAAATGTGATTCGCGCAGCTGTCCAGGCCAAAAGTAAGGTCAAATCAGGGTCTCCACCGTCGGCCCGAGCGACAAGCGCTTCCGCGGCCAGCTGATGAGAACGGGCAAGACGAGCCTCATTGGTCGCCCTCTTGGAAGCATCCTCCGCTTTAGCCTCATTGACAGTCGCTAGCGTTGATGCGTCATCCGCTTTCTTTTCTTCATCTTTTGCTTTCTGTTCTTCGCTTTTTGCCACTTGCTCATTGTTACTTGCTTGAATCGCAGATGCTTTCGCCTGACTTTGAAGCTGCCACGCGTAACCCGCGCTTAGAACAGCGACAAAAAACAGAACGGCTAGTGCGTACGATAAGCGGCGGAACTTGTCCGCGTTCTTCCGCTGCGCTTCGGCCTCGGCCTGTTTCGCCAGTTCTACCTTTTCCTGCTCCTTGGCATAGCGGGTGCGCCAGTCAAGCACGGCCGGGCCCAGGACATCGTGGAAAATCTCATAACGCTCAGGCTGGGACAACCGGCGTAGCAGGTGCGTGCTGGGATCGGCCAGCTTTTCCAGCAGCGGCTTGACCTGCTCCACGGGATGCTCGGCAAAGGCCACCAGGTCCGCTGTCTCATGCGCGATCTTGGAGCCCTTGGGTGTCACCAGGTATCGGAACATGCTCGCGCACATTCCCTGCTGCGAAGGGGAAAGGGTGCTAAGCACATCGTCAAGATGGCTCTGCACAATCTGCCGGGAGCCACCAAGATTGCGCAGCGTGTTGACTTGCAAACGGCTGGACCCGGCCTTGGTCTCTTCATTCCACAACCGGGTCATGACCAACTGGAGAAAAGCGGTTTCGATCTGGTCTCCGTTTTCCGCGCCTTTGGCCTGCCCGCTGCCTTGCAATTCACTCAGATTCAGTTCGCCCGCGCGAACCTGGCCAAGGACTTCATGCACCAGTTGGTCTTCGAGCAGCATGGACCCATTTCCGCTGCGCGCGTTATACACATCCAAGGGCTTGCGAATCGCCTCTTCGGCCGCTGCCGACGTCAGGTGATCAAGACGATAGGTATTGCCCAGCAAGTTCGGGATTCGCCGCTGGAAGCGGTCCAGCCGGGACAGCCAGTCGTCCCGCAGCGAAATCATGAAGCCCACTTGCGTCTCGCTCTGGTTCACCGCGCTGGCAAACTCGCCGTCAAAATCGCAATCCGTTTCGGCCTCCGGGTGGTACAGAAAGTATTCTTCAAACTGGTCCAGCAGGATGACAAACGTGGAGTTGGAGGCTCTTCCCAGGTCCGCAAGAAACTTATGCAGCGGCTGCTGAGGATCGACATTGGCAAGCTTGCCGGGACCGGCGGCGGCCGCCTTGAGACACTCCCTTTTCAACAGTTCGAGGAACGAGGGGTCCTGCCATTGGTTGAAATAAACCACTGTGGTTCGTTTGGCGGTGCGAAGGCGAGGCACAACACCTGCCCGCAGGATGGAGCTCTTCCCGACGCCGCTGGCGCCATAAACGACGGTAAGAGGCGACGCGTAAAGGTTGGAAGAGATGATGCGCTGCTCCCGCTCACGGCCGAAGAAGAATTGCCGGTCATCTTCCGTGTACGGTTGCAGCCCGACGTAAGGGCAGAATCCGGCGTGCGCCATAAGTCACTCTCCCATTTCCTGCCGGGTCGTTTGTATCGTGGCGGTGAAGTCATCCAGAGCGATGTTGTAGATGTTTACGTTTTTCTTGTTCCAGAGCTTTTCTTCCAGGGCTGACGGCCTCAACTGAACCGACCAGGACTTGTCCTCATTTTCGGGGCTCGTGGAGCGCCGCCGGAGGCTATTCAGGACAACACGGAGGTTCCAATCGCGCAGACTGTAACCCAGGAATAAAAATCGCCGCTCCTGAAAATGTCGGAAGAAAATCGAGGGCACGGCAGCACTCCGGGTCATTCGTGACAGGAACTCAACGTAATCTTCTTCCGTGATCACAAAGTTGTCCCATTTTTCACTTTGCGGAGAGACCGTGCCGTGCATTTTGTAAATGACGGTGGTGCGGTCCAGGTCGATGTCCAGCTGATTCGCCTCCACGGCTTTAGGCTCGGTCGCGCCGTGCGGCCACCACAGCAGGGAATTGGCGATGTCCAGGCGATCGGCCGGATAGACTACCAAGTCATACGGCTTGCCCGCTTCCAGGAATGCCTGCTCCAGCAGAGTGTCGTAATTAGTTACAACGATGACCTGCGGGCAGGGTACGCTGGCAATGAAATGATGCAGCGGTCCGGGCTGATACTGGCGGTTCAGCAGCGCCCGCAAGCGGTAGCGCAAATCCTTTCGGCCACCCTGGTCTACAAAGTAAGAGCATACTTTGGCCAGGTCGCCTTTCTCCCACTCCTCTCTGGCGGGAAAGCTCGAGGCTGTAGCCAAATAGGAGGAAAGGTCCCACCCGCTTGGGAGGAACTTTGGGTCGCGGGGATTAAAGGTTGCTCCCTGAGGGCGGTTCACAATGGAGGCGCCAGCCCCTAGAAAGGGAACGACCTCGCCTCGCTTCCAGGCGGCCCAGATGATTTCATAGGGCACGTTAGCTATTTCTTGGGGAACCGGGGAAGAAGCCATAAGAACAATCCCCCTGAGCAGGGCCGGACGGGAGCGTTATCCTGCTTGCGGTGGACAACTCTAGCCGCCTTCATCTCCAGGAACGGCCTACGCCGCGCGTCAGCGAATGGCGGGTAAGCCAGTAAGTGGGCGCTTTGGCTCCGCTTCATTCACCGGACTAGTGTTCTGATGAGGGAAAACGTTACAAAAGATTCCTCTAAACAAAAAATGGCCGGCAGAGGGGAGCGCCCCTGCCGGCCAGTGTTCAAGCGGAAATCTTCAAGTACTCGCCTTCGAGACGTTGGCGGCCTGGGGACCTTTCGGGCCTTGAACGATCTCAAATTCGACTGGGTCTCCTTCTTGCAAGCTGCGGTATCCATCGCCGACGATAGCCGAATAATGCACAAACACATCCGGTCCGTCGTCCCGTCCGATGAAGCCGTAGCCCTTCGAATTATTGAACCACTTCACGATTCCTCGCACTTCTCTTGGCCTCCTGGGTTCAACCTCTCAGATTTCCCGTGCAGGACGCTGGGGCGAAGCCCCAACGCCGTGATGCAGGTAGATTGCGCGGAGTGTAGACAGAACTACTACCGGAGTCAATAGAACATTCGTGCTTCTTACTTGAAAAAAGTAAGCTTGCTGTAAGAAAAAACCGCATAAAAACGAATAGTTACTTGCACAGACCTTTACTGCGCCTCAGCCTGCCAACTCAAGACAGGACGGTGGGCGGCATGCATTTCTTGTCGACCTTCGCCCCATGCGCCCTTCGCCTCGAGCTCACAAGGCAGCCTGTCAATCAGGGTGCCCGCAACACCGGACGATGGCGACGGCGTAGTCACCGTCATGTCAGCCCGAGTCTCCCGATCCCGTCGAAGAATCGCGCGCCGAAATGGTTGGGAAGTTTACGCGGAGGTGAGTTTCTGCATGAGGTTGACTCTAAACCCGCAGGCAAAACCGGCGTATTGATTGGATAAGAGCGAAGGCTCCGTTCGCGTAGCCGGTATGCTTCTGTTTGGA
>CAZGBQ010000115.1:0-3523 GCA_964524045.1 uncultured Acidobacteriaceae bacterium
ACTGATAGCTCAGGGGCGCGGTGCCATTGGCGGTCACGCTGAAGGTCGCCGTCTGGCCTGCGGTCACCGTCTGATTCGCGGGCTGCGTGGTGATCGTGGGGGCTACGGGGGCGGCGTTCACCGTCAGTGTCGCCGAATTGCTCGTCGCCGTGCCGGCCGAGTTGGTTACCACTGCGCTGAAAGTTGAACCGCTGTCCGAGGTTGTCGTGGCAGGAGTTGTATAACTCGAAGACGTCGCGCCCGCGATGTTCGCCCCGTTCTTCTGCCACTGATAGCTCAGGGGCGCGGTGCCATTGGCGGTCACGCTGAAGGTCGCCGTCTGACCAGCGGTTACCGTCTGATTCGCGGGTTGTGTCGCGATCGTCGGCGCTACCGCGGCGGCGTTAACGGTCAACGTAGCGGCGTTGCTGGTGACTGTTCCTGCCAAATTGCTTACCACCGCGTCAAACGTCGAGCCAGTGTCAGAAGTCGTCGTGGCTGGAGTTGTATAGCTGGAAGACGTTGCGCCCGCGATGTTTGCGCCATTCTTCTGCCACTGATAGCTCAGGGGCGCGGTGCCATTGGCGGTCACGCTGAAGGTCGCCGTCTGACCAGCGGTTACCGTCTGATTCGCGGGTTGTGTCGCGATCGTCGGCGCTACCGCGGCGGCGTTAACGGTCAACGTAGCGGCGTTGCTGGTGACTGTTCCTGCCAAATTGCTTACCACCGCGTCAAACGTCGAGCCAGTGTCAGAAGTCGTCGTGGCTGGAGTTGTATAACTCGAAGAGGTCGCGCCGGCGATGTTCGCGCCGTTCTTCTGCCATTGATAGCTCAACGGTGCCGTGCCATTCGCCACCACAGAGAATGTTGCCGTCTGTCCCGCAGTGACCGTTTGATTCGCAGGCTGCGTCGTGATCGTCGGAGCTACTGTCGCGGCACTCACCGTCAGCGTTGCAGCACTGCTCGTCACTGTGCCTGCCGAGTTGCTCACCACCACGTCAAACGTCGACCCGCTATCGGAAGTTGTGGTGGCCGGAGTCGTATAACTCGAAGAGGTTGCACCCGCGATGTTCGCGCCATTCTTTTGCCACTGATAACTCAGGGGCGCAGTTCCACTCGCAACTACGGAGAAAGTAGCCGCCTGACCTGCGGTCACAGTTTGATTTGCAGGCTGCGTGGTGATCGTCGGAGCCACTGCCGCCGCATTCACGGTGAGCGTTGCGGAATTGCTGGTCACCGTCCCCGCCGAGTTGCTCACCACCACGTCAAACGTCGAGCCGCTGTCGGAAGTCGTGGTGGCCGGAGTTGTGTACGTTGAAGAAGTCGCTCCGGCGATGTTCGCGCCATTCTTCTGCCATTGATAGCTCAGCGGCGCGGTGCCATTCGCGGTCACGCTGAAGGTTGCCGTCTGGCCCGCCGTTACCGTTTGATTTGCAGGCTGCGTGGTGATCGTCGGAGCCACTGCCGCCGCATTCACGGTGAGCGTTGCGGAATTGCTGGTCACCGTCCCCGCCGAGTTGCTCACCACCACGTCAAACGTCGAGCCGCTATCGGAAGTTGTCGTGGCTGGAGTCGTATAACTCGAAGAGATTGCACCCGCGATGTTCGCGCCATTCTTCTGCCATTGATAGCTCAGTGGCGCCGTGCCATTGGCAACGACCGTGAAGGTCGCCGTCTGGCCCGCAGTCACGGTCACGCTCGCCGGCTGTGTAGCGATCGTCGGCGCTACCGTCGTCGTACTCGCGGAGAAATCGACTCCGGGGACATTCGAGGCGGTCACGGTTACGTTCTGGTTCGCAGGCGTAAATTTGTAGCCGCTGTGACTTGGTGTGACGCTGTAGGATCCACTCGGTAATCCAGGGAACGCGTACGCCCCGGAACTATCCGCGGTGGCCGAAGCGCTCGAGGCTCCACTCAGGGTAATTGTGGCACCGACTCCGCCCGCCGTAGGAGTAATTGCGCCGGAAATGCTGAAGCCGGCCGTCTTAGTCGAGTGGCCGCCACTCTTTCCGTGGTTGCCTTTGGAGTCGGTCGAATTGACCTGATAATAGTAGGTCGTGCCGGCGGCCAGCCCAGAAATGATTACCTGGTGAGTGGTGACCATGGTCGAATCCACAGGAGTTGTCGAACCATAGGACGGCGTGGTTCCGTAATTTACGCTGGAATCGGACGCCACATTTGTCGTCCAAGCAACCTGGGCCGTGTATGTGGTTGAGGCGGCCTGGACGTTGCTAATGTTCAGGCCCGTCGGCGGCGGAGGGCTGCCAGCGCTACTCACCAACCCTGCGCAGCCGTTCGTAACCAAGGCCGCGACCGCCAATAGAGCCAGCAGCAGGAGGCTTAGTGAGGAATTACGAACGATTTGAGAGGTGTCGGCCGCTTGCTTTTCCGGCGCAGCTCCGGCGATCGCCCACGTGGCTCGTTCAGAGTTTTTCGCGGAAACAGCAAGGGCGCTTTCTCTTGGTAAGGCCAAAACCAACTTCTGACTTTTCTTCGCTTTCATTTTTCCCCCGGGCTGAACGCAGCAAGTAGTCAGAAGCGGGGGTTGGGGGGCCGCTGAGGTCGCTGATCGAAAACGCCCTAACTTCAATCGGATGATAGAGAGAGAGGGAGTTATAGGACTACTGGTGCGAGGAACAGTTTTGGTTCAGGGACAAAAATGAACGAACATTTCGCGGCCACGTGTCTTTCGGCCAGCTATTGGTTGCCCGATGGGACTAGAGCTCATTTTCTGAACAAGCCACAGAGACTCAGAATCTGGTGTGAGCGAGATTGCGGAATTTCCGTCAGCTATCCGCCTCAGGAACGTCGATGCTTCGGGGTTCGTTGACCTACCGCGGCCAACAACATAAGATTCACGCCGTTAATCGCGTTCGCCTGCGCTTTTCCCAATTCAAATTCTCAGAGGAGGGCACGATGAATAGAGAGCGAGCACTGAGGGTTGTACTGGTGTTGGTCGGGTTAATCTTTTTGTTTGCTGTTTATCCGCTGATGATGTTTCTGTGGCCGAGCGGGTGGCGATGGCAGCCGAATCAGCCGGAATACGAGCAGATGATTCTTGGCGTGTATGCCACGCTCGGAATTTTTCTCCTAGCCGCGTCGCGCAATCCATCGGCGAATCGCAGCCTGATCGCATTCACGGCGTGGTCGAGCCTCGTTCATGCGGCGATTATGGCTGTTCAGGCATCCCGTAGCGCGAGCGAACGCGGACACCTGCTAGGTGACGTACCCGCACTGGTCATTGTGGGCTTGGTGCTGCTCGCGCTCGCGCCAGCAAGGGAGAGGGTAGCTGGAGCTTGACCGCAGTGTAGGAGAAGACCGACTGGTAGTCACTCGCAATCGCGTAAACGAAAGAGATTCTCGTGGGCTCATGGAGTTGTGCTGTTTTCCCAGACATCTGGAATCACTCAGGAGAGGGGTTTTTTCTTGAAGTGAACGCGACAGCGGGACGGTTGTGTTGAAAGGAATGGCTTCGGGGAGAGTCGTTGGTAGATTTCGCTAATTCGCGGGGGAGGGAGAGCAACCGGCTTCGGTATTTTGCCGC
>CAZGBQ010000115.1:3623-12330 GCA_964524045.1 uncultured Acidobacteriaceae bacterium
TAGATTTCGCTAATTCGCGGGGGAGGGAGAGCAACCGGCTTCGGTATTTTGCCGCGAAGAAACCGAACGCTTGTGCTTGGTGATCAAACCGGCGTCGCGAATCTTGTAGATCAGGAGTCTGTAGCTGATTTTCAGTTCCTGCGCGGCTTTCCTGCGGTTCCAGTGGTTCGCGCGCAGCGCGGCAAGAATGATATTTTTCTCGCTCGCGCGGATAGCTTCCTTGCAAAGGCTCTTCAACGGCATGATTTCTTTCGGGCTGCGCGCGGAGGGAGGCTGCGAATTCGCCGCTCGCGCGGCGGCCTCGGTAATGGCCGCCTCCGGACCAATCAAAACATGGCGCGCAATGCCGTTCGAGAGCTCGCGAATGTTCCCCGGCCACTCCATGCACTGCATGTAATGCAGCGTTTCCATGCTGAGCGGCTCCGCCTCCACCTGGAATTGCTGCTGACACCTGGCGAGAAAATGTTCCGCCATCTGGGGAATGTCTTCGCGGCGTTCGCGGAGCGAGGGCAGCTTCAGGCAAACAACGTTGATCCGGTAATAGAGGTCGGCGCGAAACTTTCCCGAGGCAATTTCATCGGCGAGGTCCTTGTCGGTGGCGCAGATAAGCCGAGTCTCCACAGACCTTTCGAATTCATCGCCGATGCGCGAAAAACGGCCGTCCTGAAGAAACTGCAAAAGCTTGCTCTGAGAAGCCATGTCGAGGTCGGCGATGCCGTCGAGAAACAAAGTTCCGTTGTGCGCCAATTCGACGCGGCCCGGCTTGGTGGCATGGGCCCCGGTGAAGGCGCCCTTTTCGAACCCAAACAGTTCACTCTCCAATAATGTTCCGGGGATCGCAGCGCAATTGACTTTGACGAATTCGCCACCGGCGACGGAGGAGTGCGCATGAATCCATCGCGCGAGGACTTCTTTGCCGCTTCCCTTTGGGCCGGTGAGTAAAACCGGAATGCTCGTTCCGGCAATCTTCGTGGCGCGCTTGCGAACTTCACGCATGGCCTCGGAACGGCCAAAGAGGACGTCATCTGGCGGCAAGGCATTGGTCCATTCCGCAGGGGCGGATTTTGTTCGCTTTTCGGCAGACATATGCTGGGCTACGGCTTAGGCTGGAAAGGAAAGCACACGATAGGCCATCGGTAACGTGCCCGCCGGAGCTGTATTGCACAGAGATTACGCGAATAAGTTCTTTAAGTTAAATATGTTACACGGGATAGTGCGTTCTGGGTTTTAGTACCGGAAAGCGAAAATGCGTGGTTCCGCTGTGTGCCAAATAGTAAAAACTTCTCCCACCTGCGAAAACAATTTTCTCTCGGATGGCCATTCTATTAAGTCAACAGGCTAGCCCCTAAATCGGTCAGCGCGACCAGGATAGCGGCCCGGCCCTCATCGTTGTGGAAAAATAAAGGACTCCAGCAGATCCGCCCGAGCCTTCTCATCGGAAGCCACCACGCGCAAAATGTCGCTCACCGAGAGCATTCCGCGGAAACCCTGGCCCTCATCCAGCACGATCAAATGAAATATGGTGTTCTGTTCCATCAATCGCAAGCAGTCTTCGAGAGCGATGTCCGTGGTTACGGTAACCAGCTCGCGGGTCATGATGTCCGAAGCCTTCATCCAAGCGGGACACTTGTTCTCCGCGGCAACCTTATCCGAAACATCGCTGTGCGAAATGACGCCCACGATTTTCCCGTTTGCATCCACCACCCCAACGGCGCGCACCTGCTTCTCCCTTAGATACTGCGCCGCTTGATGCACGCTGGTCTCTTCGGTAATAGAAAAGACTTCTTTGCGGGACCCAATCAGATCAGCAACTTTCATTGGACCCTCCACAAGCTGCCTGGCCGGATACTAGGCCTAATTTTGGATGGATGCAAGACGGGTTCCAACAGAAAGGGATCGATAGGGAAAGCTTTCAGAAAGACAGAAAGAGGTACTGAAATTCACACGCGGCAGGTTAGATGCAAAATTGAACTGAAAGCTTCAGGCGCGGGCTGTCTCTCCGCGGACAATATCGTATCGTTCGATAACGGCAGCAACGCCCATGCGCGTGTTGCCGTCTTCCATGCGTGGCTCAACGCGCAAGACCCTTCCCTGCGCGTGCACAAACACGTCTGACCCATTGGTTACTTCAGCAGGCAAGGTCAGCGTGAGGTCTAATTCCGAGCCGGCCTGCAAATCCTGATCCATGACGAAATACAATCCGCGCGTGGAGATGTCGCGTGTCTTGCCCAATTGCGATTCAATTTGCTTCTCCGCAGGAACGCGAATCAAAACCGGCAAAGAGAGATCATAGCGTCGAGTGGTTCGACGTTCGCTCATTCCCCCCATACTTCCATTCACGCCGCGGATCGTTCAGCTTCTCCGCGTTCCTTTCGTTGCATTGAATTCAAGAGTGACGAATCGGGTGGCCGCCCTGTCTGGCCCTCGACCAGGCTCCGGCTCCCAGAATGGATAGAACCAAAGCCAATTTCCCTTGCCCGCTAAATTAACCCAGATTCCTACCTGCAAGCTACCGTTTTCTTACCGTAGGAGTGTCTTTTCGACCCAGCCCGCCAGGGATGAGCCCGCGCCGCAAGCAAGACCGATTTGGAAATCCTATTCGTTCCGGGTCCCCACGGGGGACGGAGTTTCTTCGCCTCCGGCGGCGCCGGCAGTTTTCCTTGTCCGCGGCGTGTCCAGGTTAAACTGGCGCATCTTATAGAGCAGCGCTTTGTAGCTGATTCCGAGCATCTTGGCGGCATCCTTGCGGCACCAGCGCGTCTTTTCCAAAGCATCCGCGATGGCCTCCATTTCGGCCTCATCTTTCAAGCCGCGCACCAAGGCTTTCAACCCTTGCTCCTTTGGCGGGGCGGGTTCTTCGCGGGGCGAAGTGCGCTGGCGTGTGGACGACATCTCCACCAATTCTCGCAGGCTGCCTTCGTCGTCCTCGAGGATCACGTAGCGCTTAACGAAGTTTTCCAGTTCGCGCAAATTTCCAGGCCACGGATAATTTAGGGCTGCGTCCAGCAAGTGCTTGGAAGGCGGCTGCCCCGGCTTGCCATACTTTTCGCTGTACTTCTGAAGGAAATGCTGGAAGAGAAGAGGAATTTCCGCGGTGCGCTCGCGCAGCGGCGGCACGTTGATGGACAGCACGTTCAGGCGGTAATAGAGGTCCTCGCGAAAACGCCCGGTCTTCATCGCGTCGTGCACATCGACGTTTGTAGCCGCGAGCACGCGAACATCTGTTTCCACCATGTGCCGGCCGCCAAGGCGCGAATACTGGTGATCCTGCAAAACGTGCAGCAATTTCGCTTGCAGGTGCGTGCTCATTTCCGCAATTTCGTCGAGGAAAATCGTGCCTTTGTTGGCCAGCTCAAACTTGCCGGGCTTGCTGCGGACGGCGCCCGTGAAAGCGCCCTGCTCAAATCCGAACAGCTCCGATTCCAGCAGTTCGCCAGGCAATGCTGCGCAGTTCACTTTGACAAACGGCTGATTCCGGCGCTTCGAGCGCAGATGAATCATACGGGCGACGACTTCTTTGCCCACGCCGCTCTCGCCGCAGATGAATACAGGCACGTCCACCGGCGCGATTTGCAGAAGCTGCTGGCGGATGCGCACCATTTGGGGGCTCGCCGCGAGGAAACTCAGGTCTTCCGTGACCTGGTCGCAATAGTCTCGAAGCGCCTGGTTTTCCGTGGCCAGTTGCTTCTTCTGGCGCGACTTGAGCATCGCTGCGTCCAGCTCCGTCTTCTCAAACGGCTTGGTCAAATAGTCGTGGGCGCCGATGCGGATGGCCTCGACGACGGTTCCGACTTCGTTCGAGCACGACAGCATGATCACGTTAAGGCTGCGGTCGATTTCCATCAGCTCTTTCAGCGTGTCGATGCCATTCATTTCCGGCATAAGCACATCCAGGATAATGAAATCCGGGCGATCGCCCTTCTTCACCTTTTCCAGCGCGTCTTTGCCGGAGCTCACCGCATCGACGGCAAACCCGTCCACCTCGAGCAGGGTTTGCAAGTACTTTCGAATGCTCGGTTCGTCATCCACTACCAGGATTCGTTCTTTGGCAGGCATCGGCCCTTCCCTTTCCGGTTTCAACACAAAATCTTAGCCGCTAACCTTGATCCATGGGCAACAAAAACGTGAACTTGCTTCCAGCGGAAGGGTCGCTCTCCACCCAGATTTTGCCGCGATGCGCCTGGATAAGACGCTTGGCGATGGCCAGCCCCAGACCCATACCGGAGGTATTTCTGTCGACTCGCACAAAATCCTCAAAGATTTCCTGGTGATGTTCCGCCGGGATTCCCGTACCCGAGTCCTTTACGCTGACTTCGACGCTGTTGGGCCGCGGCAGACGGAACCTGCGACGCTCCTCCATCGGAGTCATTGTCGCTACGCGGCGCTCCCAGAAGTGCGGGGCAGCGTGAAGCGTCACCGTGCCGCCGCCCGGCGTGTGCTTCAGGGCGTTGTCGAGCAGATTGGCCGCGGCTTGCTGAACTTTCTGGTAATCAAATCGAAAAGTCGGAATGGAAGGGTCGATGTTCGCTTCCAAGCGCACGCCCTTGCGCTGAAACGCTTCGGACCATCGCTTGGAAAGCTCATCCAGGCAATCTCGCAGATCATTTTCGCGAAGTTGCAGAACCAGCTTGCCGCTCTCCAGCGCCGAATAATTCAGGAACATGGAAACAAGCCGCACCAGCCGTTCGCAACTTTCCCTGGACTCCTCGAGGATATCGCGCTGCTTGTCCGTCAACCGTCCCAAAGAACCCGCGAGCAGCAAATCGTAATAGCCCTTGATGACCGCCAGCGGCGTTTTCAATTCATGCGCAGCGGAAGCAAGGAACACGGTTTTCTGGCGGTTGACTTCCTGGAGCTTCAAGTAGGCGGCGAGAAGATTCCGGTAGGTGATCTCGCGCTCCTGAAGAAGCTCTTGAACTGTAAGTTGTGTCGCCGGGTCAGGAGCCGCAGAAGCGTCGGCCTTATTATCAATTTCTACGACCAGCCAATCCGACTCCGGAATCCATTGAATCTGGGCGGCAGTTTTCTTATCGTCCGCACCGATATCTACTTTTACTTCGTGCGCGCCGCTTTCTATTTGCCCGAAAATCTTCGTGGCATCCACTTGAAGCAGATCGCCGAAAAGATTCGGGTCGTCCAATTCCTTAAATCCGTAGGTTTCGAGGCACTGCCGGGCCCGCGTGTTCATCAGTACGAGGGCGCCGGTGCGCTCCGCTACAATGAGGGGCTTTTCCAGAGCGTCCAAAAGCCGATTGACGGCGGCGACCGGAAGTGATCGGCGACTGCGGTCTTCCGCTATAGCGGGCATTGCGATCCGTTCGGCCATGAGACTAAGCCGTCCTGCAAAGTGATGTGGTAAAAGTTTTCCCTCGGGGAACGCACATGTTTGCAGAGGTACAACGCAGAGTCAATGGTAAAAGCGTTCCATTTGCACAAATGAGGAAATGTAGTGGATTTTCAAATCCCTGCTCTATTCTATTTGTGAAAGGCGGGTCCATTGACAGGCACAAGCCTTTCCTTTTAAAGGATTTATGCGTAACATTGCCGCCCATGACTGGCAATCCAGGTGCTGGGATTCCGTACTATATCTTGAGTACTATGCGGGAGAGTCCGTGCTGCCAAAGGTAATCGGGGAGAAAAGGCGGTTGGAGAAACCTTCGACACGACGCTCGCCGCGCATTAAGCTCCAAGTTCCAGTCTTTGTTCGAGGCACAGACGCGACGGGCTCGGAGTTCATCGAGCTTACTAAGACCCTTAATATCAGTGCTTTCGGTGCCTGTATTGCCTCGCAGCACGTACTTCTGCCCAGCCAAGTGGTGCATCTCACCATTCCCGCTCCGTCGCCGGCCTCGCCAAGCCTTGTTCCAAGCGAGACACCACCGATCTCCGCTCGTGTTTTGCGTCAGGATCTGGTCGGAGATGCACGGCTGTTCGGCTTGGAGTTCCTTCGTCCTCTTGAGTAGTTTCTCCAGCCAAACATTCTTTTCAGTTCATGCTCCTATAGCTGGGTAGTTTCGTTACATTAGCACCAGCGAAACCTGCCAAGTTCTCGCAGATTTCTTTCGTTTTTGCTTGCATTTTGTAATAGGATGCGCGGCACTCATCGAAGCCTCCAAAGGGACCAGTACGAATGGACTCTTGGTTGCTTCAGAGAGCTATAGAACAATCAATGCGCTTGCCCCAAACCCCGCGGGGATAGGCAGAGGTCAGGTCTAACCGGATATGCCCAGCCCCGGCGCTCCTGCGCCCCCGCGTATGTCAATAGAGGATACTTATCTCGAGCTTCTCGCGGAGACGCTCGAAGGCCTCGATTTGCCTGCACGCGGGCAGTTTCTCCAGCGTTTTCTTCGAACTACCACGCACATTGAATTGCGCGAAACGCAGTGCATTCAGGTGTGGGACGACATGCTCGCGCGGCGTCGCGACTTAGCCGGGCAGGCTGGGCATGCGGTATCTCTCAAGACTGCTCTCATGGATGTTTTGTCGACTTCCGGGCTTCTTCGCGTCCCAATTATTATCGAATATGACGACCTGAAAAAACTCGAACTGAACGCCGTCACCGATCCGCTCACCGGCCTTTACAATCGCCGGCTTTTCGGCGAATCCTTCGAGAAAGAGCTTAACCGCTCCCGCCGCTACGGCCAGCCTCTCGGCCTGGTCATTCTGGATCTGCACCGGTTCAAGGAAGTGAACGACAAACACGGCCACCCGCGCGGCGATGAAGTCCTGCGCGCCACGGCGGCGACTTTGAAAAAAGCCTTGCGTACTTCAGACTCCGCGTTTCGAATCGGAGGCGATGAGTTCGCATTGCTGCTTCCGCAAACCGATTCCGCCCAAGCGCTGGCCCTGAGCCGCCGCGTCGAGACGGTCTTCGCGGAAATCATTCGGCCGCTCCAGCTTGCAGTTACAGTGAGCATGGATCATGGCGTTGCGATTTTCCCGCAAGACGCGGAAACCACCGATCAGCTCATTCGCATTGCCGACGAGCGCCTGTATTTGCAGAAGCATGCCAATCACAAAAAATCTGACAACGGCAAGAGCCACGTCGAAACTTTGACGGCGGCTCCGCCCGCTCCTGAGCCGTCCGCCGCAGCAGAACAATTCACGCCTCCACCGGCACCGATTTCCATCGAGACGGGACGGGCGCCGGAAAAACACGAACCGCCGACGGAGGCCCCCGCGCCTGCCGCACCGATTTCTGCGGAAGTCACGCCTCCGGCGCGCATTTTCGCGGTCCAGAGAAAAGCGGAGCGCGTTTCCATGGCCGGCACCAACGCCTACGCAGTGATCGGCGAAGGAGGAGCCAAACGCGCGCGAGTGCTCGACTTGGGGTTCGGGGGCGTGGCCATCGAGTTGGATTCTCCGGAAGAGCTCGCCGAAAACTTGTTCGCCGTACTGCACGTCCCGATTCTTCCGCCGGTGCGTGTCAATCTAAAACCCGTCTGGAAGAAGCAGACCGCACAGGGAGGTTTTCGCGTCGGCTGTTCCTTCGTGTCCTAAATCTCCTGCACCCTGTTAGAATTTCCAGCGCATCCTTCGATTCCGAAAGGATTCGCCATGCACGAACCAAGAGTCAGCAGGCCGTACTGGCCAGATGCCCTCTCCAGCCCGCCCAAAGATAACTCCGGACTGAAAACTTGGCATTGGGCAGTCGAGCGGCTCGAAAAGTCGCATAACTATTGGATTGCCACGTCGCGGCCCGATGGGCGCCCGCACCTGATGCTGGTTTGGGGCACCTGGTGGCAAGACGCGTTCTGGTTCAGCACCGGCCCGCGCACGCGCAAGGCAAAAAACATAGCTGCGGTTCCCCACGTGGTTATTGGAACGGAAAAAGCGGATGAGGCGGTGATCCTCGAAGGCATGCCTGAAGAAATCACCGATCGAACCGTGTGGAAACAGCTAGCGCACGTTTATAACCGCAAGTACGGCGGCGACGTCGAGCCGCTGCTGATGGCATCGGACGGCTGTGTCTTTCGTGTTCAGCCTAAGGTCGCGTTTGGCCAGGACGAACACGCCGAAAACTTTGCCGACGCCGTCACTCGCTGGCACTTCGAGGAAGAATGACGGTCTGAAATTGGCGAACCGGAAGCTTCTGTATTTGCCGGCGGTTCACTCAAGGCTTTGGCGAGGCGTTCCACATTTCTTGCTTGATCTTCCATTCGCCGTTTGCTTCACGGTGCAGCACCAGCGCCATTTTTCCGTAGCCGTCAAAGTTCGGCTTGCCTTCCGGCGCTTGCGCCACTTGGTGTTCGGCGGCCCACTCCGTCGCCCAGTCTCCGCAGACTTGCATGTCATGGAATTCGATTTCTTCCTTCGTCACCTTGTATCCGGGCATTTTCGCTAGAACGTTTTCCACCCATGCAGTAATCGTCTTTCGCCCGACAATCGGCGCTTCTCCTTGCATCAAGTCAACGCCATCCTCGGCCCACATGGCCATGATGCCAGGCGTGTCCATCTTCAGGTGCAGGTCCAGAAATTTCTTGTTGAACGCTGCAATTTCTGATCGCCGGTCACTATTCGAATCTCTCGCCGCCATCCGAATCCCGAATAGTCCCATTAAAAGAGATCCTGCTAGTAGCGCCTTTCCAAATCTCAGCATGCCAGGTCTCCCCAATCGAGTTTGAGCAGGGCTAAATCTATCGCATTTTGTGAAATTTGACTCTTCGCGTATGATAAAGAATTGCTCGCGACCTAGCGACGCGGCTGT
>CAZGBQ010000116.1:0-12302 GCA_964524045.1 uncultured Acidobacteriaceae bacterium
CAGCCATTCCAGGCATTCGCCGGAGTACCTGCACCGCGGCACATGGACCAGAATCTTGTTACCCCGTACACTCAGCAAGCAACCCTCGGAGTGCAGTGGGGCTTTGCCAGAAACCTTGTGCTCGAAGTGAATGGCACCTACACGGGTGGCCGCGAATTGACGGGAATTCTGGACATCAATACTTACGACGGACGGCGAGCGTGCATTAGCGCTAACCCAGCGACCGCGCAAGGGCAGGCTTGCTTGGCAGCGGCTGCGGCTGGCGATATTCCGGCCAGCGGGCTCATCTCGTCACGGCGCGTAAACACTGCATTTGCGGGTGACAATTTCCGTACCAATGCGTTCGCATCGACTTATTATGGCCTACAAGTAGTGGTCATCAGGCGCTTTACCAACGGGCTCCAGTTCAATTCGAACTACACCTGGAGCCACGCAATTGACACACTCAGCGACGCCTTCAATGGCGCGCGCATACAAATCCTGCGTCCCACTGACAATTTCGACATCGCAAAGGACAAAGGCAACGCCGACTTCGACATCCGGCACCGCTTTGTTACCAGCGTTTCCTACGAACTGCCGTTCTTCAAGCAACATCGCTGGATTGGCGGCTGGTCCGCTAGTGGCATAGTGACCCTACAAAAAGGCGTGCCAATTCCAATCTTTAACGGCAGCACCGCAGGGGACACAAATCGCGACGGATATACAAGCGATCGGCCAGTCATCACCGGGAATCCCTATCTGTCCGGTAAGAGTCCTGCAGATGGGTTCTTGAATCCGGCCGCGTTCAGCGTTGCCGCTTGCCCGGCCACGGTCAATTTCGGACTGTGGTGTGACAGCCCGACCGGTCGAAATACCGTGATTGGCCCTGGCTTTGTGAACACGGACTTCGGATTGGCCAAGTCTGTTCGTTTCGCTGAGCGCTGGAAATTCACTTTTGAGGCTAACTTCTTCAATATATTCAACCATACGAACTTCGGAGTACCCGTTGGCAATGTATTTGGAAATGCGCCTCAATTCGGTTTGGCAACTTCCGAGTTTGGAGGGCCCAGAGTAACCCAGCTCGCTTTGCGGATGGATTTCTAAACAGCATTCTCAACTTGAAAACAGACCGGAGAGGGGCAAGTTTCCTCTCCGGTTTTTTTCTAGGTAGTGAGATGTCTCCTCGTAGCAGTCTGTGCGGAGATAAGGAGTACGCGCTCAATTGCGCGAGGTCTTTCTAGCGCAGGCGGCCGGGGGGATCGGCGGGGGCGGGCATCGAGGCGGGCCTCCGGCCATCTGGTGCATTCGGCGAGAGCTTGACGGGCGCGGGGTTAGGCAAGCCGACTCCGGTGTTCAACTCCAAGTGGTCCTTCCCACACGCGGGGCAGTAGCCTTTGCCGGTGTCTTCGTCGCGCAGGCTGGCCAGCTCGTAGCATCCGCAGACGCAGTCGCAATAACCGGTTTCCGACGCCGTCTTGATGGGAATAAGGGCCATACCAGTCAGCCATCGCGATGATACGTTGGAGTGGCTGTACGTGCAAGTAAGGGCATGCAACTCCGCGGCATGCGAGACGGGAAAAGCGCTAAAGGTTCCTGAGATGCGCGAGCCGGAAGGGCGAGCCGAGGTTCTCGCGCAGCTCAACCCAATGCCGCTCGGGGATAGAAAAGAAAACTCTGACCACTTCCGGATCGAACTGGCTGCCTGAGCAGCGCTTGATTTCCTCGCGCGCGTGCGACATCGGTAATGCCCGGCGATACGGCCGGTCGCTGACCATGGCATCCAGCGAATCCGCGATGGTAAAGATGCGCGCACCAAGCGGTATCTGATCGCCTCTCAACCCGCGAGGATAACCCGACCCGTCGTAAAACTCCTGGTGTGCCAACACGATTTCGGCGGCGTCGCGAAGAAAAGGGATGCGAATTAGCATGTTGTAGCCGATTTCGCAATGCGTGCGCATAATTTTCTTTTCTTCATCGTTGAGCGGGCCCGCCTTGCGCAGAATGCCATCGGGAATGGCCATCTTGCCGATATCGTGGAGAAACGCGGCCCGCGCCAGAATTGGCAAGTACGTGTCCGGGACGGGCATGGTCTTTGCGATGGAGATGCAGAAGGCGGTTACGCGCTGGCAATGGCCTTCGGTCTCCGCGTCCTTCAAGTCGAGCGCGCTGCCCAAGGCTTCCAGAGTGTCATCGTAAGATTGTTCGAGCTGCTCCAAAGCTTCGGTGAGCCGCGCCGTGCGATCCTCTACCTGTTGCTCCAGATCGCGCTGATATCGGCGATTTTCATTCACCAGCCGCCGGTGCTGTAGCGCGCGTCCCACGCCTAAGAAGAGTTGGTCCTTTTCGAATGGCTTGAGAATGTAGTCGTAAGCGCCGCGTCGTATGGCTTCGAGAGCGGTAGAGATGTCGTGGATCGCAGTAACCATGATGACCGGCACGTCCGGGTCATATTGACGCACCCATTCCAGCAGCTTGATGCCGTCCATCTCCGGCATAATCATGTCGCTCAAGACCAGGTCCGGCGGGATGCGCTTGATTTGCTCCTGAGCGGCGCGTCCGTTGTGCGCCACGGTGCAGTGGTAGCCCTTTGATTCGAGCATCGTGGAAACGACTTCTCGAATCGCTTCTTCGTCGTCCACGACGAGTATGTTCTCGGTGTCCACCCGGTCCGGCTCCAGGAGACATTATAAGTGACGGCACATGGAAATGTGTGGACCCTTGCCCTGTCAGAAAACAGCGTGTTAGCGTCAAAAAAGAGTCATCGTCCAAGCTTTCTCGCCGTTCACCCCAAATTTGCGGCAGCTCGAGCACCGCAGTGACGGCATTATTCGCCCGGAGGCGGCGCATCGTGTTGGAGAATCAGGGACTGCTCGGGATTGCTTTCTTCGAAGCTAGCGCTTTCGTGATCCTACTGGTGCTCTTCTGCCTTTTCCGGCGCGATCATCACACGGGATACCTCCGATTCTGGCTTGCCGGGTGGTTTTGTCTTACGTTTTCCGCTATATGCGAAGTAACGTTCCTTGTGCGGCCCTCGAGCGTTCTAAATCTCGCTTATCTCTTTGGCCAGGCGGCTGGCATCTTGCTTCTGGTGTTGTCCGCCTTGAATTGTGCCGCTGGTTCGGACCGGAGGGTTCAGTCAGCGGTCCCCTTGATCAGCCTGATTCTTGTGGTGGTGTATTACGTGGAGCGAAACGATGCTCCCCAGTTTGGCCTGGTGCACCGGGAGACCGCGATTCTTGAGACTGCCGTTTGCTTCATTGCGGGTTTTCTGCTCTTGCGATCTTCTTTAGTGCGGCGTGGGCACGGCGGACGGCTCCTTGGCGGAGTATTTTTGCTGGTTGGCCTGCACGGTATCGATCGGTCGGTTTGGCTCCAGCATCCGTATTTTCTGCTGCGTATCGCGTTCGATCATCTTCTTGGCGTGGCGCTGGGCATCGCGATGGTGGTCGTTGTGCTTGAGGGCGCGCGAACTCGAAGCGAAGAGCTAAACGACAAGATGCGCCGCCTAACGTTGCTGACCGCGGCCAGCACGCAGACGCTTTCCGTGCAGGACGTCATCGATCAAGTTCTTACACAGCTTGTGGACAGCCTGGGTGCGACGCACGGAATCGTCCGCCTGAAGGAAGGCGAAGGAAGGGAAGCCCAGCTGGTGATTCGCGGGTCGGTCGGGTACCTGCCGGCATTCCTCGCGCAGTACGAGAGAGTCTCAGCCCTGGAGCCGTGGGCGCGGGAAGTGCTCAAAAGGGAGTGCCAGGTCCTGGCTCTCGAGGACGAACCGGATGCCGGCGCGCGAAAGCGGCTGGAAGATGCAGGATTGAGGTCGCTTGTGACGCTTTCGCTACCGGGGAAGAACGGGCCGCTCGGAATCATGGCCATCGGTACCACGCGACACACGCAATTTGCGCCAGACGAGCTTTCCTACCTTGTGAACATGGCCAATCTGCTCGGGATGACGCTGCAGAATGTCCGTTTGTTCGAGCAAGTCGCCGCCATTCAGCGGCAGTGGGAATACACGTTCGATTCCATTGGCGATCCGATCCTTGTGCACGATCATCAGGGACGTATCCTGCGAAGCAATCAGCGGATGCGCCAGCTCTTGAACCGCGAAGGGGATTTGCTGGCCGGCCGCAGTGTTCCGGAGATTTTTCCCGTGAAAAGCGCCATGTTTACAGCCTGCCCGTATTGCGAAGGCCTTGCGGGAGAAGGCGATGATCCCGATCCTTGGCTCCCGGGATATTTTCTGGCGTCCAACTCGGCGTTCGCCGATCCTGCGGGAAATGAGCTGGGTACCGTGCACGTTTTGAAAGACATCACGGAACGAAAGCGAGCGGAAGAGAAATATCGCACCCTCGTTTCGAACGTGCAGGAAGGCGTATTCATCTCCACGCCGCAGGGGCGCTTCCTGGACTTCAACGATGCTTTGCTCCGCATGACCGGCTATGAAACCCGCGAAGAATTAATGGCCATCGACATTCCGTCGGTGTTTTTCCAAAACATTGGGGATCGCGAGAGGCTCAAAAAACTCCTGGAGCGACACGGTTCGGTAAACGATTTCGAGTTTGAAATGCGGCGTAAGGACGGGGATATTCGCACGATGCTGGAGTCCTCCAGCGCCGTCCGCGATGCCGCAGGAAACGTCACTGCGTATCAGGGATTCCTGCTTGACATAACCGAGCGCAAGCGGGCGGAGCAGGAAATCCGCAGGCGCAACCGCGAATTGATGGTGTTGAATTCGATCGCTCAAACGATGACGGAATCGATGGACCTTAGCGATTCTCTGCACCGTACGCTCCGGCAGATAGCCGAGCTGTTCAGCTTGGATGCCACCTCGCTCTACCTGTTCGATGAAGATGGGACCAAACTGCGCCGTGTGGCTGCGGTTGGACATCGCTCCGAATATTCCCGGAATTTTCCCCGTGTTTCCGTGAAGCCGGAATTGTTGCAGCATATCAAAGATGTCCGCGCGACGTTCATTTCCGCACAGGGCTTGCCGCTTCCCCCGGTCTTCCGCGATGCGCAGTTGAAAGAAGGAATCGCCGCCGCGTACATCGTCATCCTTTGGTCTAAGGACCGGGTGATCGGCGGCCTCGTGGTGGGAAGCCGCACGCCGCGCGAGTTTTCTCCTGCCGACGCGAATTTGCTTATCGCCGTGGGGAGCCAGATTTCTAGCGCCATCGAGCGCTCGATGCTTTACGAGGAAACGCGCCAAGCTTACCAAAATCTCAGAAGGACACAGGAGCAATTGCTCCACAGCGAAAGGCTTGCGGCCGTTGGCCAGCTCATTTCCGGCGTAGCCCATGAACTGAATAACCCGCTCACTGCGATCCTCGGCTACAGCCAATTGCTGACCTCCAGCGGTCAAATTGGCCCGCAAGGAATCGAGTACTCCGAAAAGCTCTACAAGCAGGCCCAGCGCACCCATCGCATCGTTCAAAACCTGCTGAGCTTCGCGCGCCAGCACAAGCCGGAGCGGGCCGCCGTGAAAATGAATCAAGCGCTCGAGGAAACTCTGGCGCTTCGCGATTACGACTTGCGCATGCACAACATCCGAGTGCATCTGGACCTTGCGCCGGACTTGCCGTTGACTGCCGCTGATCCGCACCAGCTCCAACAAGTCTTTCTCAACATGGTGAACAACGCGGTCGATGCCATCTTGGAGGACTCCAAGGAAGGCGATCTTTGGGTTCGCACGGGAATCGAGCAAGGGCGGCTGATTGTGGAATTCATCGACAGTGGGCCCGGAGTGAAAGAAGCGTCCAGGGTCTTCGATCCCTTCTACACGACGAAGCCAGTTGGCAAAGGAACAGGACTGGGTCTGAGCATCTGCTACGGAATCATTACCGAACACGGAGGAACAATTCGCGTCAAAAACGTCCCGCCGCGAGGGGCGTGCTTCACGATTGACCTACCCTGTCAGCCGGTCGGGCTGCCGGGCTTCTACACCGATAGTCCAAAGGCCGATCCGGCCAAGAACGCGCGCATTCTACTCTTGGACCATGACGACTCCGTTCTCGAAGCAGTGGGCACGCTTCTGCGCGGCCGCGATCACCACGTCCAGTCTGCCAAAGATATGCGGGAAGCTCGTGTAATGCTGGAAAGAGAGGACTTCGATTTGATCGTGGCAGATCTCCAGGTGGCCGAGGGTCCGAACGGCAGCGGATTGGAGAACTGGCTGGCTCAGAACAAGCCGGCTCTTTCTCAGAAGCTAATTTGGATGTGCGCCGTGGCGCCATCCCGCGATGCCGCCGCGAAAATGAGTCCCGGCAATTCCGTAATCCTGCAGAAGCCCTTCCGAGCGGGCGAATTACTGGCGGCTGTCGATGAAATGCTTCTAAATAGGGTTGATGCGGCGCCGATCGGCCGCTGACACCATTTCCCCCACAACTGCGGCGCGTTCACCCAGTTCTTTGATCGCGGCCGCCAGCCGGACACTGAACCCGCTCAGCAAATTGCTCAAATCATCCAATTGCGGAAGCGGCGTGTAGCCCGCCCATAGACTCGCCCAAACGATCCTGTACCGCCAGTGGAAGTTCACCGTCAGACGAAGTCTGGCCAACTCCTGTGCCACGGCAATCTGCGGCGAGAGCACCGCAATGATTCTCGCGGTCCGTAGCAGCCTTTCGAAATCCTGGCGCAATGCCGCCAGATACGCAAGAGCGATGCGCCGCCGCTCGCGCCTCACGCGCTTTTGCACCGAATTCGCTGCCACGCGAGCGAGATACTCCTCATCCTCGCGCGACAGCGCCTGCCGGATTTGCCGCAGATAATCGACGTGGACCCCGCCCTGCTCGTCGAAAGAGCTTGGAACCTCCTCCAATTTCACCGCTTTCCTCGGCCCGCGGAGTGCCCAGACCAACAGGCCAAGCAGAGCGGCAACGAGTACACCGAGCAGAATAAGCATCAGACTCAATGCCGGCTAACCTCCGGTTTCCAAAATTGACTGAGCCGCGCGTTCAGCAGACCCAGACGGTCGTTGATCTGTGGTGAAAGCCGCCCGTAAACGGAAACTGGCAGCAGCGTTGGCCCTTTCTCATGTTCAGGAGCAGCCTTCCAAAGAGCAACGGCCCATATACTTTGGACAAGCGCAAACGTCGTAATCGTTACGAGTTGCCAGAGCGCTTCAAAATTGGCAACGCCGCGCAGAGTAAGCACGTATCCCGCGGCGTTCGCAAAAACCATGGTGCAGGAATAAAAGGAGAAGCCCCCGAGGAGTGCTTTATAAACTGGTTTCACCGGAATCGAATAGTAGCGGATCATCAACAGGCATGTTACGAGCGCCGCAGCGAAAGCGAGGTGAAAGCCCTTGTCCGCCAGACCAATCGCCCAGCGAACATTTCTACCAGCCTCGATGGCGGCATACAAGATGAGCGTGCAGAAAATCGCTGCGAGCAACCGCCATCCCAATCCCCAGATTCCCCGGTATGGTTTCAAGACCAAGTGGAGAATTTCCATCGTTGCCAGGGATCTCAGCAGCAGAATGCAAACCTCCGAGAACCACGCCAATGTCAGCGCCGTTCTGGACCCCAACCCAAACTGCATGTAAATGAAGTACAGGAGAATCGCCTGAAAGACGTTTGCCACGACAAAGGTGGTGAAAGTCGGGAACGTGCGGAAGTGTCTCCGAAAAAACAGGAGGCCGCAAACGATAAGTTGGATTACGACACCCGCTCCCCATGCCCACTGCACCGATTCGACTAGGCCTCGCATCGCCGATGAATCGTAGCACTTCGCTTACCCGTCGGTAAAGGGTACTTTCTTTCTACGCGGAACAGGCGAAGAGTACCGTGACAGAGGTACCTCTTCTATTGGCAAGGCGAGAGTCGCGTGCTAACGGGAGTCCCAGAATGTCGATTCTTCAGCTTTGCGGTGATTGCGAGCGGCCACCATTCGGGCCACCATCACGATCACGCCCATTCGCTGGGTGGCTTGGGCCAGGGAAGCGGATTTCCATCGGCGCTCAGGGCCGCTTCGCTGGGTGGCTTGGGCCAGGGAAGCGGATTTCCATCGGCGCTCAGGACCGCTTCGCTGGGTGGCTTGGGCCAAGGAAGCGGATTTCCATCAGCGCTCAGAACAGAACCAGCGCTGACGATAGGATTACTTACATAGAACTTGCCATTACTGCACGATGGCAGTAGGATAAATAAAGCTAAGGAAGAGAGAACTGCTAGGATTGCGGCTTTTTTCACGGATGAACCCTCCTCGAGGGGCACAATGAGGGTTCTCCGCGGAGTCAGATAGCCGGGCGCAAAAATGTTCTGATATCGGAACAGTGGGGCTATGCCAGCACTCACCAAGCTTCAGCAGAACCGCAGGATCATTCAGGACTTCACGCTGAATACTCTCGAGGGAATTGCCGGGCCATACGCGCGGCTGGTCTACGTTGCCTCCCTACGTGATCTCTCCAGCGGCCGGTATGAACACGAGGGCCTGACAGCGCTCTATCCGGAAGAGGCGGTACAACAGGCCCTGGAGCTTTGTCACGAACAGATTTTTGAGCGCATTTTGGAGACGCCGCTGGCCGAGCAATTAGAGGACTTGCGAAACTGTCTCTCCGCTATGATTGGTGGGCTTGCTGAGGTCGTGCAACACTGGCGCCAGTTGGAATCCTACCGCGTGCTCCTGCCCGAACATTTGCCAGATTACCTGCGGGACCTCTTCCTCTCTAATCTTCGGGCTCTTCTTGAAATACTCCACGAGCAGTGCACTTCGGCTCACTCAGGCGCGTGACGATTCCTTCCACTCGCCCAACGACTTCCGCTTCTTCCGGCATCCGCCACGCTTCCGGCATACATCGGGACATCGGATGCGGTTGCATCACCAGCCTCGCCCCGTCCTGATGAAACCATCCGCACCGATAACCCTCACGAACGTCAACGAAATACATCGGGCGGTCGTGCTCGGTAGTCCAATCGGCATCTTCGATCCGGTTGCGGGAAGTGTCCACGAGAACGATGCTCCCCGGGCGGAGTAACGGCATCATTCGCCGGTCGCTGATCCCGATATATCCGTAAAGATGGTGGTTGGTGCCGACCGTCAATACACTCTCGAAGCGGCCCCACTTTTGCACCATCCGGGAAAGCAGTTCCGTCTTGCGCGGATCGAAAGCCGGGTCAAATTTCATGGGAATGCGCATCGACGTCGGCGCCGCCATCATATGCGTTTCCGGCGCCTCAAACGACGTGCCATCGTGGAAGCACTCTTCGAGTGGCACTTCGTACCAGCGAAACATCTCCAGCGGATTCAAGTGATAGATTGCGGCGAGGGTATATAACTTATGGAGTGCGGGCACCACGCCCCGATTCTCAATATCCGCCAGGCGGCTAATATGCAGAATGAAGTCCGGACGTCCCCGGCGCGCCGCTAGTTCATAGCTGGCGCGCTCGACGTCCCGATAGGTTAATCCGAGTTTCTCACGGGCTTGTCTCAGACGAAGACCTGGAAGCATCGATTTCTCCCCGACACCAGGTGACCCCTTGCTCCGAGAGTACAATAGAATTACCACACTGTTAAGATTCCGGAACAAAGAATCCAGAGCCGTTTCGGCCCTCGTCCGCGCCGTCAATTTGCCGCTCTAGGAAGATTGCAAATGGCAGTTAGAAAGGGCCCTGGCGCGCGGAAATCTCGATTCTGTTATCCTGCTTGAGAAATGTCTTTTGACATGAAAAACGCGCGATTCATTCTGGCCGCTCTACTAATCGCCTTTAATGCGGGTTTTGGCGCGTTGGTGGCAGGCGCCCAGGAGGCTTCGGCGGCGGCCGGCTCTGGTCCGCGGACGGATAGCAACGCTGAGTTTATTGCCGCCGCTGACGACGTGCTCCATCAGATGAGCCAGATCACGGGTTTGAAGCTTCTTGTGCCTTTGAAAAAGTCGTTGCGGTCGCGCGAGGAGATTCGCGCCTACGTCGTCAAGCAAATGAACGAGGAAAAGAAGCCCGCGGAACGCTACTCCGATGCGCGCAGCGCCGAGGCCTTTGGACTGCTCCCCAAAGGCTTCGACCTCGATGCTTTCATGGTCAACGTGCTTACGGAGCAAGTGGAAGGGCTGTACGACCCAAAAACGCAGGAATTCTATATTGCCGACTGGAGCCCGGTTTCCGACCAGCGTATGGTCATGGCCCATGAATTAACGCACGCGCTTGAAGACCAGCATTTTCACATCGAGGCCTGGAGCCGGGCCGCCCGGCCAAACGATGACGCGGAGCTGGCGCGCGATGCGGTCCTCGAAGGCAGCGCCATGGCTGCTATGGTCGACTACCTGATGCTTGGCACCGGCCGCTCGCTCAAGGATCTGCCGGAATTCGATCCCTCGATGCTCATTGGCGACCTGGAAAAGACGCCGACGCTCAATAGCGCGCCGCCTTTCCTCAAGGATGCGCTGATCTTTCCCTACATCAGCGGGCTGAATTTCTCCGCGGCCGTTTTGAAGAACAGCGGCTGGCCGGCGCTGGCGGGAGTATTTGAGAAGCCTCCCGTTTCTACGCAGCAGATTTTGCACCCGGCCCTCTACAAGACGGGCAAGACGCCTGCAAAGGTTGAGCTCCCGGCCCTTGACAAGATGCTTGGCAAGGATTGGGCCATGCTCGACGAAAACATTCTAGGTGAATTTGGTTGGAAGGAAGTCTTCAAGCAGTTTCTGGATGAAGACCGCGCCAGAAATTTAGCGGCCGGCTGGGATGGCGACCGGTATTCGCTCTACGAGCAAAAGGAAACAAAAAAGCTGATCCTCGCCACGCGATTGCATTTCGCCAACGAAGAACGTGCGGCGCGTTTTTTTGGCCAATACTCCGAAGTGCTCGAGAAAAAGCATTCGGAGCGCTCGAATTTGCTGCGCCGCCCGAACTTTTTCCAATTCGATTCACCCGATGGCGGCGTTTTCCTCTTTTGCTTTGGCGAGAGTTGCGTGACTCTCGAGGGCGCGAATCGCAAGCTCTTCGATGCTCTTACCAAAGCCCTGGCTTGGCCTGTGGCTCCGTCACCTCCGGAGCATCCCGGCCCGGTGCCGGAGAAGACCGCAGCGTTTTTCTTTCCAGCCGTGCAAGCCGCTCCTTGAAATCCTTTTCGCGCCGCGCGCATCGGCCCGCGAGAAAAGAGTCGCTTCTACCGTGCAAGGAACGGCCGCTGGCGTGCCGGAGCTTTGCAAGCCCAAGTTTCGCGAACTCAATAGCACGGCCGAAGTCTTTTACACGTCGCTCGTAGTGCATGGCCAGTTGTTCGCACGCATGAACTTCGTCCTGGGAACCAGCCGCCATTTCTTCCCAAATCTTCGCCGCTTGCTCATATTCGCCGCGCCGCTTGGCCATTAGTGCCAGTTCTCGCTGGGCCCTCGGGCGTACCTCCGCAGGCAGCCCGGTGGCCAGCGCCTGCGAGCAAGCGGTATGCGCACGCGCGGATTCTCCGCGGCGCTGCAAGTATTGCGAGAGCCCGAAAAGGTCCAGACCCTCACACTCCTCGAGAATGCCTGGTGATCCGGAGAGCATGTCGTTCATTTTCACGAAAAGAGCCGCCAGCCCACGCAGGTCCAATTGGTTGTGGCGGACGATTCCCGCGAGCGGCTGGGTAGGTCCGCCGCGCAAGTAGTCGAAGTAGTGCTGCGGGATCAAGGCGGATTCTACGTCGTTCTCGCGGCGCCAACCGAGCCGGGCAGCGTCCAAAACGTAACGCTCAAGTTCCACTAGCCGAACGCTGCCCAGGCGCAGTTTCCAGAGCGCGCGCGCAGGATGCAGCAGGTCGAGATGCGCGGCCAGCTTGGGCGCTGCGATGGCGCGCGTCATCGCAAAACGGTTCTCGAGCAGCGGCCAGTCAAACGATTTCCCGTTGAAGGTAAGCAGTACTGGCCGCTCGATGACACGCGCTGCCAACTCCTGAAGCAGCGAATACTCTTCCGTAAAATCGCGCATGAAAAACTGCTCGACCTGCAATCCCCCGGCATCCCACCAAGCCAGTCCGACGAGAAACGCGTAGGTGCCGGTTCCACCTGCCAGTCCTGTCGTTTCCGTGTCGAGGAAAAGCCATTTCGATGGATCGCCGAGCGCGGCGCGGGTCTTGCGTGAGATTGATTCATCGCGAACTCGTGAAAGCAGCTCGAGCGTGGCCAGGGATGGTTCCTGGAACTCCGGGGTGGCATACCAATTCCGGATCGCAAGGTGCTCGCCGAAACGATTTTTCGCCACGCCTGCGCCGAGGATCTGGCCCAGCCCATCGTCTTCTCCCGGCGCGTGCAACTGGCTCCTCTCTCTGCCCGTGACTGCTGGCCGCGCTGGCCGGAGCGCCGCAAGGCGCGCGAATTTGTCAACTGTAGCCGCCATCTAGCTGCACAACCTGTC
>CAZGBQ010000117.1:0-11963 GCA_964524045.1 uncultured Acidobacteriaceae bacterium
ATTGCGGAGAGGAAGTGTCTCTTGACAACGCCTTCGCTCTTATCGAGCGGCACCCCCATTTACCCGATAGGTTTTGCCGCAATGGTATACTCCAGGATCGTCTTATGAGCTACCAGGTTCAGAATGATCCTCTGCCCCGCCCGCCCTTAGCACAATTAGCGCACACTACAGCCAAGTCGGACCGCCAGATGCTAATCAGTTCTTGAATTAGCGGAAGACAGTCTATCGAAGATATACTGGAGAATTAAAATGAAGACTGGAACCCTACCAACAAAGACTGCATTTCTTGCGGCAACTGTGTTTAGTCTCTTGTCTTTGCACTTTTTCACAAGGGCTCACAGTCTGGCTCACGATGAGAAACCCATAGCCATCACGGTTAAGAGAGGTCCCGAGGCAGCAGTCTTCGAGTTAGACTCTCAGCCCAAGCGGATAGGCGAACTTCTCGAATCGCTTGGAAAACTCTCGGTGGAGCGCGGTAGGGACTACCCGGTCGTGGCTCTTGTTGAGGACGACGCCTCTCTGAGCGATGTTTCAGACGCTCTTGCAATTCCTGGCAAAGCCGGATTCAGGAATGTTCGGGCGTTTGCTGTTTATCGGGAAACAGGAAAAATGGCAGAGATCCACTTTTGTCCAGCGATTCCAATCTCGTCAGTGCCCCCCGCCACCTCAAACTGCAAACTGTCCCAGTGAAGAAACCCGGGGGACACGGGGCTGTTTTGATCTTTCGAGGCGAGTTGGCTGGTGGGGCACACATCAAGCTCGACTACAAATAGGGGTGGCGCATCTTTGCGGTTTGCAAAGGGTGCGGCTGTTGACTTTCTTCCTCTATCCCGCACGTACGAAACGCCTTGAGCTGCCCCTGGCTCCGCGCACGGGATCCTAGGACATCGAACTCTGCTGACAGAACCTCTTTCCCATTAGTTCGCCGGGCAAACTCCCGCGGCGCCAAATACCCCAAACTGCTGTCTTAGGTTAAGAAAAAGTGCAGCCTTGACGGGATTGTTGCTGGCGTGCCGGCCCCGTTCGAGTTAGACGAGAACGTTTTCGTCTTCGGGTTGGGGGAAATGCTTGGAAAACCAGAAGGAAAAGGGGGTGGCGCCGAACTTCTGGTAATGTTCGAGACGCTCGCGGCCTTCGGCAACCGTAGGAATGTGCCCGGTGGGAACCCACCAAAGGCAGTAGATCGGCTTGTCCATTTTATCGAACCACCTGGCGCGGTCGCGCAAGACGCGGGCGTGATCGGATCTATAGGCGTAATCGCGCAAAGTTTCGAGCGATTCCCAGACCGACATGTTGAGCAGGATGGAGGGATCCTCGGGGTTGTAGAGGATATCAGTAGCGTTGCCGGATGCGGATTGCAGGCGCCAGACGAAGCCAGGGGCATTGTCGGCGAGCGCGTTGATGGGATCGAGTTGCGCAACGAATTCGGCGATCCGGGGATCGTCGATGGGAGCGAGGAGACGGCCGATGTTGATTTGGGCGAGGTGGCAGGTCATGGCGCTGTTGAGATGCGTCATCCACGACGGAGGTTACGCGCCACTCTGCATTGCACTTCGTTGGAAGATGAAACGAGGTTGAATCGTTCAAGGTTCAGAAGCTGAAGGCGAACCGCGCAGAAAAGAAGAAGGATTAACACAGAGGCCACAAAGGAAGAGGCCTAGAGGACACAGAAAAAAGGGGAAGAGGTCAAAGAGTTCGAGATCGAGGAGTTCAAGTGAAGAGCAAGCGGGAAAGAGAAAAGAGGGCAACCGCCGGCTAAAAGTCAAAGCGGTATCCGAGGATCATCTTGGCAATCAAGTGGTCGGTGGAATGGGTCACGCCAATGCCGAGACCGAAATTTAGTTCCCACTTGGGGGACAGATTCAAGTCAATGGCGGGGAAAATTTGGTGTTGCTGCTGGCCTACGGGAAGAAAGTCTGTGGCCGGGCCAAGGGCGCCGTAGTATTCGAATCCGCTAGAGACTTTCTTGGTGAGGTCGTAGCTGAATTTGAAGTTCGGAGAAAATACTACACCTTGGCGGACGCCGTCTCCGTGAAACGAGCGCTCAAACGTGGGATTGAAGGAGAAATACCAGCGGCCCGCTTGCTTATCGACGATCGGGCGAATCTCCCAGGTCCAGGTGTCGGTGGAGAATTTTCGCCGCTGGTAGCCGATTTCGTTGGAGAGGCTTAAGCCAACGGGCCAATTCCATTTCTTTGGAATGTGCACGCGGGGGCGGATGTGGTCGCCGACCCACTGAACGCCCTGTCCATTCTTCTCCGAGGTGAAAATGTAGAAACCGGTCTCGAACCAGCCGTTAAAGCCATGGGTGATTTCGATAGTTTCGTGCAGCTGGTGATTGGTGGGGAGGAGGCCGTTTTCGGCGGTCTTGGAGCCCTGAAAGGTGAAATTGCTGTGGAGCTCGACCATGGTGTGATGCGGTTCCACCTGATCGTAGGCGTAAACCTGAATCTCATAGTTATCTTGCGCGCGCGCGGAACCGCAGAGTGCGGCGCTAAGAAGCGCAAAGATCCCACAAGCTTCGAGGAAGGCAAACCGCACGCTATCCTTTCACCCTCTTTTACGAAGGCACAAGAAAAGAGAGATTCCTCACTCCGCGCACTCCGTTCGGAATGACAGATGGTTATTTCCGCAAAGTGTCAGAGTATCGCAGAAGCAACCGTCTGCAAAAAAGAAGAGATGCAGGAGTTACGCGTGGGGGTGCGACTTATCGTAGACGTCCATCAACTGCCGAATGGAGGCATGAGTGTATTTTTGCGTGGTAGAAAGTGATTGGTGGCCGAGGAGTTCCTGAATGGCGCGAAGGTCGGCGCCGTCGGCGAGCAGATGCGTGGCGAAAGCGTGGCGGAGGGAATGGGGGTGCAAGTCCCAATTAACATTGATGAGGCGAACGTACTTCTTGACGATGCGGCCGACGGAACGTTGCGTGAGGCGCTTGCCGACGTAGTTGAGAAAAACTGCTTGCGCATGGGCATCCTGGGGAGCGCTGGATTCACGGGATAACTTCAGGAGCTGGTCGCGTACAGGCCAGTATTTTTCCAGGGCCTGCTGAGCTTTGGCGCCGTAAGGGACGATACGTTCTTTGTTGCCTTTGCCGCGCACGCGGAGGATGCGCTCTTTTTGGTCGATGTCCTCGAGGTTGAGTCCGGTAAGCTCGCTGACGCGCAAGCCGGCGGCATAGAGAAGCTCGAGCAGAGCGCGGTCGCGGCGGAGCAACAGGCCTTCTTCGATGAGCGTCGCTTTGCCGCCGTTTTTTGGTTCTTTGTTCGAAGGCGGAAACCGCTTGGAAGGCACGCCTACGGCTGAGGGCAGCTGAGCCATTCCTGCAAGGTGGTTTAGGAACCCGTTCATCTCTTCGGCGGAAAGCACCGAGGGGATGCGCTTTGGCAGCTTGGGCGTGGGCACGAGACGCGCTGGATTTTCCTTCAAATATCCTTCGCGGACGCAGTACTTGAAAAAGGAACGGAGAGCGGCAAGCTTGCGCGCGATGGACGTTTTTTCGAGGCCGTGGTCGTGAAGGTGGGCGACAAATTCGCGAATCATGCCGTGGCTAACGGCAGTGAGGTCCGGAGGCACAACCCCGGGCGGAGAGAGAAAGGCAACGAACTGGCGGAGATCCTTTCCGTAGTTGATTATCGTGTGAGGCGAGGAGTTTTTCACCGCGCGAAGATATTCGAGGAATTTGGCGACAGCTTGTTTCATTCTCTCGCGCGACTCCGAAGGAAGGATCCTGAAACAGTATAGGCGCACACGCGGCTGCGGAAAGCGGAATCCAAGCCTTGTGTCCTGGGATGCAGCCGGGTCAGGGTTTGGCTGCCACCGGCACGGGAGCTTCTTCGGGCTGCGTAGGAGGCGTGGCTTCGGGGGCCAGTTTTTCCCATTCGCAGCCCTCCTTCAAGCAGGCGCGTACCTTTCCGATTTTGGAGTTTTTCTCGACGATGAACGGTGCGCCGCACTTTGGGCAGGGTTCAGCGACAGGCATATGCGGCGTAGTGAAATCGCAATCGGGATAGCGCGAGCAGCCGTAGAAAATGCGCGGGCGCCCGCGGCCACCGCGACCAGCGCTGCCGCGGCGGACGAATTCGCCTTCGAGGCACTTGGGGCACTTAATGCCCAGCGTGATGGGGCGGGTATACTTGCACTTCGGGTAGGCGGAGCAGCCGATGAATTCGCCGAAGCGGCCGTGTTTTTTCACCAGGTTGCTGCCGCATGTGGGGCACTTTTCGTCGAGCGGTTCGTCGGGCTGGTGCGCGATGCGCGTGCCCTGGACGAGGCGGCGCGTAGTTTTGCAATCTGGATAACCCGTGCAAGCCAGGAAGGTGCCGAAGCGCCCGCGCTTGATGGCCATTTCCTTGCCGCAATTGTCGCAGTAGTGGACCTTGTTTTCGTCGGCAGCGTCCGGATCGACGGGCGAAAGGTCTTCGATGAAATCGCAATCGGGATAGCGTGAGCAGCCGAGGAAAAAGCCGTGCCGGCTTATTCGCTCAAGCAGCTCGCCCTGGCCGCACTTTTCACATTTCCTGCCAGTGGGGATACCGGCCTTGTACGAGAGCATTTCTTCGTCAGCTTTATCCAGATCAATGACGAATTTCTCCCAAAACTCTTTCACCGAGTCGCGCCAGGGGAGCTTGCCTTCCTCGATTTCGTCGAGCTCTTCTTCCATGCGCGCGGTGAACTTGAGGTCGAAAATATCTTCGAAACTCTTGACCAGAAGCTTGCAGACGCGCTCGCCGAGCATGGTCGGCGAAAAGCGGCCCTGATTCTTGGTGACGTATTCGCGCTCGACAAGGGTCGAAATGATCGATGCATAGGTCGAGGGGCGGCCGATGCCGTCCTCTTCGAGCTCTTTCACGAGCGTCGCATCGTTGTAGCGCGGCGGCGGTTCGGTGAAGTGCTGCTCGGGGCGAATCTTGTCCAGGCGCAGAATCTGGCCTTCCGAAACTTCGGGCAGAGCGCGGCCTTCGCCTTCGTCGTCCTTTTCGTCGTCTTCGCGATCTGCGGCGGCGGCGGGAAGCTGATAAACGCGGAGGTAGCCGTCGAATTTTTGAACGGAGCCGCTCGCACGGAATGTGTATTCACCGGCGCGGATGTCGATGGTGGTCTGGTCAAAGATCGCAGGAAGCATTTGGGAAGCCACGAAGCGCTGCCAGATGAGTTGATAAAGCTTGAAGAGGTCATCGTCCAGATATTTGCGGACGTCTTCGGGGGCGCGCATGACGTCGGTGGGGCGCACGGCTTCGTGGGCCTCTTGAGCGTCCTTCTTGGATTTGTAGAAATTCGGCTTTTCGGGAAGATAGCTGGTCCCAAAGCGTTGCGGGATGAGCTCGCGCACCTGGGCCAGCGCATCGTTCGAGACGTGAACGGAGTCCGTGCGCATGTAGGTGATCAGCGCGACGGAGCCTTCTTCGCCAAGTTCGACGCCTTCATAGAGTTTCTGCGCGAGGGACATGGTGCGCTTGGCGGTGAAACGTAAGCGGTTGTAGGCAGCCTGCTGCAGCTTTGAAGTGGTGAAAGGCGGCGGCGGGTTGCGTTTCTTTTCTTTTTGCGTGACCGCCGAGACTTGCCACTTGGCCTTGCTCACTGCGGCAACAATTTTGCCGGCGGCTTCCTGATTCTTGACTTCGACGTCGGCGTCGTTGTGCCTGATGAGCTTGGCTTCGAAGAGCGGAGGCTTTCCGGCGTCAAGCATCGCGTGAATCGTCCAATACTCCTGCGGGACGAACGCGCGAATGGCTTTCTCGCGCTCGACGATGAGGCGCAGCGCTACGGTCTGAACGCGACCGGCTGAAAGCCCGCGGCGGACTTTGTTCCAAAGAAGCGGAGAAATCTTGTAGCCGACCAAACGGTCGAGGACGCGGCGAGCCTGCTGGGCCTCCACAAGATTGGTGTCGAGACTTCTCGGATGTTCGAAGGCGGCGCGAATAGCCTTGGGCGTAATTTCATTGAAGGTTACGCGGAAGATTTTCTTGGGATCTGCCGCAGGAATCTCTGCCGCAAGTTCCTCGTAGTTCTTTTCGCGCTTTCCGGTTTTGGTTCCGGCCAATTCTTTTGCATCACCGTTCTTGCTCGCCTGCTTTCCCGGTGCTTCAGCTTCCACGAAACGGCTGGGCTTGGAGAGCACCATGGCGAGGTGGGCGGAGATCGCTTCTCCCTCGCGGTCGGGGTCGGGAGCGAGATACACAGCTTCGGCGCCGTGGGCGGCCTTCCTTAGATCATGGATGACTTTGCCTTTGCCTGAAATGATTTGCAGGGTAGGCTCGAAAATCCTTTCGTCATTCAGGGTGATTCTGGGAGCTTTTGACTCGGTTTTGGCGTTCTTCCTGGCGCCCTTCTTTTTTCTGGCTTTCTTTTTTCCTGAAGGATCATCGCCCGGCAGACGAATGCCAATGATCTTCGTCGGCAAATCCATGACGTGGCCAATGGAGGCCTTGACGGCATAGTTCCGCCCCAAATATTTATTGATGGTCTTCGCCTTAGCGGGCGATTCGACAATAACGAGCGAGCGAGCCATGTTGCTTTTGTAACTCCGTACTTTCTATCGGGAAGGGCCGACCGCGAGGCGTGTGTCCTTCTCGCTACCTTTCGCGCATCTCCCTTAGATGGGTCCGGCCCAACATCAGATGCAGCAAGCGGCCTCGCGGGTGCCTTTCCGTTGGATGGGCGTCGGCCCGCAGGGGGACATTTGCGCCGCTATCTGCCACTACAACAAGACTTTGCAGAATTGCTTTCCCGGCAATTGCCGGACGATCCCCTGCATCTCCAGGTTAAAGAGCGTAGCCAGAACGTCGGAGGAGTTCAAGCCGGAGCGCTCAACGATGTCATCTATGGGTATCGGGTCGTCAGCGGTGAGGATCTCGTAGAGCTTTTTTTCCGAGCCGTTTAAGGAAGCTGCGGCGAGGAGATTGCGCTGCTCGGCTTCGGGTTGCTCGACTTGAAGGAGTGCCGCGCGGACGGGCGTGGGCAGCTCTTCGATCACGTCCTCCGCCCCGGTTACGAGTTTGGCGCCCTGCTTGATCAGCTGATTCGGCGCGAAGCTCACCGGCTGAGTCACGTTTCCGGGGACGCCAAAAACTTCTCTGCCGAACTCCATGGCCAAGCGGGCGGTGATGAGCGATCCGCTATATTGCGCGCCTTCAACAACGATCACGCCGAGCGGCAGCCCGGCGACGATGCGATTGCGAACGGGAAAATTCTCGGGCGCGGGGTGCGTGCGAAGCGGAAACTCACTGATGATGGCGCCGCGTTCCAGGACTTTTTCGTAGAGCTTTTTGTTCTCCTTCGGGTAGCAGACGTCGATGCCCGTGCCCAAGACACCGATGGCGCGGCCATGAGCGTCCATCGCGCCGTGATGAGCGATGGCGTCGATGCCGCGCGCCAGCCCGCTGACAATGACGAGGCCGCGAGCTGCGAGCTCACGCCCCAGGCGCTGGGCCATTTGCGTGCCGTAAATCGTTGGCTTCCTTGTACCGACGATGCTCAGGCTGGGGAAGCCGAGGACTTGCGGGTCGCCACGCACATATAACAAGACAGGCGGATCGTAGATTTGCAGCAGGGTTTGCGGGTACTCCGGCTCGGTCCAATTGAGGAGCGAACAGCCGGCGATTTTGAGGATACCGGCGAGCTCCTTCTCCGCACGGGGGAAGGCCTTCTTCTTGAGAAGGCCTTCGACTGCTTCGCGCTGGATATGACAAGACTCAAGCGCGGACCGCGAGGCGCGAAATACGCCGTCGGGCGAGCCAAACTGCTGCAACAGGCGGGCGCACAGGCGGGAAGCCAGGCCCGGCGTGAGTGCGAGGGCTAGCCACGGGAGGGAAGCATCGAGCTGCATGGCGAGGCAAGCCTAGGGGGGCAGTAACGCATTTGTCAAGTCGCCTAGTGTAAATAAATATTTTGGAAGGCAGCGGGCGTTAACGGAGTGATCGTGTAACTCGCGGAAGAATTCGCCGGTTAGGACCAAGAACGGCAATCTTAGAGGTGTGCTGGAGCGCGGACGAGCAAAAGCGAAGTGGAATTCTACTTTCGGCCGACGAAACGAACGCGAAGGGTAGTGGCGCGGCCTTGACCGCCGGATGAGGCTCCAAAGCATTCATTGGCGGGGAGAATAGTGCATTTAGCATCTGCATTGTTCACAACGGTATCCGGATTCTGCCGGCCCAGGATATTGACCGCCTCGACGCGGGCAGCCCACAGATAACCGCGCAAGCCGAACTTCTTCTCCAGACCCAGATTCAGGCTGGCGTAGGCGGGAAAACGCAGCGAATTTGGCGGGCCCACGAGCTGCTGCTGAAGATTAACAGCGCTGAAGGGATAGCCGGTTCGATATTCGAGGAAATAGCTTAACTGCGTGCCCCAGATGTGCGTCGGCATCCAGCCCCACGAGAGAAAGCGATTGGGGGCGTCCCATGCTACCGGGCCCGGCTGCTGCGCCGCATAAAAAATCGATCCTAAAGCGGGGTTCAGAACCTCGTTGGAATGCGCGCGCGACCGAGTGTAGGCGGCGTAAAGCTCGGTGCTATTTGAGAAGGCGTGGCGCAGCGAAATGGTGGCCGAGCGATAGCGGTCCTTGCGATGGTCCTGCAAGAGAAAGACGCCGCCGGGTTGCGATGGTTGTTGATCGACGAACGCGGAGCCATGAGAGCCGTTGCGCGCGAGAAGCTCCAGTCCAACAAGCGTATGGCGGCCAAATTTCTGCTGCCAGCCGGCGCTGGAAGTTTGGAATCGCGGCTGTTGCACGCCACGCGCGGGCAACGCGAACTGGCTGACAAATGTCGCGGCTGGAATCGGGTTTCCGGTGGCGTCGATGTAGAACGTGTCGATTTGCTGCTGGTCCTGGACCTGGCTGATGAGCGCGAGGTTGAGAGGAGCGTTGTAAATGCCCCAGCCAACGGAGATTTTGGAGCGATCGTCACCAAGAGGAAGGAAGTTGGCGGACACACGCGGCTCGGCCAGGGTGGTTTGGGTGAAGCGGTCCCAGTCGGTGCGCAAGCCTGCTTGCACGATGAGACGTTTGGCGACGGACCAGGTGTCCTGCGCGTAAGCGCCGGCCTGGGTGTTGGAAAGATGGGGTTCGGCAGATCCCGCAAAAGTGGTACGCCGCACCAAGCAGCCTGGAATGGCCATCGTGCAAGTCGCTCCATTCATTAGCGGATTCGCAGCTTGCAGCGCGTCGATTTCTCCGCGCTGTGCCGATTGATGGAAGACCAACCCGGCGACGTTCGCGCCGACAGCAACCTGATGAGTGCCATGCCAGTGCCGTGAAGCGGCCACCACGTTCGCCAGTGCTTGCAGGCGCCGACCGCGCTGACGGAGGTGTTGAAAATAGTTTCCGGTAGTGCCGTTGATGAGGAGGACATAGGGCTGCGAGCCTTGCGGCGTGTAATCGAGCACGCTGCTGTCCGCGGCGAAGCCGAGTTCAAAGAGCGTTTCGTGAAGCCAGATCTGATCCTTCAGGGAAACGAAGCCGCGGCGCTGATCGGCGGTGGTGGTGGTGGATTGCGGGTCGAGCGCGTCCAGGCCCAGGTTATCGTCGGATGAACGATTGTAGAGCAGGCTTGCGTGCAGGATGTGCTTGGACGAGAAGTTGTATTGCAAGCGGAGGAGGTCGTCTCCCGCCCATTGTTCGAAAGTGTCTGGACCAGGCCGCAGTTGCTTGACGACGCCGAAGGTATGCTGCACGCCAATCGAATCGGAAAACCAAAAACGTCCACGCTCGAGGGGCCCGGAAAAGGTAAATCGTGGATACCAGTTTCCGAGGTGCGCGCCTTCCTGAATGTTGATGCCGGGAAAAGGGTTCGTGGTGCCGAAGCGCCAGCGATCGTCCCCGTCGGGTGTTTCGAGGCTCAGGATGCTGGCTCCGGAGTGCGCATAAGCGGCGCCGATGCGGCCGGTCTGGACTTCTGCGGCGCGCGTGGCGTCGACGTTGAAGCGCGAAGTCAGAACACCATTCACGGGGTTGCCAATTTCGAAACCATCCAGGAGATATTGCGTTTCGCCGGAGCGAGCGCCGGCGACGTGCAAATTGGCCTGATGGTCCTGCAGCATTTCCGGCAAGACCACCAGACTCTGCTGAAGGATGTGGGTGTTCGGAACGGGTATGTCCCGAATGTCGCGCGCGGAGAGGGAGGAGCGTTGTGAAGTGTCCTGGGTGTCGATCTGGCTCGATGGCGCGGTAACCTGCACTTTTTCGCGAACTTCCTCCTCGTGATTCAGAGTCAGTGAAAGTTCATTGTTTCCCGCCTGCAGAGTGACGGGCTGGCCGGCAAGCACAAAGAAACCTTTCTTACGAACCTCGGCTTTGTAGTCCCCGGGAGGGAGACCGTGCAAAACAAAGCGGCCGGCGCCATCGGTTTCGGTCCGGAAGGCGTGGCCGGCTGCATCTTCGAGCTGCAATTGTGCCGCGGCAATGGGAATGCCTTTTTCGTCGAGAACGATGCCCACGCAATCCGCAAAATCGGCCGCGCGTATTTCGGAGCAGGCAAAGAGGCCTTGGGCGAGCCATAAGACAAAAATGATGCGAAGAATCCTCACGCAAGAGACTCCCCATGGACCTGCTTGTGATTAGACTACATTTTTCCGAGGGTGGGATTTCGGTTTTAGGTTGCGTGCCGACTCTTCAACATGGATGGGCGGGGCAAAGACTAAGGATGCCTCGCCCCGTTTAGCGTTACGGCTGTGCTGCGTCTTCGTGGAGAATGGATTCGAGCGTCTGGACAAAAAGGTCGGCATCGCGTTCGGTGAAGACGAGCGGGGGACGCAGCTTGATCACGTTGTGATGTGGGCCATCAGTGCCGGTGAGAATTCCGCATTCGCGGAGGCGGTTCACGACGTAAGAGGCTTGTAGCGGCGCAGGTTCGCGAGTAGTTCGATCGAGTACGAGGTCGATGCCCAGGAACAGGCCCGAGCCGCGAACGTCGCCAATAAGGGCATGGCGCTGCTGAAGCCCTTGTAGTTTGCTCTTGAGGTGACCGCCGACGCGGAGCGCGTGTTCCTGTAGCTTTCCTTCCTCGAGGACATCGAGCACGGCAAGGCCTGCCGCACAGGCCACCGGGTTGCCGCCGAAGGTGCTGAAGAATTCCATGCCGTTGGCGAAGGAATCGGCGATTTCTCTTGAGGTGACCACGGCTGCAAGTGGAAACGCGTTTCCAATGGGTTTGCCAAGGACGACGATGTCCGGCACCACGCCCTGCGTTTCGAATCCCCAGAAATGCGTGCCCAGGCGACCGAAGCCGACCTGCACTTCATCGGCGATACAAACTGCGCCGGCGGCGCGCACGTGCTGGTAGGCTTCCTGAAGATATCCGCGTGGAAAAACGATTTGTCCGCCGACGCTAGGTAGAGTTTCCGCGATGAAGGCGGAGACGCTGCGGTTTTCAGCGCGAGTGCGCTCCAGAATGTCCGCCACGTGGCGCGCGTATTTTGGGCCGGCTTCTTTGTCATCGCGCGGATACAAGCCGCGATAGTCATCTGCGAGCGGGGCGACATGGACCCAAGGCTTCTTTCCGCTGCCGCCGGGGCCGTTGAATTTGTAAGGGCTGATGTCGATCAGAGCGTTCGTGTGGCCGTGGTAAGCATGCTCCAGGACGATCACGTCTTCGCGGCCGGTGTGTGCACGCGCCAGCCGCAGAGCAAGTTCGTTGGCTTCGCTGCCAGAATTCAGGAAATAGCAAACCCGCAGAGGCTCCGGCAGCTTCTGTGTGAGGAGCTCCGCATAGCGATTCACATGGTCGTGCAAATAGCGCGTGTTGGTGTTGAGCAGCGCGAGCTGTTCCTGCACAGCGCGGACAACACGGGGATGACTGTGCCCGACCAGCGGCACATTGTTGTAAACGTCGAGATAGGCGCGGCCGGTGTCGTCATAAAGATACTGCATCCAGCCGCGGACGATTTTCAGGGGACGCTCGTAGGAAATGCTGAGGTTTTTTCCGAGCAGCGAGCGCCGCTTTTCGAGTGTTTCGTCTGGATTT
>CAZGBQ010000118.1:0-11949 GCA_964524045.1 uncultured Acidobacteriaceae bacterium
TTGGCAAGGCCAAGGTCCGGCCGGTTGCTAAAGTCGTACGGCTCCCAGTCAACCACCGGCGTAACGTGAAAATTTTCCGTGGGCGGCGGGGAATCCGTTTTCCATTCAAGGCCCGTGGCGGGCCACGGGTTCGGGCCAGCGATTTTGCCATAGCGCATGGACCAGGCCAGGTAGATCATCGGCAGCAAATAGCCCAACGCAAGAATGGAGGCGCCCGCAGTGGACAAAACGTTGAGCACTTGAAACTCCGGCGGATAACTGTGATACCGCCGCGGCATGCCCAAGTAGCCGAGAATGAATTGCGGGAAGAAGGTCAGGTTGAAGCCGATAAATAGAACGATGGCCGCGAAGCGCGACAGAGCCTCCGGATAGAGCCTGCCGGTGATCTTCGGCCACCAGAAATGCAGTGCGCCCACGTAACCCATGACCGCACCGCCGACCATGATGTAGTGAAAATGGGCTACGACAAAGTAGGTGTCATGAATATGGATGTCCAAACCGAGGCAAGCGAGAAAAAGCCCCGTCACGCCGCCAATCACGAACAAGCCGATAAAGCCGAGCGCATAGACCATCGGGGGATCCCAGGAGATCGCGCCTTTGTAGAGCGTGGAGGTCCAGTTAAAGACTTTGACGGCCGACGGTATCGCGACGAGATAGCTGAGGAAGGAAAACGCCAGCGCCGCGTAAGTCGATTCTCCGGTGACGAACATGTGATGCGCCCAAACCAGGAAGCCGATAACGGCAATGGCGATGCTGGAGGCGGCGATGAAGGCGTAGCCAAAGATGGGTTTACGCGCGAACGTTGGAATGATCTCGCTGATCACTCCCATCGCCGGAAGAATCATGATGTATACGGCGGGATGCGAATAGAACCAGAAGAGATGCTGGAAAAGGATGGGGTCGCCGCCCATGGCGGGATTGAAAAAGCCGAGGTGGAACATGCGTTCCAGCCCGGCCAGCAGCAGCGTGATGGCAACCACAGGTGTACCGAGAATCATCACGAGGCTGGTGGCGTAGTGGGCCCAGACAAAGAGCGGCAGACGGAACCAAGTCATGCCGGGGGCGCGCATGGTGTGAATAGTGACGATGAAGTTCAAGCCTGTCAGGATAGAGGAAAAGCCGTTGATGAAAATTCCGATTACCGCGGGAGTGACCGCGGAATTGGAATAGACACTGCTGAGCGGCGTGTAGAAGGTCCAGCCCGTGTCCAGTCCGCCGGTGCCGAAGGAATAGAGCACAAAAGAGCCGCCGACCAAATAGATGTACCAGCTCAGCAGATTGATCTTCGGGAAGGCCAGATCTTTCGCGCCGATCATCAGGGGAATCAGAAAGTTTCCGAAGACCGCAGGGATCGAAGGGATCAGGAAGAAGAAAATCATGGCCACGCCATGCATGGTGAAAAGCTTGTTGTAAGTCTCCGGAGTGACAAGCGCGCCGCCGGGGGTCAGGAGGTGGATGCGAATCATCGTAGCGAAGACTCCGCCGATGAAAAAGAAGACAGTCACCGACATGAGATACAGCAAGGCGATGCGCTTGTGATCGGTGGTCAGCAGCCACGAACGGATGCCCTGGCGGGGGGCGGCGCTCAAATAATGATCGGGCGGAAATTCGAAGTTTGTCGTTGGCGGTGTGCTGCTCATAACCTACTTCTTCTCCGGGACAGGGGCAATTCCGGAGCCCTTGGCGGGCGCCGGCGGTGACTGCAAAGACTCTATGTATGCGGTGAGAGCGAGAATCTGTTCTTCCGTCAACTGGCCCTGATAAGTGGGCATCAGGGGCTGATAACCGGCCACGATTTTTGCGTTGGGCTGAAGAATGGATTCGCGGATGTAGGCTTCGTCGGCGGTGACGGTGGAACCGTCGGCCAGGAGCACCGGTGCGCCGTACATTCCGTTGAGCGAAGGAGCGCGGCCGGTGCCGTTGGCCAGATGGCAGGTGATACAAAATTTCTCCGCGAACAGCTTTTGACCCGCAGCGACGGGATTGCCCTCCCTGCTCAAGGATCCGGAAAGCCACGCGGCGTAGTCAGTAGGCTCCATGACCGTGACCCAGCCGCCCATAATGGCGTGGTTAGTGCCGCAATATTGCGAGCAGAAAAAGTGATAGCGGCCGGACTTGGTGGGCCGGAACCACATGGTGTTGTAGTGCCCCGGGACCACGTCCATCTTCACGCGGAACGCGGGCACGAAGAAATCGTGAATCACATCTTCGCTAGCAAGGATCAGCTTGATGTTGCGGCCCACCGGGACGTGCAATTCGTTGATTTCCTTCAATCCGTTGGGTTGCTGCGCCTTCCACATCCACTGTTTGCCGACCACGTAAATATCGAGGGTGTCGCGCGGCGCGTTGCGATAGTCCACATAAATGACCGCGCCCCAACCGAACATGGCCATGGCCAGAATCAGCGGAACCACCATCCACACGGCTTCGAGCCGCGAATCTTCGTGGGTGGCAATGCCGACCGCATCCGGATTCTTCCGGTGATATTTGAAAAAGAAAACGATGATCGCGGTGGTGATGAGGACCCCGAAGAACAGGCAAATCGCGGTGATGAAAATCAGCAGCGCGTCCACGTGCGGCGCAAAGTTGGAAGCTTGCTCGGGATAAATTGGCAATTGCGACGGCACGGTCTAGCCCGCTCCTTGCAGTTTCGTCTGGGCCGGAGGAAGCTCGCGGCGACGGAAGAACAGAATGCCCCCGACGAGGCACAGAATAGTCATGATCGCGCCAAGGCGAATAATTCTGAGAATGGACGCGCTGTACTTCGCCGTCGCCGGGTCGTAGTGATAGCAAAAGAGCAGGACGTGATCGATGGGACTGCCGATCTTTCCAGCAGAGGCGTCGACGAGGCCCAGACGCATGTCGCGGCCGGGGTATTCGACGCCGTAAAAGTAGCGGGAGATGCGGCCGTCGGGGGTGAGGAGCAACACGCCGCTGGCGTGGGCGAACAAATTAGACTTGGAGTCGAAGCGGAAACGGAAATTTGCGGCTCGGGTCGCGGCTTCAATCGACTCCTGGGAACCGGTAAGAAAATGCCAGCCGGATTGTGTTTCTGGGCGGCGGAAATGACCGACGGCAACCTTTTTCTTGGCCGCAGCCATCTCTATCGTGTCGCGCGAATCGAAGCTGACGAAAACTACCTCATAGTCGCGGCCGGGATTGAACGAAATCATGCGCAGCGCGCCCACCACGCCCATCTGAATCTGGTCGCACAACATCGGACAATTGTAATAAACAAACGCGAGAACCACGGGCTTCTGGCTAAAGAACTGGCCGAGCCGAACTTCGCGCCCGGTCTCATCGCGAAACTGCAGATCGAGAGGCATCTGGCCATTGAGAGGCGGCTCGAAACCGACATTTTGCAAAGCGGAGGGCATGGCAGACGACGCCGCACCGACGTTGCTAGGAACCGTTTGAGCGCGCAGGGACTGGGACGGTGCAGCTAACAGCAGCGCAGCGATTGCAATAATGATGTAGAAAGCGCGCTTCATCTCGTTACTTCTTTTTCTCCACGGGCGGTGTGGATGCGCCAGGCAAACCCTTTTCCGCGATGATTTTCATCGCGTCCTTGACGGGAATCTGTGCGATGCCTGCGTTCTTGTCAATCCACTCCAATTTCTCATTTGCGGCATTGTCTGCTTTTACTTTGTTGCGCAAGTCCTTCTGCGCGTCGAACTCATGTCCAGGCACGCCCTGAAGCCGCGGTTCCGGAGGCAAGTTGCTGCCCATAGCCGCGCGGGACGGCGGCGGCGCCGTATCGGAAGAAGCCGCGAGGTTCGTGGTGAACTTGAGAATGAAAATGCAAATCAGCAGAGCGGCGGCGGTGGCCAGGCCCAAAGCCAGAAGGTACCAGTAAATCGTCCCAGTCTGGATATCGCTTCCTTCGAAGGACACATCGGCGTGGCGAGGAGCCTCACCAGCCGCCGGGCTAGCGTTGTGATGCTTAATGCTCATGGTGCTTAATGGCCTCCGCAAGATCTGGGTCGCCAATCGGGAGAAGCGGGCACTGTTTCAAATTGAACGCATAAAAGCCGAGCCACAAGCCGCCGAGAGCGATGGGCATCACAACATCAAGCCACGTGGGAACGGCGCGCGAAGTGAATTCCGGCCGCGTCATCCAATACAGGTCGATGAGACGCATGAAAATCAGCCATAACGCAATTCTGGGCAGAATCTTAATGCTGCGCTTTACGTCCTGGGAGAGGAGCAAGAAAAACGGAACGAAGAAGTGGAATACCACCACCACGATCGCAACCACCCCCCACTCGCCATAGAGTCGCGTGCGATAGAAGCTGATCTCCTCCGGCTGGTTGCCGGACCAGATGATGAGCAGTTGTGAAAAATCGAAGTACGCCCACAGCATCACGAACGCGAGAAGCAGCTTTCCCAAATCGTGCAAGTGGCGCGGCTGGAGGATGCTGGCAAAAGGTTCCGCGCGCGCGAGCAACACGACCACGGCAATCATGAAGGCCATGGAGGAGATGAGCTGGCCGGCGATGAACAGGAACCCATAGATGGTGGAGGCCCAGTGCGGGGAAAGCGACATCACCCAGTCGATGGCCGCGAAGCTCATGGCAAAGACGTACAGAATAATCCCAGGTCCGGCGAGCATCTTAAGCAAGCGCCGCAGGGTTCGATCCTCCTGATTCGCGTCTTGCTGTTTTGACAAAATATTGAAGACCAACATCAGCGCCAGCCAGAGAGCGAAATAAATCAGCGCCCGAATTAGGAAGCCGCCTTGCGTCAAGTAGCTCCGCTGAAAATTCGAAAGCGGCTCCTCTTTTGTCTTCTCCGGATCGAGCCACGCAATGTAGAGATGCTTCATTCCGAAGAGCGCGATGGGGAGAAAGAAAACCGCGATCAGTGGAAGCGTGCGCGTGGCCGATTCCAGGGGGCGGCGGATGATGATGCCCCAATGGCCCGAGGTCAAGTGCTGCAACATAACTAGCCCGAGCGATCCGAGCGTGAGACCAAGCACGAGCAGAAAGCTCATCAAATAAGACTGATAGAACGTGGCGGGTGAGCGCAGGGCGCCAAAAATCGCCAGCACCAGAGCGATACCGCCCACGCCAAGCGCGCGCGTCTGTAAACGGCTTACCCCTTCCGGCGCTTTGTATTCCTGCGCGGTCATTCGCTGCGGCCTCCCGTCGAATCCTTTGCGTTTCCCGCGCGGTTCAACTTCTCTTGTAACCCCGTGGGCAGATCGGCCGCTTTTGCGTTGCGGCTCAGCTGCAATGCGCGAACGTAGGCGATGATGGCCCAGCGATCGCGCGGCGGAATTTGCGCCGAATAGCCGTACATGGCGCCGAAGCCGTTGGTGATGTTGTCGTAGAAATACCCATTGGGCGCCTGGCGAAGACGGTCCTGGTGAAAGCTTGGCGGATGCTTCATTCCGCGCATGGAGATCATGCCGTTGCCGTCCCCCTGCAAACCGTGGCAAGGCGTGCAGAAGATCTTGTACCGCTCTTCCCCGCGGTCCAGAAGATCGCGATTCACAGGCACCGGAAAATTGTTTGAATCCCTGGGCACGATGAGATCATCGTCGGCGAGGGAACCGCGCGCGACGGTATTCTCTACCGGTGGCCTCTCGGAGCGGCCGTCCTCGAAGAAACTCGAAGGCGACAGCGGGCGGTTCTTTGGTTGCGTGGCCATATCCTGGACGAGGTGTTCACAGCCACTGCAAGCCGACACCAGCGCGGCGGCGCATAAGATCAAAAAGGTACGCGAGGCGCTAGTCATCGGTCACCTCGTCCACATGGTGCGCGTGGAGGCCGTGGAGGAAACGCGCCGTTTCCGTGAGGTGGAATTTCGGGTCGCGGGCTTCGATGCACAGATAGAAACGGTCCGAGGAAGCGTGTGCGAAGCGGTGCACGTTGAAAACCGGATGGTACGGTTGGGGCAAGCGATTGAGGGCGAGCATGCCGAAAACGGCGCATAGCGAAGCGCCGAGCACGGTAAGCTCGAACGTCACTGGAATAAAAGCGGGCCAGCTATTGAGCGGGCGGCCGCCGATGTTCATCGGATAAGTGACCGCGGCCGCCCAATACTGGAAAGCGAAACCCCCGATTCCGCCGGCCAGGCCACCCAGCATCGTGATCAGGGGTACATGGTTGCGCTTAAGGCCCATGGCGTGTGCGAGCCCTTCTACAGGGAACGGCGTGTACGCGTCCATTCGGTGGTAGCCGGCTTCGCGGACCTTTTCGACCGCATGAATGAGCTGTTCCGGAGTATCGAACTCCGCCAACACGCCGTAAATGCGCGAACGATGCTCCTTCACTTTTCTTCCTCAGTCTCGGCTACGAGCTCTCGCATTTCCGCTATAGAAATCGCCGGCAGCACGCGCACGAACAGGAAAATTAATGTGACGAACATGCCCATGGTACCGATGAAGGTAGCCCAATCCCAAAAGGTCGGCGAGTAGCGGCCCCAGGCGGATGGTACGAAATCGCGTGTCAGGCTGATCACCACGATCACGAAACGCTCGAGCCACATGCCGATGTTGACGACGATGGACATGAAAAAGAGAAATGCGACATTGTGGCGCAGTTTGTAGGACCACAGGAATTGCGGCAGCAGAATATTGCAGAGAATCAACGCGAAATAAAAGGGAGCGTAGGGCCCGTGAAGGCGCTGCTGGACCAGGTAGACGTCAAACTTGTTTCCGCTGTAGCTCGCCATGAAAAATTCAACGAAGTAGCCATAGGCTACGATTAGGCCAGTGGCGAGCATAACCTTTGCCATGTTGTCGAGATGGCGCATGGTGATGAAGTCTTCCAGGCCGTAAGCTTTGCGCAGCGGAATCGCAATCGTTAGCACCATGGCGAAGCCGGAATAAATCGCGCCGGCGACGAAATAGGGCGGAAAGATCGTCGTGTGCCAACCGGGAACGATGGCAATCGCGAAATCAAAACTCACGACAGTATGCACGGAAAGTACGAGAGGCGTGGCGAGTCCAGCCAGGAGGAGATACGCGGACTGGTAGCGGTGCCAATGGCGCACCGAGCCGCGCCAGCCCATGGCGAGCAAGCCGTAGATGATTTGCTTTGTCTTGCTGGCCGCGTGATCGCGAAGCGTCGCTAAGTCAGGAATGAGCCCCACGAACCAAAACATCAAGGAAACTGAGCCATAGGTCGAAACTGCGAAAACGTCCCAGATCAGCGGGCTGCGAAACTGCGGCCATAGGCCCATGGTGCTCGGGTACGGGAACATGTAGAACGCCATCCACGGACGGCCGGTATGAATCAGTGGAAAGATGCCGGCGCACGCAACGGCAAAGAGCGTCATCGCTTCCGCAAAGCGGTTGATGGAGGTGCGCCACTTCTGATTCAAGAGGAACAAGATGGCGGAGATCAGCGTGCCCGCGTGGCCAATGCCGATCCACCACACGAAATTCACAATGGCGAATCCCCAGCCGATAGGAATATTGATGCCCCAAATGCCGGTGCCTTTGATGATGAGCCAGCCGATTGCAATCGTCATCATCCCCAAAACGCTGAACGCGATCAAGAAACCCACGTACCAGCCAAATGAAGTGGGGCGCGTAAGAACGATCGAGCTGATCTTGTCGGTGACTGACCCGTAGGTGTGGCCCGGACCAAGCACAGGCGTCAGCCGGCGAATTTCGGGTGAGTCGCGCGGTGGTTGCCCGGCGCTCATGCCTTCTCCAGTTCAGGGTTGGAATTGCGCACGGCGGCCAGATACGTCGTCCGCGGCCGCGCATTCAGCTCACTAAGGAGCGAGTAGTTGCGTTGCTGTGCGCGCAACTTGGAAACGCGGCTGTTTGGATCGTTGGCGTTGCCGAACACGATAGCCTGCGTTGGGCAGGCTTGCTCGCAAGCGGTGACGATGGCGCCGTCGCTAATAGGCTCGTTCTTTTTTTCTGCCTCGATGCGCGCGTTGTTGATGCGCTGCACGCAGTACGTGCACTTTTCCATGACGCCGCGGCTGCGCACGGTCACTTCCGGATTGCGCAACAGCTTGAGCTGCGGCGTTTCCCAATCCTGGAATCTCAGGAAATTGAACCGCCGCACTTTGTAAGGACAGTTGTTCGAGCAATAGCGCGTCCCGATGCAGCGGTTGTAGGTCATGTCGTTCAGACCTTCGGCGCTGTGAGCTGTCGCGCCCACGGGACAAACTTGCTCGCACGGGGCGTTCTCACACTGCTGGCAAGGCACGGGCTGAAAAAACGTCTCGGGGTTGTCGAGCGTTTGGTCATACGCGGAGGGATCGCCGGTTTTCGAATTGGCCTTGTAGTAGCGGTCGATGCGAATCCAGTGCATTTCGCGCCCGCGCATCACCTGATCTTTGCCGACGACCGCAATGTTGTTTTCAGACTGGCAGGCGATGACGCAGGCGTTGCAGCCGTTGCAACTGTTCAGATCAATGGCCATGGCCCAGCGATACTGCATTTTTTCGTAGGGATTCTCTTCTTCTTTGTAAAGGGTCAGCTCACCGTGCTTTTTCTTGAACTCTTCGGCCTCGTGGGCGAAGTTTGGATTCTTGTGAAATTCCTCGAGCGAAGCCGTCTCTAGAATCTGGCGGCCTTCCATGTTGAAGTGATACTGCGTGCAGGCGAGTGGATAATCGTCGCCGGTTTTGCTGATTACGCTGCTTGGTGCGTATGCTGACCAGAGCGTGTTTGATGTGCGCACGGCGTAGGCGTTGAAGCCTTTGTTCGTGCCCGTGTAGCCGGCTTTCGCGCGGCCGTAGCCCAGCGGCAGTACCACAACGTTTTCGGCTTGACCGGGAAGAATCCAGGCCGCTGCCGTAACCTTGCTCCCGGAAAGCGCGATATCAACTACGTTCGAATAGATCTTGCCATGCTCGCCGCCCCGCGATGCAACGTTATGTCCCACCTGCAGCCGTTCAGCCGTCTTGGGACTGACCAGCGCCGCATTGTCCCAAGTGAGCTTCGTGACCGGCTTCGGCAATTCCTGGAGCCAGCCGTTGTTTGCGAAACGGCCATCGTGGATGCAGGGGTCCGGCCGGAAAAGGAATTCGAGCTCGCCGGCAGAATTCTCTTTGGGCGTAGGCAGGCTAGCGGGATTGAATTTCAGAGATACATTGACGGGGGCAAAAGCAGAAGCAGCCACAACGCCATCGTTCAGCGTTTTGCGCCAGAATTTTTCGAAGTCAGCAGAAGGATTTATGGCTTTTAGCCGGTCGCGAGCCGCGTCGTAATCGGAAAGACCCGGCTTTTCGGTAAACGCCCCCAGCACTTCGCGCGCCGAATGCGTGCGATACAGGGGCGCAATCAGCGGCTGAATCACGCTGAGTGTGCCGTCGAAAGCACGTGTGTCGCCCCAAGCTTCGAGATAGTGAGACTCCGCGACATGCCAATCGCAGTACTGCGATGTTTCGTCAAAGTGCGAGCTGACGTGGATGACCGTCTGAATCTTCTTGCGCCTTTGCTGTTCGTCGAATTTGAGCTTCGAGACAAAATCAAAATCGTGCGGCGCGGTGTAAACCGGGTTGACGCCGAGAATCAGCAAAGTATCGACCTTGCCTGCGTCGACATCCGCGCAAAGCTCGCGCAAGGATTCGACGTGCTTCACGGGATTCGCTTCAACCGGCAAGGTGTAGTAGAGCGTAGCTCCAACGTTTCCAAGTGCCGCGTTGATGGCGTGTGCGAGCGCGTGGACTTCAGCGGGCTGGTACTCGCCAGCAACGACTAGAGACTTGGTCTTGTTTGCTTGCAGGTCCTTGGCAAGGACATCGAGCCATTTTTCCACGCCGCTCGAAACTCTTGCCGGGCCTCCCAGCCCAAGCTTTGCCGCGAGCGCTCGCGCAAAAAGCGCTACTTCCGAAGAGCGCAGCGGCAGCCGATGATCGGCGCTGGAACCTGTCACGCTGGGCGTAGGCTCGACCACGTAGAGCCGGTTCATCTCGCTTCCGCGTCGATCGGCTTCCGTAAATTGGTCGAGCTTGCGGCGGCGGAAGAACTCTCTGGCGTAACGGATGTGACCGGGGCCGCTGTTCAGAAAATCAGAATCGAGCGAGAGAATGACTTCAGCTTTCTCGGGACGGTACACCGTGTTGACGTAGCTTCCGAAAGCGAGAATGGAACCCTCGCGGGCTCCGTCCCCTGTGGCCGGTTCCCACTGGTGCCATTTGGCAAGCGGATAAAGCGTCAGAATCGTCTGAAGCTGCGCGGCAATTGTGGGCGAATTAACGGTTCCCGTGAGAATGCGGAAGCCTTCTCCACGCGTCACGCGAAACGTCGCCGCCAGCGATTGTGCGGCCTCCAAAAACTGGACCCACGTCTGAATCTCGCCGGCCTTGGTCACCGTTTGCGCGCGATCCGGATCGTACAAATTCAGGATCGAAGCCTGCGCGAACACGTTAGTCGCGCCGAGGCTCGAAGGATGGTCGGGATTTCCTTCGATTTTCGTTGGCCGGCCCTCGTGGCTCTCCACCAGCAAGCCAATCGCATCCGCTCCGAAGGGCATAGCGGTCGCATAGAACTGTGGCTTGCCAAGGATCATTCCGTCTGGTTGCTTGACATAAGGAACGACGTGCTGCTCGGGAGGCTTTCCGCAACCGGAAAGACCGGCAAACGCGAGCGACGCAGCCATGAGCTTCAGAAAATCGCGCCGGTCGACCGAATCGTCCCACTCCGAGGGAGCCTGTCGGGGAAACTCGCGGTGCAGCAGTTCCTCAAATGCGGGATCTCCCGTGAGTTCTTCGAGCGTGCGCCAATACTGCTTGCCCGTTTTCGATTGCAAGCGCGCGCGCACTGCCGCCAGGTCGAGCGGCAGTTTCATTGCAGACAACTCCACCCGGCATTCTTCGCTCTGAAGCGGCCTATCACCATTGTGATCTTCTTGCTGTGCTTTGCGCATGCGTTCCATTAGCGATGACACGTCGAGCAGCTCGTCAGCTCGGCCGCTGTCCGAATCTTGCGTTCCGCCATAAACTCCTGGCCCAAATCGTCTTGATCGGGCCCGGGCTTCCAATCCATTGCAAAGACTTTGTCCATTGGCCGCAGGTTAGGCGCGGGATTCCTGTGGCAGTCCACACACCACTGCATCAGCAGAGTATTCGCCTGAAAAACCAGCGGCATCTGATCGATGGACCCGTGGCATGTCGTGCACCCAACGCCCTTGTTGACGTGGATGCTGTGATTGAAATACACGAAGTCCGCCAGGCGGTGCACTTTTACCCATTCAATCGATTTGTCCGTGCGGTAGCTCTCGCGCACCGGTTCGAGATAGCCCGCGTTATTGAAGAGCACGGAATGGCAATTCATGCAGGTTTTTGTTGGCGGAATTCCCGCCACGGCCGAAGTTTCCACGCTCGTGTGGCAGTAGCGGCAATCAATTCCGTCGTCTCCCACATGATGTTTGTGGCTAAACTGCACGGGCTGTTCGCGCGAAATATTTTGCCGCGTCATGTAAGGGGACCGCGCCACGCCAAGCACGGCCAGAAGCGCCAGCCCGATCAAAAACAGAGCCGAAAACACACTAAATCGGGAGATGAAGTTCGTGCTGCGATGAAAAATCTGCGCCATGTCCGTTTTTTGCACTTTGCCCGGGAGCGCAGGAAAAGAGTGCTGCGAAAAAGACGTCCCACGTGTAACCGGGAAGTGCAAACCCGGGCTAAACTGACCGCATAGTTTCCGACAAAACTTTCAGGAATGCAACTTGCGGCACGAAAATCTGAAGTTTTTGATTTCGCGAGCGTCAAACGAATGTCTTGTTTCGAAAAGTATGAAAAGATCGGCGCGTAACGCCGCGGTCGCATCTGTTTTCTCAGGAGGCGAGTACGAGCACGCGGTTCCGTGGTATTTTAGAAGGACTCCTGCCTGCGAGTTTTTTGCGGCGGAGCATACCCTTGCAACGTTCCCCGAGGTCCTCGGGGCTTGCCGCCCGCTGGGGCGTGGTCCAACCGGTAGGACACCTCACTGTTAATGAGGATGGTGGAGGTTCGAATCCTCCCGCCCCAGCCAAT
>CAZGBQ010000119.1:0-11902 GCA_964524045.1 uncultured Acidobacteriaceae bacterium
TCCTTTTTCTTCAACGCGCACAACGATCTGCTCGAAGAAATCGCCAAGTACCGCGCTGCCCGCCGCCTGTGGGCCAAAATCATGCGCGACCGCTTCCACGCCAAAGATCCTCGTTCCCTCTTGCTCCGCTTCCACGCGCAAACCGCCGGCTCTTCGCTCACCGCGCAACAGCCGGAAAACAATATTGTCCGTGTCGCCATCCAAGCGCTCGCTGCAATTCTTGGCGGCTGCCAGTCGTTACATACCAACTCGTTGGACGAAGCGCTCGCATTACCTACAGAAGACGCCGCGCTCATCGCCCTCCGCACCCAGCAAATCATTGCTCACGAAACCGGCGTCACCAGCACCATTGATCCAGCGGCCGGCTCCTATGCCATCGAACATCTCACCAACGCCATCGAACGCGGCGCCGAGGAATACCTCGCAAAAATCGATGCCTTCGGAGGAATGCTTCGAGCTATCGAAACTGGTTTTGTTCAAGGAGAGATTCAGAAATCAGCGTTCGAGTTCCAGCGCGCCGTTGAGAAGAAGGACCAAATTATAGTAGGAGTGAACGATTTCATCGCTGACGAAGAACGTCATATCCCCACGCTCCGCATCGACGCCGAAATCGAACGCGCGCAAATCGCCCGCTTAAACGCCCTGCGCGCCCGCCGGGATTCAGTCCGCGCCAAATCCGCCCTCGCCGAACTCCAGCGCCGCGCCTCCACCAGTGAAAATCTTCTCCCCGCCATCCTTGCCGCTGTCGAGGCTTACGCCACCGTCGGCGAAATCTCCGACGCCCTCCGCAGCCTCTTCGGCGAATATCAGGAATCCGTGGTTATCTGACTGGCGAATTTATCCCAGTCGTGAGCTCGGAAGACGTGGTGCACGCGCTTCGAGACAGAAAAATACACCAGCCAGAGAACTAGCATTATCAGGCGAAGACCGTTTGTGAAAATGGCAGAGGGGAAAAACACGATATCGAGAAGCAAGGATACTCCAACCAATAGCAGGGCCACAGCCAATGCAACTCTGAGGTTCCGAACCCAAAACCATTCCCGACGAGACAGAAGAACTATGCCGACCGCCCCGACGAGAAGAAAAGCAAGTAGCCGCGGCAGGAAAGCGCAAAGAAAGACTATGTGATCCCATTCGCTATCCCACCAGGAAGGAAGGAACTCTCGAAATTGCCAGATTATATGCATAAGCAACAGAACAATTGTCCCGAAAATCTGATAGTAGAAGAACATTAGCCAGCCACCGACTTCGTCCCTTCGCCTGACATAACAGATAACCGCGAATATCAGTCCAATTGGGGCAAGTCGTCTAATGAAATCCATTTCGTTCATGTCAAGAATCTTTTCAGGCAAGGTCCTTGAACGCTATAACCGCGAGCGGTTTGTCGTCAAATACAAAAGCCATGAAGGAATGTCAAACCAGACAGGGACTCAGGACTGCACCTTCGCACAGGCTGTCAGCACGCTTTCGCTATAGTATTCTTCCCTCTGGGACCCCATGAAACTGGTGCTTGCTTCCGCTTCTCCCCGCCGAGCGGAAATCCTGCTTGCTGCCGGATTCCGTTTTAGCGTTCTCTCCTCGGCGATCGACGAGACCCCCTACGCCAACGAATCCGCCCACGACTTGGTCCTCCGTCTCGCAAAGGCCAAAGCTGAGCTCGTTGCCGCGCGTTCCGTGGGCCCGGCCATCATTATCGCCGCAGACACCGAAGTAGCCCTCGACGGCCACATCTTCGGCAAGCCGCGCTCCACCGACGACGCCCGCCACATGCTCGAAAAACTCTCCGGCCGCCCGCACTCGGTCCTCACCGGAGTAGCACTGATTCGACTCCCCGACGCAGAGTGCATCAGTTTCGTCGAAACCACGCTCGTGCACTTTGCGAAGCTCTCCGCCGAAGAAATCAGTCGCGATCTCGCTACCGGCGAGCCACATGACAAAGCCGGCGCGTACGCCATCCAGGGCTACGCAGGGCGCTTCATTCCCCGCATCGAAGGCTGTTATTTCAACGTTGTGGGCCTTCCGCTTGCGCGCCTTCAGCAAGCGCTCACCGAGTTGGGCTGGTCCGAAGACGAATTCTCCGCCGTCGGCTAACTCATCGCAAAGACTCGCATTTGTAGCAGCGGTTTTACGCCGCTGTCTTCGGCGGGATGAACCCGCCGCTACTCGTACCGCAGGCAATCAATCGGATCGAGGTTAGCCGCCAAATTCGCCGGGTAATACCCGAAGAACAATCCCACGCTCACTGAAATCGCAAACCCAATCGTCACCCACAAATACGAAAGCGTCGCCGGAATCGACGGTACCGTCAGCCGCACCAGCGTGGAAATTCCCGCACCAATCAAAATGCCAATCGTTCCGCCCACCAGCGTCAGCGCCACCGCCTCCAATAGAAACTGCAATCGCACGTCGGCCTTCCGCGCCCCAATGGCCTTGCGCACTCCAATTTCCTGCGTGCGCTCCGTCACAGAAATGAGCATGATATTCATCACGCCAATTCCGCCGACCAGCAAACCGATCGAGCTGATCACCGTCGTCAGAATCACCAGTGCGCCTGTGAGCTGGTTCCACAAATTGCTCAGAAAATCCGGCGAGCTTAGCTCGAAATCATTTTCCTTGCCGGCAGGAATCTTCCGCAGCCGCCGCATCGCCTGAATTACTTCGCCTTGTGCCGTTTCCACGTTTACGCTTTTGGGCACCGTGAAAAGCAGGATCAGTTCCTTAGCCTCGGGGTACTCCTTCTTGAATTTGCTCAGCGGAATGATGGTAAAGATGTCCACACCCGGGCCGAGAAACAATCCCTGATCGTGCTCGAACACGCCGATGACTTCATACGTGCTGCCGTTGAGGCGCACGGTCTTGCCCAGTGGATCGCTATTCGGGAAAAGCGATTCGCTGATTGCCGCGCCCAGCACCACGACGGCCCGGGCATGCTCTTCATCGAACGCGCTAATGAACCGGCCGCGCGCGATGGTGAAAAGCGGCAGTGCCGTCGTGTACTCCGGCTCCGCGCCGCGCACGATGACTTTCTCGACGCTATGATCCCCGTAAGTGATCGTGTTCGAGTCCCCAAAGAAAAAGCCCCGTGTTCCCACGGTAGTTATGTTTTCAGCATCGGGGGCGGCGGTGCGAATGTACTCGGCGTAGTTGTATTCAAGATACCGGCGCACGCGAATACGCTCCGGCATGCGCGAAGGATCCGTGCCGGGCGGAAAGCGCGTCAGAAAGTAGGTGCGCGAACCGAGCGACTCCACGCGGTTCTGCACGAACCGGTTCAACCCTTGAATGATCGCCGCCATGGAAATTACCGAAGACACGCCAATAACAATTCCAAGAACCGTCAAAGCCGACCGCACTTTGGAAGACCGCAGCGTCTCCATAGCCGCGAAGAAGTTTTCGCGCGCCTGTTCGAAGGTCATCAGGGCCATCAGTCAGACCTCAACGCGACGACGGGATCCAGCCGCGACGCCCGCAGCGCCGGATAGATCCCGAAGAACAGCCCCACGATAGAGCTCATAATCACGCCCATTACCGCCACCCAGGTGCGCACCGAAGCCGGGAAAGGTGTGTACGTGCGTAGCACCAGCGCCACCAGGAATCCCAGCCCGATGCCCGCCATCCCGCCCACGATGCATTGCAGGAAGCTTTCTGTGATGAACTGCTTCAGGATATCGCCCTGCGTGGCCCCCATGGCCCGCCGTACTCCAATTTCTCTCCGCCGCAGCGTCACACTCACCAGCATCACGTTCATAATCACGATGCCGCCGATAACCACGGAAATCGCGCTCACCATGATGAACACGCCGAAAAACGCCGAGCTGATGCTCTTCCACAACGCCATGTAGCTGTCCTTCGTGCCGATGAAGAAATCGTTATCCATTTTCCCGCTAAGGTGCCGCCGCGCCCGCAAAATCAGTTGCGCCTGGTCTTGCGCCGGCTCGAAATTCCACGCGCTCGTCTTCACGTTGATCGTCAGGCTCGTGTGGATTCCCTGGATGCCCAGGAACACCGGCAGCGGCACAATGACAAAGTTGTCCTGGTCCTGGCCTAGCACGCTTCCCACTTTTTCCATGACGCCAATCACCAGGAACTGGTCGTTGCCCACGCGAATGCTCTTCCCGATGGGATCGGTTCCTAGAAACAGCCGCTGCACCAGCGTGTCCCCGATCAAGCATACGTCCGTGCGATGTTCGGACTCCCAGGGGCTGAAGTACCGCCCCAATTCCACCGTCCGGGTGTCGATGTTGGCCATGTTGGGTGTCTGGCCGTAGAAGTTCACATCCGGCGACTCTTTGTCGCCGTAGCGGGCCTTCACCGTAGCGGTGGCCGTGGCGCCCACTTCTTCGCAGGCCGGGCAACCTTGCTCGATCGCTCGCACATCGTCCAGTTCGATCTTTTTGTATTTCAGAGCTTTGATGATGATGTTGAAGTCCGTCACTGCAAAGGGCGTGCGCGCAATCTGGAAAACGTTGGTTCCCAGATTGGCGATCTTATTCTCAACGTAGAGATTCGCGCCCTGCACGATGGTCATCACCGTGATGAGCGTGGCCACGCCCATCGTCAGCCCCAGCATGGTCAGCGAAGCCCGCATCTTGTGCGCATGCAGGGCACTGAGGCACTGCTCCAGGTTGTCGCGAATGGCCAGCATAACGAATAGATGAAGGGATGCTTTCTCCCGCTACTCTAGCAAATCTCTCCGCGGACCAGCTTTGTATACGCGGAACTGATTGCGCTGGGAGGCCCAAACACACCCATTCCTTCACGCACACTGGGGATACGCAAGAACGGTCTCTGGGGTTACCGGGGAGGAGCTGCCTGCCCACAGCAAAAGAAGAAGCGCCCCGGCAGCACGCCGAGGCGCCTCGCTTGTTTCGGGGGTGGAGGAAACTTACGGCTTGGGCTTTTCTTGGGCTTGCGGCTGTGTCTTCGCGTTGTGCTTCTTGCGATAGATATTCTTCGAAGCTGCGTTTTGTTCCTTGTTAACTTGCTGCTTCTCGGAAGCGGTCAGCTTGCCGCCGTTGGCGGCGCGGTCCGCGGCAACCTGCTTGTTGATGCCTTGCTGCTGCTTTTCAGCTCTGGCGGCCTCGCCGGCCGTCATCTGTCCGCTCTTGACGCCCTGGGCGACGCGTTCCTGTTGATTTTTGCGGCGCTGGTCCACTTCGTTGTTGCCATAGTGAGCGGTATTGGCGTTGTGCTTGTCGGCATAAATCTGCTTGGACATCCGGTTCTGCTGCCGGTTGATTTGCCTCTTTTCGGAGGCCGTCAGTTTCCCGCCATTGGCCGCGCGATCTGCCGCGGTTTCTTTGTTGATGGCGGCTTCCTTCTTTTCCAGGTTCTTGGTCTCGCCCGCGGTCAATTGCCCGCTCTGGACGCCGTTGGCGATGCGGTCCTGCTGATTCTCTTTGCGCTGCGCCACGGTTGGCTTAGGCTTTTCCGCTGGCGCAGGCGTTGGCGTCGCGGAGCTCCCGCTCTGCGAAGACGATTGCGAGCCCGAAGAAGACTGGTCTTGCGCCAATGCCACGCCGCCCAATAGCAATGCGGCAACTGGCAGCACGCTCCACTTCCAGATGAATTTCATAGTGTTCTCCTCAATTCGCTTCGGATGGAATCGATTGCCGGGTCCCCTGTAATACCCGATTCTCAAGAGATAGTTGTGCCGTGGCTACTGGTCGTAAGTACAGGTTTTGCGAGTGGGATAAGCCTTTCCGCTACTCTTTGAGCACAATCTACAGGGGTGCAGATGATGCGCTTCGATCTTCTTTACAGAGAACTTGGCAAATAAAGAAAAGGGGCGGCTACACAAGCCGCCCGATCAAGACTCATACGCGTGCAGCAGCGAAGTGGCGCCGCTACGCTTTCTTTTCTTCGGCAGGCTTTTCTGGCGCTGGCGGCGTCTGCGCGGGAGGCGCAGCTGTTTGGGAAGTGCCGGACATACCTTCCTTGAAACTGCGGATGCCTTCACCAAGACCCCTCATCACTTCTGGGATTTTGCGGCCTCCAAATAAGAGCACTACAATCAGGAAGAGAAGCAGCAGATGCATTGGCGAAAATAAGTCCATGAAAATCCTCCGGGTCCCCTGCGATGGACACAATTTCCCTCGCAACTATAGTAACAGTAGCGCACCAAGACATCTGCGGCAAGTGTAGGCGGCTTCTAGGAATTGCTCCCCTGCAGTATGGCTTGGGGCTCAGATCTAGAGGATAACACGCTCATCGCCCGTACGGCGGGTCACGCGCTCGCGGTCCAGGTACTCCAGCAGGGGAATGGCGTACTTTCGCGTAATGCCCGTCAGTTCCTTAAAAACGGGCACGGAAATGCGCTCGCCTCTCGATTTCTTGTAACCGGCAAGCTGCTCCTTCAAATGGGTAAGCGCGCGGCGATGGAAGATCAGCTCCGGCGAGACACGCACGAGGTTTTTCTCGCGCAAAAGGATTTGTAGCAATTTCTCCGCCCGCTTTGCTTCCACGGCAAGCTTCACAAGCACTTCTTTCACTGTCGGCACCGTCAGGCCTGCCATTGCGAAGGCCGCCTCAATTTGATCCTTGGCCTTTGCTTCTTCCGGTTGCAACGTGATTTCCGCGCCGGCCTTCTTAACGACTTCGCCAGGAGCGTCGAGTTTCTTCTGCGCAACGAGCTCTTCCAAAACTGCCCGGAAGGTCTCGGCCTTCACGCGCCTGCCCAGCGTCGCCCGTAAATCCTCCCGCAGGATTCCCGGGAGCAGCGGATTCTCCTTCTGAAATCTCTCGACCTTCTCCAGGATTTTCTGCCGCGCGTCTGCAAACACTTTTCCAGAAACCATCACCAGTGGCTCCGCGGAAACGACTCTCACTCGGCCCGAACCCGAAAGCTTCTGAGCTGCTTCTCGAATCTCCTGATCGGTCCACGCGGTACGCGCAACAGTTTTTTCATATCCGAGACCCAGGATGGCACGTTCCGCCATAACTGCGAGAATCTCCCCGTGATTTCCTCGCTCCAGGGTTTCGAGATACGCGACTCGCCCGGTATCGCGCAGCATCGGCCGCCTCGCCAGCGGATCCAGGATCACTCCCCCGCCAATCGTTACGACGGGCGAAAATTGCCGCACAATGAATCGGTCGCCGGCCAGTATGAGAATCTCGTCTTGGAGCTTCAGATTCGCGAACGCGCTGCCGCCGGCTTGCAACTCCTTCTGGCCGTGAAAAGAGATTTCCGCGATCGTCTCTGCGGTGCCCGCGTGGAAATGCACGCGCGCGCCCTGTTTCATTTTTCTCGCAGACGCTAACAATTCCAATCGCACATCGATGCGACGCGTCTTCCGGAATTTTCCCGGAGTCGCCAGCACCATGCCGCGTTTCAGTAGCGTGTGCTCGATGCCCGCCAGATTCACAGCGGTGCGCTGCCCGGGCATGGCGCGTTCGACAGCTTTCCCGCCCGACTGCACGCCCCGCACGCGCAGCCGCTCTCCTCCCGGAAACAATTCCACTTCATCGCCGGCGCCGACGCTTCCGGAAATCAATGTGCCCGTCACCACGGAGCCGAAGCCTTTCATCGCAAACGCGCGGTCAAGCGGCAAACGAAAATAGCGCGAGGCGTCTGTCGCCGCAACATTCGCCGCGACCTCGCGCAACGCCGTCTTGAGTTCCGCAAGCCCCGCGCGCGTCTTCGCGCTTACCGGAATCAGCGGGGCCTTCTCCAGAAACGATCCGCGCAAATACTCTTCTGCCTCCAACCGCACCAGTTCGAGCGTGTCGCGGTCCACGAGGTCGCTCTTTGTCAGCGCCACCACGCCGCGCTGCACTCCCAGCAACCTGCAAATATCGAAGTGTTCGCGCGTTTGCGGCTTGATCGATTCGTCCGCGGCAATCACTAGCAGCAACACATCGATCCCTGCCGCGCCCGCCAGCATGTTGCTCACGAATCGCTCATGCCCCGGCACGTCGACAAAGCCAAAGCGCACGCCATTCTCTTCGAGGAACGCAAAGCCGAGGTCAATCGTGATGCCGCGACGCTTTTCTTCTTCGAGCCGGTCGGGATGCGTGCCAGTCAGCGCCTCAACCAGCGCGGATTTGCCGTGGTCGATGTGGCCTGCCGTGCCGATAATTACGCTTTTCAGGGCGTCTCCTTGGATCGGAACTTGGCCAAGATTCGTTTTTGATGCTACTGGAGGAGTTGAGGAACGGTCAAACTTGCGGAATTGCAGGAACTTGAACCAAGCGCTCCAAGTCTGCGCTTCAGCGATCAAACGGCAGCGTTCTCTTTTCTTCTCCTTCCGATGCGAAAGAACGTAGACAAAAGGCCCTCCGGTTGTTTACCGTTACGAGGTGGCCGATGCCACGCGTGGGGCAGCCCTCTGAGAGGACCATCATGAAGAGGCTATTTGTATCTGCAGTCTTACTGCTTGCCGGGCCGTGTGTGTCGCGCGCACAAGCCAGCGCCCCGAAGCCGCTCTTCGATGCGGATAACGCCGCGCCGGACTTCTCCGCGACTTCCGCAGCCAGGGTTACTCTGCCTGTTTTTCTTTCCACCACTGACCATTTCTCTAAGCCTGGCGCAAATACCGTTCGCCGATTCGTCGCCCCCACGCTGAACACCGCTTTGCCTGCCGAGCCCTCCGCCGACCCGCCAACGCCGTCCCCAACACCGAAGTTCATCTATGGTGGCCGCGACGACTATCGCTGGCAACTGAGTGTCGGTGGCGCGTGGGTTCGCTTCCGCTCCAAAGTATTCAACGCCAGCGCCGGCGGCGTGAAGACTACCGTCACGTATTTTCTCAACGACTGGTTCGGCGTTGAAGGTAGCGCAACCGCGGCCTTTGCCACCAGCATTTTCAACAATGAGCAGGTAAAGATTGCGTTGTACGGTGGTGGGCCGAAAATCGCCTGGCGTCAGAATCGATGGGAGCCGTGGCTGCACGGAATTTTCGGCGGCGCTCATGAACAGCCGCAAACAGCGGCAAGCAGCCGCAATTCCTACTCGATTATGGCCGGAGGTGGCGCAGACTATCGTTGGAACCCGCGCGTTTCCTTCCGCCTTGAGGCCGATTACGTGCGCACTGGCTTCTTCCACGAATCGCAGAACAACTTTCAGCTGGCCGGTGGAATCGTTTTCCACTTCTAGCAATCCAGCGTCAGAAAGTCCGGGGAACGGTTCCATAGAACAAGCCCTTTCCGCCGCGCAGATTGCGCCCGTACGAGAAAACCGCAGTGACCCCACCCAGGACTTTGATCTTGCACTGCAAGCCGGAATCCCACTGCCAGTGCTGCGATCCAAAAAAACCGGAAGAATCGGCGATCGCGCCGTTATCCAGAAACGGCCCGAGCTTCACGCTGAAAAACCCGTTCTGATAAATGTTCTTATCCATCTCCCAATTCGCCAGGATGTAGCGCCGTCCGAGCGGGGCTGCTCCTTTTCGACTGCCAAGCGTGCCGGCGTGACCGCGAAGCCACAGGTCGTTGTCGCGTTCCACTCCCAACTGGAAGAGTTCATCGAGTGTGGCCTTGCCGGCGGTTGCGCTGGAGAGAATTTGAGCGTGGATGGCGTAATCGTCCCCCTGTGCTTGCGGAGACCAAACTGCGCGGAGTGAGCCGCGAAGTGTGGCGAATGGCCCGAGCGCGCTTGCGAACTCACGGCCTGCCGTCGCTTTTACCGCAGAATCCAGGAGGAACCGCCGCTCCGGAATGCGCACTAGAGTTCGCTCCACACTTAGCGAGCCCGCCAGCGAGCTGCTGTCCGTGAAAAAAGGCTGTTGCGAAGACAAAAGGGAATTGGGGACACTCCGAAAACTGCGATGGCCGACTTCCGCGCCTGCGCTCCAGTTCCAGTTGCCGTTCACTATCGAATGCAACCCCGCGCCGGCTACAATGCGCCGCAGGTTGAGGTCCGTCAGTGGACTGCTTACACCAGAAAAAGTTTGCGACAAGTTCCAGTTCTCGTTCCGCGCGTCGGCATAGACCCGCAAACGCCGGCTGGGATCACTATTGAAGGGAAGCGAAAAGGCAACAAAAAAGCGGCGCTTTTGGTCATCCCAGCGCGCAAGGGATGTCAAATTGATGGCGCGATTCCCGAGATTGTAGATTTCCGGATAGACCGTCGCGTACGGCAAGCCGCTCAGCAGAGAAATGGCGCCACCGAGTTTGGACTCGCCCCAAAGGTTCCTCTCTGCGAGGTGAAGCGTCAGGTCATACGTTCCCGATTCGGCCGGCGTCAACTCGATTCGACGACTGGCAAAAACTCCGAGATTATCCAAGCGCGATTCCGTAGCGAGCAACGCGCCTGCGGTCAGTATTTGTGGTGCATTGAAGGCCAGAGCGCGGTCACGCAGCGAAGTCTTCATTTGTAAAGGCGCCACGAAGGTAACGCTACGCAGCCGCGGTTTGTCTTCAAGATTCCAATATTTCAGCGCCGCCTCGAGATTTCCCTCGAGAAAATAGATCGTGCCGAGGAACTCGTGCGTGTAGGCATCGGTAGGACTCAGAAGCAGAGCCGCATGCAGTTCACTCTTAGCGACACGAAAGTCTTTTTGCTGATATGCAATTCCAGCTAGCTCGACAGCGAACCGCGAATCGCGTGGCGCTTTCCGCGCTCCCGATTCGAACGCCAGCCTCGCTTCCTCCCATTTCTCCAGGCGAGCGAGAGCCAGTCCTCGCAAGAAGTCGAGTTCCACAGTTTGATCGGCCGGCCCGCTCGAGAGTTGCGCCGCGTCGGCCCAGCGTCCTGCGTCGAGCGCGCTTTGCGCGGCAGTAAGGCGTTCCTGTTCCGCAACTCGATCTTGCGCGAAAACAGCTGGGGGGAGAAAAACAAGGGCGAGCAAAAGACGAATCACGCGGCTTTTTCGGGGACCGCCAGCAGCATCCAATTGCGGTTGAGCCGCCATTGCTTTTCGAAATCCGCCCGCTCTACTCGAAGAAGTTTGCCACGCGCGGGGTCGTGGATGAAGACCGCATCTTTTTGCCAGTCCATCCCCGTTACCACCACATAGTGCAGCGGAGCGCGGGCGCTGCCGGGCTGGAGGCTCACAATCAAGGGGCGCCCTTGTTTCAGGTGTTCGCGCAGATCGCTCCAGGTTCCGTCGAGATGAAAGACTTTGAAGCCCGAGGCTTGGAGATAGCTCTCCATATCGGAGGCAAAAATGCCGCGCGCCTCGCGCGAGTACAGCTGCTTCTGAATGGAAATCGCATCAGCGCGCTGCGAATCGATTGGCACGCCATGCGCATTCCAATACTGCAGGAGCATGGAAATGGAAGCCGATCCGCATCCGTCCTCGCTTTGCTTCACGAACGGCACGTCGAGCCAGATTCCCGCGCCCTCCTGGGACGACGCTCGAAGCGCACGCCCCAGGAAAAGCAGCAGGAACAAACCGAAAACGGTTCGGCTGATTCGCGTTATGGCCTGCTCCGATTTCCGGAAGTTACCGAAGCGCAAGCGCCAGCACGACGATGCCAATCGCGATCAGGATGATCCAAAGCATATCGCGGTCGGAAATGCGGCCCGCCGCGAAATCGCTTTGCGCTTGGCGCGACCGCTCGGCCAGTTTGGCAAGATCTTCGTCGCTCAGTTGACCCACGGCCTTGTCCACTTTTTGGTAGTCTAGGCCAGCGGATTTAAGGGCTTTTTGCCCCTGGTCGGAAGAAAGCAGCGTTCGTACAGCTTCTTCATTGGCTTGACGGGTCTGGGCCGGCCGGGCAGCATCCTTGCTCAAATCGCTGAGAGATACCACGTGCTGTTTATCTTGGGCCCGCGCTGGGATTCCCGCCGCCACGAACAGAGCGGCGATCGCCAGCAGACACACACACCACTTGACGCGAGAATGCATTCTTCCTCCTATGATTGGCTGGGATGATTCTAGTGTACGGAATTGCCCTGCAGGGTGACAAGAACCTTCTCATAAGCGCAGCCGGTAATCAGTACACGCGATGCCGCGCGCGC
>CAZGBQ010000120.1:0-1277 GCA_964524045.1 uncultured Acidobacteriaceae bacterium
GAAGGAGAAGAGGGACGCGCTAGAGCGCGCCCCTACATTTCAGGAAAAATGGCCGTATAGTGGGGCTCAGCCTTGCGTCGGTGTCACGGTTACGGGCTGTTGCAGGCGGAACTCCAGCAAGGTTTCGCTAGGAACCTTAACCTGCTGCCCCTTGGTCAGTACTTGAACGCCAGCGCCGGCCGCCGAGCCAACGCCCGCGCCAATCGCGGCGCCTTTACCGCCGCCCGCGATGGCTCCGATGATGGCACCGGCCACTGCGCCGCCGCCAACTTTTTTCGCGGTCTGGGAACCCTGGCCCTTGCCTTTCAGGCTGTAATCGCTGCTGACGACGGGATACTCCTTGCCGTCAATGATCAAGCGGATCAGCTCCAGTTGCAGTTCCGAGCTGCCGGAGAAAGTGCCGCTCTTCTCCGCATTGGCCAAGCGGCCGTAGACGTCGGTTCCCTTTCGGGCAACGACACTGTTGCCGATGGTCAAGTCAGTCTCCAGGCTCGCATGAAACACGTCGCCCACATGATTCTTGGCAGAGTCCACGCCGTCGATCATGCGAATGAGGAGCGATTGGCCCGCAGGAATGGTGATGTCACCTCCGGGCGCTGGAGCAGCCGCCGGGGCCGGAGCCGGCGCAAGGTGGGCCGGAGCAGCAGCCGGCGCTGCGCTCGAAGAGTGACCCGTAAAGGTCAAAGCGACTACGTCATTGGTGCTGAAGGTTTGAACTTCGCCGTTCACTTCGAAGCGAAGGACGGCCTGAGTGCCACCGAGATACCTTCCCTGGACCACTTTGCCGCTTTTGAGCTCCAGGGTGTCTGCCGCAGCGGCGCTCACAGAAAACAATGCAAGCGCAATCGCTGCCAAGTACCGATTCACGTTACGCATAACTCCCTCTCTCGGTTGAATTCGTTGATTCGTCAAAGCGCGCGAACCGTCGATCGATTCCCCCACGGCTCGCCGCATAACAATTCTACTCCTCCCTTCCATTGGATGAGCGGATAAGAGTGAAGGGTTGCGCGAATTGCACCAATGTAAAAACATGAGGGGCCCAGGCCATAAGACCTGGGCCCTCCGCTGTCATCGGCCACCCCACCCCGGGAAAGTGGCGAAGAGTAGACTGCCTATCGCCCGCGGCGGGCGTGATCTGCGTCTTCCGCGAGATCATTCATCAAATCGAAGAATGCCGGCGATTGGCCGAGGAAAAGGCCCATGTCGGTCAGGAATTTGACCACGCCCTTGGCAATGTCCTTTGTCTGCGTTGGGCGAATCACGGAACACCGCGGCAG
>CAZGBQ010000120.1:1377-11865 GCA_964524045.1 uncultured Acidobacteriaceae bacterium
GTGAGTTGCATAAGGTTCGTAAGCCGAGGCTTGCCGCTCGATCCGGTGGCCGTGCTGCCGGGCAGAGTGCGGAACTGCTCCAGACTCACAGGGGACGCGCCTTTCGAGACGAGGTACGCGTTGAGGAAGTTCTGATGCGTGAATTCATCATCGGTATTGTCGTGGATGTACTGAGCCATGTCTTCGTCAAGAACTGCCAGGGCTCCCGTGTACGCGGCATTACCGCTGCCGCCCGGGACTTCGCTAGTGTTTGGGACACCTCCCAGCTCGTTGTACTGCACCCAGAAGTCGGTTTCGAGGATTTCGGCCGCGGCTGCGAATCTGAGCAGAGCGGCATCGCCAGGAGTAAGCCTTCCACTTTTTTCTTCGGGTCCGGCGGCCAATACTGAGGAGCCGTGGGCCAGCAAGCCTGCCCCCACCGTGGCGGCGCCCGCCACAACTCCCTTTTTCAGAAAAGATCGTCGATTTGTACCGCTTTGCTTCAAGACGGGTCGCAATGGCTCCTTCATGCCCTAGTCCTCCAAGAGAAATTTTGAATTGACCGCGGATGCGTGGATGTACACCCCGTGATCTGTTCCCTGCGTAGGGTAAGTAAAACGGAAGAGTGAGTTGTCACCTGGCTGTCGGTGAAATGTAATAAGTTTGTCGAATAAAGCCACACTGACCGCGCTTGCGGCGTTGGCTCAGGCCATGTTTCCGCGTTTCTGGTATAAGAGCTATGGTCCCTGTTCGCATCCAAGAATTATTGGTCAGGAGCGGGCCGGGGGAAATTCACTCTGCAATCCCCAGAGCGATGGAAAAAATTCTGATTATCGAGGACGACCGCGCCGTGCAGAGGGCTCTGAAGCGGCTCTTTGAATCCGAAGGATACGGTGTGGACATCCAAGGGGACGGCGAGTCGGCGCTCAGGGCCTTTCGCGGGGCGGCCCCGGCAGCCATCATCCTGGATCTGCGATTGCCGACGTTGCCGGGGAAAGACGTTTGCCGCGAAATCAAGCGTGAAAACCCCGCATTACCCATCGTCGTTCTGAGCGCGGCAACGGATGTTACGGATAAAGTCTTGCTGCTCGAACTGGGAGCCGATGACTATGTAACGAAGCCCTTCAGCCCGAAGGAGCTGCTGGCCCGAGTGCGCGCGACCATTCGCCGCTCGCGCAAAACGGAAGCTCCGGAACTGGTCTCTTTCGACGGGGTCTCGGTGGACTTCGCGCGAATGGAGGTTAAGCGAGATGAGCGACCTGTCCCGCTAACGGCGCAAGAATTCAAAATACTTAAGTTCTTTGTGCAAAATGCGGAGCGCGTTGTTTCGAGGGAAGAGCTGCTACACGTGCTGGGATACCGGAACTATCCTTCCACCCGAACGATCGATAACCACGTCCTCAAGCTGAGACAAAAACTGGAAAAAGATTCGGCCAACCCCGTGCATTTCCGCACGGTGCATGGCGCAGGCTATAAGTTCATCCGCTGACAGGGGAGGCTTTCTCCTGCGGCGGAAATCCGGAGAAATCGAGCGTGGCCAGAGTACCGCTGCGAACCAAGTTTCTTATTTCGATGGTGGTTATTTCCGCGGGTCTGAGCTGCACGACTCTGCTCCTGGTACACCTCAGGGTGCGGTCGCAGGTACGCAAAGAAATCTTCGCTGATCTGCGCAATTCCATCGCCATATTTGAGAATTTTCAACGGGATCGGGAATCGACCCTGGCGCATTCCGCCGAGCTGCTAGCGGACCTGCCCATTCTGCGGGCACTGATGACGACAGGGCACGAGCCCACCATCCAGGATGCGTCGCGCGATCTGTGGCGGTTGGCCGGCAGCGACCTGTTTGTATTGGCGGACCGGTCAGGCAAGGTAGTGGCGCTGCACAGCAAGACTCCAGGTTTCGGCCGTGACAGCGCCGAAGCCTTCCTTCGTAAGGGAGCGGATCAACTGGAGGAATCCGGACGCTGGTGGTTTGGCGGCCAGCAGCTCTACGAAGTCTTCGTCACGCCAATTTATTTCGGGCAAGCATCGGACAACCGGTTGCTCGGCTTCGTGGCGGTCGGATATGAAATTGACAATCGCGTCCTTCAGGAAGTGAGTGGAATCGCGGGCGGCCAAGTAGCGTTCCGTTATGCAGAGTCGATTGTGAGAAGCACGCTGCCGCCGCAGCAAACCACCGAACTATTGGCGGGGATCGGCGGTTTGGCGTCAGGGAGCGCGGTGATGCCGAGCGACATCGAGCTGGGGAAGGAGCGGTTCTTGGTTTCCTCGGTTGAACTTGGGCCCGACCGTGTGCCGGTGAGCCTCATCGTGTTGAAGTCCTATGATCAAGCCACGCAGTTTTTAAGCGATCTCAACCGCCTTCTGCTGGCGCTGGGGCTGGTAGCGGTGCTGGGCGGAAGCCTTCTTGTGTCTCTGATTTCGCATACCTTCACGAGGCCTCTGGAAGACCTGGTGTCGGGGGTGCGGGCCTTGGGCGAGGGCAATTTTTCTTACCCTCTCGCGGTTCGGGGAAATGATGAGGTGGCCGAAGTCACCGTGGCGTTTGACGAAATGCGCCGCGCCTTGCAAAAGAATCGACAGGATCTGGTTGACGCGGAGCGACTCGCGACCATTGGCCGCATGGCGAGTTCCCTGTCTCACGACTTGCGGCACTCCCTGGCGGCCATTTTTGCAAACGCGGAGTTTTTGTGTGAACAACACCTGACCGCCGCGCAGAGAGAGGAGTTCTACCGCGAGATTCGAATCGCCGTGGACCGCATGACGGATCTCCTCGATTCGTTGCTGGAGCTGTCGTGGACGCGGGAAGCGCTACGGCCAAGTTTTGGAGATGTGCGCGATGCAGTCGAAAGGGCCGTGCAAGCGATTCGTGCGCACCCTGAGTTTCATGAGGTTCCCATTGGAGTTTCGCTTCAAGGAAAGATCGTAGGTTGGTTCGATCCCAAGAAGGTCGAGCGCGTGCTCTACAATTTGTTGCGGAATGCCTGTGAAGTTGTGCCGAAACAGTCCGGACGTGTGGACGTAGAGGCGTTCGACAATTCGGCAGGCGTGGAAATCCGCATCAGCGATAACGGCCCGGGAATCCCCGGTCCCATACGGCATCGCCTCTTTGAACCCTTCGTTAGTTACGGCAAAGAGAATGGCTCTGGAATGGGACTGGCCGTAGCGCAAAAGATTATCCAGGATCACGGCGGCGAAATATCCGTGGAGCGAAGCTCCGAGACGGGCACGGTCTTCAAGCTGACCATGCCTCTGGCCTTGCAGCCGAAAGAGGCGCCTTCCACCTTGGGACAACAGGTACTCACAGGCCAATCGGGAAGCGCAAAGCCTGCATCCATCCCGTGAACGGCGCTCCTTGGAACGTGAGCCGGCCATCCGCGTTCGCTGGTACACTTCAAACGCATTCTTCCAAGCGTGATTCTCTCGCAGGGAGGCTACCGTGTCCCACTCCAGTAGTCTGCTCCGTAGGTGTTCAGCGTGCAGTCTTGGCGTAACGCTCCTGTTGCTGAGCGGCAAAATGGTTCTCGCACAGCAGACGAATCAAGCCGCAACGCCAACGCAACCAGAGGCGCTCACAGTTTCTATTCGTGAACTGGAGGAGCAAGTGCGGGAATTGCGCGCGGCGATCGGGGAGATACGCTCGGAATCCGCGCGGTACCGCTCGGAGACAGCGGAGTTGCGTCGAGAATTGCAGGCAACCAAGGCTCAGCTTGGTTCGTCGCCGGGCCAAACTGCGCCGCCCCCTACCGGTCAGTACGCCGCCTCGCCCGTCGCGCCGCGCCCCGTGAACAGCAGCAGCACGCAAGAGCAGGGGCAAACCGGATCTGTGGAAGAGCGGGTTGGCCGGTTGGAAGAGGAGCTTCAGCTACAGGACAGCAAGATCAATGAGCAAAATCAAGTCAAAGTCGAAAGCGCGTCCAAGTATCGGGTCCGGTTGTCTGGCATAGCCCTGCTGAACCTGTTTAGCAATCGCGGGACGGTAGACAATCAAGACGTCCCCAACCTCGCATTGACACCAAGTTCGTTTGACGCCAGAGGGAGCTTTGGCGGGACACTGCGCCAGTCGGAGATCGGATTGGAAGTTTTCGGCCCGCGTCTTGGCGGCGCCCGCACGAGCGGCGATATTCAATTCGATCTTGGCGGCGGATTCCCCACCGCGGACAATGGAGTGACCGCCGGCCTCTTCCGCCTGCGCACCGCCACACTTCATTTGGATTGGCCGCATACGTCGATTGTGGCGGGTCAGGACAATATCTTCTTCTCTCCCCTTTCCCCTACATCTTTTGCCTCGCTGATCGTCCCGGCGTTTGGTTATGCGGGTAATCTCTGGGGCTGGGTACCCCAGGTTCGGATAGAACACCGCTTCACCCTCTCGGCAGACTCAAATCTAACTCTGCAAGGCGGCATTCTGGATAATCTCACTGGGGAGTGGCCGAGCTTTCAGTCCCAGCGAGTGCCACAGGCCGGAGAGAGATCCAGCCAACCGGGCTACGCAGTGCGGGTAGCGTGGACGCGCGCTGCTTTCGGACAGCCAATGACATTCGGATTAGGGGGCTACTACGGCCGCCAGGACTGGGGTTTCAACCGGCATTTGGACGGTTGGGCTGGGACCGCGGATTGGGAGGCGCCGCTGGGACGATGGTTCGGACTAAGTGGGGAGTTTTATATCGGAGACGCGATGGGAGGGCTGGGAGGTGGAATTGGCCGGAGCGTCGTGCTGAGCGGCCCGCTTTCAGATCCAACAACCCAGGTCCGGAGTCTGGATGCTGTGGGAGGGTGGTCGCAACTAAAGTTCAGGCCGAAATCGCGCTGGGAGTTCAATGGCGGATTTGGGCTGGATAACGCGATGGCCGATGACCTCCGCGCTTTGCCATTTAGCCAGAGCAACCCTAGTTGGACAGCAGCGCGCAACCGGGCATCTTTTTGTAATTTCGTTTACCGGCCGTACTCAAATTTGTTGTTTTCCGCGGAATACCGCCGGTTGCGAACCTTTCAAGTCAGCGGGAATAGTCCCACGGCGGACCAAGTCAACTTAATGATGGGGGTTTTGTTCTAAGCTCGAGCGTTTCCAGACGGCGGGAGCAATGACAGCCATAGCGAAGAAAACCTGGCAAATCATGCCGTGGCTTTGTGGCTTACTGGTTGGCGCCGCTCGAACCCCGGGACAAAGCGTCGACGTTACAGCACAGGTGGAGTTGCGAGACAGGGCGAATGCCAGAGTGCCGAACGCTTCGGAAGCCGTTGTTTGGCTTTCGTACTTGCAAGGCGCGGAGACCGAGGCAGCTAAAACGCTTGTGCACCCTCCTGATCGCTTACGACTTGCCCAGCATGACAAGAGCTTTGAGCCGCATCTCTTGATCGTGCCAGTAGGATCGCTGGTAGAATTCCCCAACCGGGATCCGTTTTTTCATAATGTTTTCTCCCTTTTCGAAGGCAAACGCTTCGACCTGGGTCTTTACGAAGCGGGTACAACCCGCAATGTGCGATTCGACCGTCCCGGCATCTCCTACATTTTCTGCAACATCCACTCGGAAATGAGCGCGGTCGTAATTGCATTAGAGACTCCCTACTCTGGCGTGTCGAATCCGCGTGGAGAGATTGTGATCCCCAGGGTTCCTTCCGGGCGCTACGTGATGCATGTGTGGCATCAATCCGCGCTACCAGAAACGCTCAACGGGCTCACTCGAGAGGTTGGCGTTTCGGCATCCACCCCCTCGCTCGGAGTGATTCGGCTAGCGCAAAGCATGCTGGCGCAGACTCATAAGAACAAATATGGCCGCGATTACGAGCCACCGGCTCCAGTTAGCCCGGGCTACAAGCGCCCCTGAGCGTTTCTTTGCGGCCTATCGGCCGCGCTACTTCAGGCGAAAAGAGCTGACCTCGAAGACCGGAGAAAGAGGTGGCGGGAATAAATCAGCTGGAAGGCAAGTCTTTATCAGCGTCGAGGGTGCGAATAGGCAAGAATTTGCACTGAGAAGTCATGGTGAGATGGAGAAGAGCGGAGACGGCCTGGCGTCGGGGCAGGCAACCCGTTGAAAACGAAAAATGACAGATATGCCGAAAGCAATCCCCGTCCTGCGTTTTGGCGCGTTCGAACTTAACCTCCAATCACGCGAGCTTCGCAAGCAGGGAATGCGGATACGAATAGAAGCGAAGCCCTTCCAAATCCTGGAGTTATTGCTGGAACATGCGGGTGAAGTGGTGACGCGGCAGACGCTTTGCGAGAAGCTGTGGCCCGACACCTACGTCGGCTACGAACACAGCCTTAATACTGCGGTCAACAAGCTGCGAAGCATTCTGTGCGATTTTGCGCAGAGCCCGCGTTTTGTGGAAACCCTGCCGCGCGTGGGCTACCGGTTTATTGCGCCCGTTTACCGGCCCGAGCTGGCGCGTCCACGAGGGACAAGCAAAATGCTGGTGGTATTGCCTTTTGAAAGTTTGAGTGACGAAGCAAGAACGGACAGCTTTGCCGATGGACTGACCGAAGAGACGACCCTGCAGCTTAGTCAGTTGAATCCAGCACGATTGGGAGTCATCGCGCGAACGTGCGCCGTGCAGTATAAGTGGCGGAAGAAATCAGTTCGCGAAATCGCGGAGGAGCTGGGCGTCGACTACGCGATCGAGGGGAGCGTGCGGCGCGAAGGGCGGCGGACGCGCATCACGTGCCAGTTGATTGAAACACGGGATCAGACGCACCGATGGTCCGCGAGTTACGATCGCGACCTGCGAAATGCGCTTGCGGTGCAAACCCAGGTGGCACGGCAAATTCGCATAGCGCTCGAAGCAGAATTGCTTGGGATTGGCGGGGCAAATCGCGTCGCGACAGCTTTGAAAGAAGAGGAAGCGCGCGGACAAGTCAAAGGGACGCCGGTTCCACGTTCCAGCCGTCCACCACGAGTTCAGGCGCCGCACTTGCAAGCGAAGAGCTTTCAAACTGCACCGTAACCGATTTTTTTTCACCAGGGAGAAGTGAAAAATAGTTGTCACTCCAAAAGACGGGGACAAGCGTGTCCCCTGACTTACCCCGCGTAAGCCGCAAGTGCACCCGGAAGGCGATACCGGCGCCGTGGTTTACAACCGAAACGGTCATTTGATGACTTGATCCGCTTGGATGAAGAGTTTTCGTGACTGTAAGTTTCGCCTTGGGCAAAGCGTTTAAGGCAGTAAGGTCGGCAAACTCCTTTTGCGGCGTATAAACTGTGTCCGCTCGCTTAGCCCAGTCGAGCACGTCCGGCTTGGTGGAAAGCCAATAGAAATTGTCGCTGACCAGCTTCCCTGCGGAGTCGTGAAGCGCAAGTTTGAGAAAATAGGTTGTTGAGAGACCATCTGGAACTGGTAGGTCGAAAGCCTTCGTGGCGCTGTCTGTCGGCAGATCAATCGTCGCGTTTCGCGAGGCTTTTTCTTTCGCATCGATGTCGAAGATTTTCGCGGTGACCTTCATTCCCCTCAGAGGCTCATGCGTCCCGTTGATCACAACGACGGAATTATCGTCGTAGGAATATTGCACGTGGACCGGCTCGCAGGCCTTTTTCGTTCCAAAATAGCCGCCCGCAGGAACGAGGTAATAGTCATAAAGATGCCAGATAAGAGATGGCCAGGAGTTGTTGAGCATCCACTGGATGACGCCGGTGGCGGTGTACTTGTTGCGAGCGTAGGCTTCGAACATGGCGCGCTGGCCGTCGTAGGTCATGGCCTGGGCCTTGCGTTCATAATCATCAAGTGAAGTCGCAGGGCCATAGCGGCGGTTCAGGCCGTCGGTGAAAATGTTCACGTTGGTGAAGCGCTCCCCGCCAGCATGGAAATTCCAAACGTCGTCCATGGGCCAGAGATGGTCTTTGGGGATAAATTTCTCGAGCGACTCGCGCGGGGGAATGGCGGGCCCCGGGCTGGTTTCCGTGTTGTAGCCATAAGCGCCGCCGGCTTGTGTGTCGGCGAGCCAGTAAACCGGTGGAACGTATTCATAAGGGCCCGTCATCTTGACGCCGGATGGCCCAGTGACCGTGGTCTTTTGTTCGGAAGCAGACGAAACGGTGGGATTCGGCCACTCGAGTTCTTTTTCGATAGCGAGATACATTTGCTCGACATCGGCGGGCGGCGGATTGTCGCTGCCGTTTAAGAAAACAAAAACGCTGGGATGATTGCGGAGGCGGGTGATTTGATCGCGCAAGGAAGCTGCGGCCACGCGATTCTGATCGCCTTTCCAATCCTTCCAACGTTCCCAGGCATCGCAACAAGTCCAGCCGGGCATGACGAGAATGCCCAGCTTGTCAGTTTTTTCAAAGAACTCGTCGCGATCCAAGCGGCCTTCCAGACGAATGGTGTTGAGATGCATGTCGCGGACATAGCCGAGATCGGCGTCCAGCTTTGCAGAGGACCAGCGGAAGAGCAGGTCCGGCGCCCAAGCAGCACCGCGAATCAGGACGTTGCGTCCGTTGATTTTGAAAAGGCGATGGCCTTTGGCGGTGAGTTCGGAGGTGACTTCGCGAATGCCGAAGGCCACGCTGGCGGTGTCTGAAACTTGCGCCCCAATGACGAATTTCAGATTTGCGGTGTAGAGATTTGGCGTGCCCATTTGATAGGGCCACCAGAGCCTCGGATGCATGAGTTTGAGCTTCGCGAGTTGGTCGGGTGAGAATTTGACGATTTTGGACTCACCGCTAGAGAGTTGGACCGGCTGCTGCAAAGCGATTCCTTCCAACTCTGCATGAAGCACGCCCTTGACCGGTTGCTGTGAAGCGTTGCGAACCTCCGCACTGATTGTCAGCTCAGCGCTCGTGTAGTTAGCGTCCAGCTTTGAGGAAACAAATGGATTTCGCAACGCGACCGGGCCGCTGGCGGTAAGGAAGACTTCCTTCCAAATGCCCATGTTTTTGTCAGGGGGAGTCGGATTCCAATCGACCCAGGTGATGCCGAGGTCGTCCCTTTCAGGCGCGAAAACTTCTATCGCAAGGGCATTTGTCGTTCCGGGCTTGAGAAACTTGCTGACATTGAATTCGTACGAACGGTATGTTCCGGCAACGTCATACGCATCTGCGATTTTCTGCCCGTTCAGCCAGATATTGGCGCGGTAGTTGATCCCCAAAAAATTTAGCCATTCGACATTTCCTCCCGCTGCCATGGGCGCGCGAAATTCCGTGCGATACCACCAGGAACATCGGAAGGGACTTCCTTCGGGCATGTCATGATTGGCGAAGAGCTCTTTATTTGAATGGCTCATTCCTGGAAATGAATCGAGATTCGTTGCGCAATTGGGGTCAGGGTAGGTCTTATCTGTAACCAGTGCGCCCACAACAGTCGCGGGGATTTCTGCTTTATGCCAGGCCGACGCGTCGAATCCCGCAGTAGAAATTTGCTCGCCGGCGGATTTTACTTCGCAGGAAGACTGGATCTGCCAATTTTTATGGAGATAAGTTCTTCCTGCGGGATCGTTAGCGCTGGTGGCGAAAGGAGGAACTGAGGACGAAACGACAATTGCCAAGCCCAGCCAAAGCGCGCGGGTGCATAGGTATCGCAGCACGAAGTGCCTCCCGGTAATCAAGAATTCGAGCGGCGCAGCCGGACACTGCTGCACTCGTCGAGCGGACAGCATACCAAAAGCGCCGCAGAAGCGCGGACGTTGACCCAACATATTTTGCTATTAGGCCAGCGGTAGACTTGGCACCGCTGCCAGGCGTCTTTTTGCCGCTGACTTGACGCCACGAAAAGCAGGACCTTGGGACTTTGAGGTTGTGCCGGACTACGGCACAAACTTCACCCGAGGCTAATCAGATCAGGAGCATCCGCTAAAATCGATCTCCGCGGCATTCGTGGTGGCCCCAGCCGTCACTGCTAAAGGCATATTGCTGGAGTCGTTGCTCGTAGTTTGAGTAGACGGCGAGCACATCGCCGCGCTGGTCGCAGGGTTGGTGGCATCCGCTTCCACGGTGTAAAGAACACTTCCGGAGGCGGGAGCGGCGTAGGTTACTTTGCCAGCCGAGAACGTACCCACGCTGGGATTGCTTGCCGGGACAATCAAGCTATACGCTGCACAGAAAGCACCCGTTGGGCTTCCCATGGCCGGGCACGGCGTGCTTGAACTCACCGTGACGGTGGAGCTTGAGTTCGCAAAGAGAGGAACCGTGAAGGTGCGGCTGGCGCCCGAGACGGTGACGGTTTGCAGCGCGCTAAGAGTGGCGTCGATGCCTGCCCCCGTCGTTCCGTTAATCGCTGTGACGATGCCCTGAATCGTGCCAGGGCCTGTCGAAGCACCCGCAGTCGCGGCAACTTCAGCCACTAGCGGAACTGCGCCGAGATTGGTCCCACCGGTGACGTTGAACACGGCCGTAACATCGTAAGCGGTCCCCGACGAAGTAATTGCATCCACAACGACGTCGAATACTGCTCCTACTGGAAGTGGACAGAATCCGAAGTGTCCGGTGGAATCCGTCTGCTCCTGCATAGCGATGCGATCCGTGCCGGACTGGTCCGCAACTTGAAGCGTGACCACGGCTCCGGCAATGGGTTGCGACG
>CAZGBQ010000121.1:0-11814 GCA_964524045.1 uncultured Acidobacteriaceae bacterium
CCGAGCATTGGAACATGCGCCCCGGCGAAGGCCGATGGTCCGCTGCGGAACTTGTCTGCCATCTGATCATGGTCGAGCGGACCATCATCAAAAACGCGGACAGGCTCCTTCAAAGCCCGCCAAGACCTCGCGCTTTCCTGAAACGATTCCATCTCCCGATGGCGCTTGTGGAGGCTCGCTTGATCCGGCGCAAAACGCCGATTCCGCTCGACCCCGCGCTGCTCTGCGAAAAAGAAGCAATGCTGGGGCAACTCAGCGAAGTGCGGCAGCGAACGCTTTCGTTCATGGAAGGAACACATGGCAGAAACCTGGCCCAATATCACTGGCCGCACCCCTTCCTTGGGACTTTGAACATGTATGAATGGTTCCAGATGATCGCCTCCCATGAGTTGCGGCATTCCAAGCAAATGAAAGAGATTTCCCTCGCCCTACCGAAAACTGTAACAGCTTTGCATTAATGGAACATTCTTGCTCGTTGCTCTTTGATTTGTCCCGCCGTCGTACTAGCCGGTCCTCGCAGAAAGAAGTGCCAAAAAACCGCTGTTTTTGAGGGTTTTGAAGTAAAAGTACTAGCCGGAAGGTTTTTTGCCTCCGGAACGGAACGACTATTGCTCTGAATTCGTAGGAACAAATAAGATGCGAACAGCATCTAATTCCGTAGAACCGGGTTAGTAGAAGTAGAGAGCTGTTGGGTTCAGTTTCGAGGAGTGGGCCATGGTCACAGTAAAGTCCAGCCAAAAGATATTCACGGATTCGGAAGTCGCCACGCTTACGGGCATTTGCGTGGAGCATGTTCACAATTTCGCCAAGAGCCGCCACTTGGGATTCATCGCGCGCGCCGCCGAAGCGGCTGGCATTAGCGCGGATCAATGGCTCTTCACCCTTTCGGACCTGATGGTGCTGGTGACGCTTTTCCCCAAGTGCACCCACTAAGGCCGTAGAGATAACGGAAACTCGAAATTGATATGGCTCTCTGGTGTTCCAGAGAGCCATTCGCATTTCTGGGCAATTGCTGCGTGTTGTCGGGGCGCCTAACGAGCGGTATGCTGGCTTCCGAGGGCAAACCGGGTGGGCTAGGATGCATCCCAAATCTCAAAGAAACACGATGATTCTTCGCTTGACGGTTAGGGTCCTGCCCAGAGTGTTTCTCTGCGCCATGCTTACGGCATGGCATGTCCCCCGTTTGAATGGGGGGAGTCCCAGCCAAGCACAGTCTGCCCCTACGGGGACACAAGTCAAAGACAAAGGCGCCAAGAATAATGCTTCCGTCCTGCCGCGGGGCAAAAAGCTGGTTTTGAAAGATGGCACGTTCCAGTTGGTGCGCAGTTACCAACGAAGTGGGGAACGGGTTCGCTACTTGAGCGCCGAACGGGGTGACTGGGAGGAGATTCCGGCGGCGATGGTGGATTGGGACGCCACCGCAAGAGCCGAAGCCGCCGAAAAGAACGACGAGGACGCTTTTGCCGGTAAGGTCGGCACGCGTGAGCAGGCCCAGCGGATCGAAACGGTCATGGACGTTGATGCGAGCCTGCAAGTGGGGCCGGGTGTCTTCCTGCCGCCTGGGGAGGGCATGTTTGCGATCGACGGAAAAATGGTAACGCAACTGGAGCAAGCCGGCTCTAACGTCAAAAGGGACAGGAAGCAGTTTCTCAAACAAGTGCTGTCGCCCATTCCGATCGTTCCGAGCAAGCAAAACGTGGAGATCCCCGGGAGCCGGGCAAAAGTCCGGGTGTCCAACCCGCAGCTGGAATTCTACTTGCGCGAGGCGCCGCCGGACCCGGAGCGCGTCACACCGATTGTGAAGAGCAGCAGGCCGGGGGAGTCTGGGCCGGAAGTGGAACTGGTGCGGGCGACTGTGAAAGGCAACAAGCGGCAGTTGGAGTCGATCAAGAGCCTCTTTGGGCAGCAGGTGGAAGAGAAGCGGAATTCGATCGCGCTGGAGCGCTGGGAAGTTGCTCCGACAGTATTCCGTTTTACGCTGGGCCAGCCCCTTGAACCGGGAGAATACGCGCTGGCGGAGATCCTGCCCGATGGGATAAATCTGTACGTGTGGGACTTCGGCGTGGACTCGGCCGCCGGAACAAAGACCGCGGCGCCCACCAAGAAGTAGAGAATTCCTGAGCATAGTCATGAGTCCCTCTTAGTCTTGGTGACTCCGCTTTTGGAGCCCGCGAAGAGATCCTTCGACTCGCCGCACTCGCTCAGGACTCGCATCGCTCGTCGGATGCTCGCTTTCACTCCGGCAGTAGGGGAGGGGGTACACCCCCGGCAACAATGCAAAAGCATGAAACCAAAAGGGTTACAGAATTTGACTGTTGGAAGTTGTTGAAAATAAAGGGGGAGCAAAGCGCTTGTAGAGAGGGAATAGAGAGATCCTTCGACTCGCTGCGCTCGCTCAGGACGACTATCCTCATCGAATAGTCGAATTTGAGGCAATTCGTAAGTTGTTGATTATCGTGACTGGTGGATGAGAGGGCTGTCTCCGTACGCGTCCTCGACGGATACGGAGCGCTAAGGTAGGTGCGACGCAGGGAGTCGGGAGGATGAGGAGGAATCGGACTGTGATTTATTTTGGCAAACACGGGAAAGGATAGCGCGGTGGGTATCGAGTCGTCAAGTATTACTCGTTGAACTGTCGGAATACCAGACGGAACGGGCGCAGAGGAAGATTGAACGGCGCGGGGCTGCTGCTTTCGTCCACCCGCTCAGCCAGAAAGCGTACGCTCTGCGCCCCGTTGTCCTTCCTGCCTTAAAGGGCAGGGAGAAATGTACACGCCCCAGGCTATTGTCGAGAAAAAGCCTGCAAAGGTCACGATGGGCTGGAGGTTGGGGCCTAGCCAGAAATAGGGGCCGAAGCATACTGTCTGAATGAAAGCAAAATGGACTAGTGCCAAGATTATATTGGCCCACGCAGGAAGCGGCCACTTGCCATACAAATATGCGATGCCACAAACGGTCGCGAGTAGCAATTCCGCGATAAGCAGAAGGAGTAGCCGAGTGGGTAAAACGATGAACCACCAACCAATCAGGTAGGTAGAATATAGCCAGGAAGCAGGCAGGGCGACAAGGGATAGGATTCCAGCGAAGCGAAGAAGCCGTTGTGTTACAAGGGTTCTCGATGCAAGGCGCAGTAGAAGGAACATCACCAGGGCGGACGCAAGTGAGCAAATCACGAATGCAACGTTACTTGCGAAGTAGCTGTGCGGATGCAGGTTAAGACGTTCGGCTATTCTGAGTTGCAGCCTAATCTCACCCCATTCCAGCAAACCGAATACTCTATTGGGCTTTTGGTTTCCTTCCAATTGAGCAACGAGTGCGATATTGAGAGCAAACAAGAATTCGTGAACATACCGAATGCGTTGGGGGCTGGCTTGCACATCTGGCGGGTGTGTCATTGAATTCCCCGGACATGTTTTTTTCTGGCGGCGCGAGGGCATCCAGAGAATACCACTATCGTACGTACCCAGGGAGTGATAAAAAAGCACAGCCCGGGTTAGATACCGAATGGTCAAAATATTAAGCGATGAAGGTAGAAATTGCGGGTGGAACGGGTACAGACGGACGTTTAGCAGCGCAGCGACCCCTCGCAACTCAATTCTCGGAAACGTCAGCACCCGCACCCTGAAACCCGCAGGGCTCGGCAGCCCCTTTCGTAATGCTGGGCCCCAGCCTGTGCCCCACCCACCCTAGCCCCAGGATTTCAGCGGGCTCAGGGAAGGTCCATAACGGATATGAGCCTACCTTCGAACGGCTCGAAGGCTGCGGAGCATGCGTCGTGGTGCCTAGAAGCGTTATGGCTCTTGCCGGAAATGCGCCAGGCAATAGCGGCAACGGGAGGATCGGGGGGTACATCATCGCTGCGCCAGGCATAAAGAGCTGCGGTCTCCGATTGAAGGTAGCAGCCGGTGAATTTGCGGATCGCTTCAACCGGAACTGTGCTGAGGAATTCTTTTTTATGGTCGGGCCCGAATCTTGGGTTAGCTTGGCGGAGGGCCTCAATCCTCTGCTGCTCGTTCCATTCAGGGTGATCGATGATTTCCTTTCGGACGGATTTCGATCTCATCTCCGTGAAGCTTCCACCCGCAGAGTAAGACCGTATCGGATATTTCGTCGAAAACCAAACCTGAACGGTTAGAAAGTAAGAAGGATCTGGGGGATAAAGTCCTGCACAGTGCTGCATGGACGCAGCGGGGGGTTGACCGGGAACTGAGCCTCCCGGGACGCCGGAACCAGGGTGACACTGGATGGCGTCGATCTCGTCCATGGCTCCGGTAGCAGCGTGGAACTCTTCGGTTCTGAGAATCAGGAGTCCCCGGGAGTTTTTCAAATCAGGGTAAACTGCGTCGAGGAATTTCTGCATGACCCGCAAGCGATCGAATGGCCCCCAGTCTTTGTCTTTAGCTTGAAGGGCGAAACTGGCCGTCAGACTGAGCAAAAGTATCAGAAAACAAAACAGCTTTTTGCACATCCTTTATCTCTCCCGTCGATGACTACCTCACAAGCCCCACGTTGTGGTTGCCAAGGACTTTGAACTTTGGTTGCTGTGGACTGTTCCAAGTGGGAGTGATCGTAGCATTCGCATCATCTACGGCATCTTGAATCGAAACCTTTTGAGGCGGCTTAGACCCTATTCCGACGACTAGGTCCTTCACGATCCTCGTCCACATCACGGCAGCATAAACTAGGTCAGTGCTGTTAGTGTCGAAACCTCCGGGCACGCTGTTTCCATCTGGTACGACCATTGCCCGGGGGCGGGTTTCCGGAGTTCCATAACTCACGTCGTTAATATCCCACATTTGCACAAAAACCGGCATCTCGTTTGGTTGGGCAAGCTGAGGCGACAGTGCGCAAGCCCCGAAGAATAGGATTCTCGGTTGTTGGGCAATTTTGTCAACGAGCAGCAAGGGCGGATGTGGTGGCCCTGGAGTGAGAGCAGTCGTAACGGCACTATTAGCATAGGACCACGGTTGTCCCAGCCCATTCCGTATTCCGGTAACTGTCTGAGCGTTCTTTTCAAAATTGAGGAGCTTGTTTACAGGAGTTGCCCCAGGCTTGTTTGGATCACAGTAGTTGTTGGGCGCCAGGCATTCAGGCGAGAGCGTCGCAGGGGCCCCAGAATAGGTCACATCCCAAGTGCTGGCGTCGCCGGGGGTCGTTCCTGGACTGATGGGATAATAAAACGTAATACCGATGGAGAATTCATTCCAGGGCACATCCGGATTGACAACGACGCTGTGGCCGATGTAGGCGAGCGCCTCCCAGCCCTTTTTTGTGCTCGTGTCGGCAACGTCGGCCCAGAATTGCCTAACGGTTGCACTCGCTCGGGTCCTGTAAGTCTGCGCTGCGTCGTGAATGTTGTCCGAGGGCTTTGCCCATGTCGTGCAAGTTGAGTAGTCCCTTCGAGGGTTCCAGACATTATCGTCCATGTAGCACGGATAATTCGCGGTGAAGATGTTGGACTGGCCGGGGGGTTGCGACTCTATTTGCGATGGCAAGTAGTTTACAATCCGCGGGGCGCGTGGTTTGCTATCCTGCTTTTCGCTTCCCCCTTTCACTGGGCGTTGGGAAGCGGAGAGAAATATGTTGTTTCCTGCGATTGCGCCGAAGCCGCCGTCACTGAGGGAGGCGAACCAGGTTCCGAGAGTCCAGTAATTCGCGTTTCCTGTGTTGACTGGTCCGGCGTCGGTGCCGCCGCTGCCAGGGAACAGGGGAGTGATGACGCCGTTGGGATCCGTGATGTTGAGGTGGCCTGAGGCGTCCTGGAAAACGACTCCACCTGTTGCCGGAACAGCTAGCAACCCATCGTTCAAATAGAGTCCGCCGGGGGGAGAAGCGGTCCAGTTGATTGTGTTGCTGGCGGTATTTATTGCAAGAATGGCTCCTGAGCCGCCCGAAGTAGTCCCGCTTACGTACGCCGTGCCGTCCTCCCCCGTAAGGATTTCGCTCTTGGGATTGATTGTGAGAGTAAGCTTTGCAACGGCCGAACCATCGTCATGGTAGAAAGTGCTGGGAACCGATGCGCTGGAATTATCGACCGCTAGAAGCATGCCCCCGTTGCCATCGGGGGTTGCACGGGCAAACACCGATGAACTTTCGAAAAGCGCTGAGGATGTGGAATCCAACTGCCGGAATGAGTAGCTGCCATCGGCATGAATGACCAAAACCTGCAGCACGCTGGAAGCGGTAACAAGGTTTGTCGATTGAACGAGATGGGGATACCCGGGGTGATGGAGATCGGGGGTAGAGTCGCAAGGCATGACATCAAAGGACTGCACACTCGTCGAGATTGGGATATAAACCGTGCCGTCCGAAGAGATCGAGGAATATCCAACACGGTAGGGTTCGGGTAAGGGACCAATTGAAGTTCCCGGTGTGCAGTAATATCCCCAGATGGGATATCCGTTACCGCTGGTGCCTCCATTTGGATCATACAGGAGACTTTCATTGGCCGTAGTCCAGGTCGAAGTCGGCAGGGGGATTGTGAACTTGGTTTGACCGGTCGTTCCGTCCAGCGCGACAACCGAGGATGGACTAATGCCAGCGGGCGCTGGCCACGACTGGACGAAATAGATTGTGCCGTCCGGGTGAATTGCAATTCGTCCTCCCCACGATCCTGCGCGGAGCCAAGTGGGGGTTCCGGTCTGGTCAACACGGCCTAAAAATGGTACGTCCGAAAAGGAGTCGTCCATCTTATATATTAAGCCGCCTTGATCGTCCGCTGCCAGTATGCCGAGGGTGTCCGGCTCCGCGCTGGGGGTGAAGGTCCACTTCTGCTGTCCATCCGCCGTGAACGCCCGGATGGTGTTGTCTCCATTTCCGCTTGAGTCCAGTAAGTAGAAATCTGGGGTCGTGTCGTCGATTCGTAGAGATTGAACTACTTGGACTATGCCTCCAAAGCCGGTATTGAAGCTGGGAACTTCCCATTGCACGGTTCCAATGGGAATAGCGGTCCCGGCAAGGATGGAAACTTGGGCAGAACCGGTCCTACCGTCAGAGCTGGTTCCGGTCAGCGTAGTATTGCCGGTGGCGTTGGCCTGAATGAGCGTTGGGTCTCCCTGGTTCGCGGGAGGAACGATGGCGGCAATCGAGGGATTGCCAATTGACCACGTTGGGTTGTTGAATGGAACTCCATTTTTGTCTAGCAGCTGAATAGGTTGGGTTTGGCCAACGTGCATGTTCATCGTGCTCGGATTGACAATGAGAGTGGGAGTTCCCGGTTGAATGGAGTAAACCGTGAAAGTCGCGGGGTTGCTGGCCACGCCGTTCGCAGTGACGATGACAGGACCGGTGGTCGCGCTGGCGGGGACCGCTGCGACGATGCTAGCCGAGGTCCAGGTTCCAATTGCGGCGGATTTGCCGTTGAAAGACACACTACCAGGTGTGGTACCAAAATTTGACCCAATTATCGTCACAGATGTCCCCACCGGGCCTGATGCTGGACTGAGGGCTATGATCGTTGGGGTCGTGGACGGAACAGTGAAGATGGCTATGTTACTGGAAGCACCAGAAACAGTGACTTGGACTGCACCGGTGATCGCTCCATTCGGCACGTTAACCACGATGCTTGTTGGACTCCAGCTCGTTACAGTTGGTGCCGTGACACCGCTAAAAGCGACAGTGCTCGACGCCTGACTCGGGCCGAAGTTGGTGCCAGTAATCGTGACCGGCGTGCCCACAGGGCCGCTTGTGGGGCTGAGACCGGTGATTGTCGGAGCAGAAGCCACGGTAAATGTTACGCCGTTGCTGTTCAGTCCGTTGGCTTTCACAACGATATTGCCTGTAGTGGCGCCGTAAGGAACCGGGACGGTGATGGCAGTGGGGGACCACACGCCGGGGCCGGCGGCTACGCCATTGAAAGATACTGTGCTGGCTCCTTGGGGACCAAAATTTGCGCCAGAGATGATCACGGATGTTCCGACTGGGCCCGAAAAGGGATTGAGATCGGTGATGACCGGTGGTTGAGTGCTGACAGCGGTAACGGAGACGTTGTCAATTGTGGCGGTGACGAGACTGTTGTTCGAGCTGTCGTCACTGCTCACAGCCAAGCCGACATAGGCGTTGGCGGCCATGGAGATTGTTTGCGTGGAGCCCAATTGCGTCCAAGTGCTTCCGGTGGCCGAAATATAGGCGCTGAACGTGTTTCCAGCCCGCACCATCTTTACCCAATAAGGCGCCGAGATGATGCCAGAGTCGACAAAGGAAGTGCCGCCGCCTGTAGTCGCGCGCCACAGGAACTCCGCCTTCGGGCCACCGCTCGTTCCGCCGATGTTTGTGCAATACAACGAATACGCATGAGCTAAGTTGGCGTTTAAAGATTCGCGAATCATCACTCCGGCACGCGCGCCGGTGCCGCTTCGCATCCCCTGCACGTTGGCGACGCGCGCCAGAACTGTGGTATCACCTGTAATGGACTGGTAGACGAAGTGCATCCCATCGGCTGTACCGCCGACCTGCGGCCCGGCCGCGGATATGGTGAAAGCACCGTTGCCGTAGCTCGCGTTACCGACCACGCCAACGGCCCCCACATCTTGATCCAGCCATCCAGCGGGAAGGACCTTGAAAGTGGCGGGATTGCTGTTATTCATGCTCGGCGCAACCGAAACTACAAGAGGGCCCGAAGTTGCGGACGCTGGGACCGAGGCTGCGATGGAAGTAGCGCTCCAGGAATTGACCGTCATAGGAGCGCCGTTCAAAAGCACAACGCTATTGCCTTGTAAATTTCCAAAACCTGTTCCCGAAATCGATACGTCATAACCTGCCAGCCCTCTGGCCGGCCAAATACTCGTAATCGTTGGCGCGGGGGACGCTGTCGAAGAGACGGAGAGGTTGTCAAACGTCGCCGTGACAAGGCTGTTGTTATTGCTGTTTTCACTGCTAACGGCCAGGCCGATAAATGTGTTTGTCGCCATGTTGATCGTTTGGCTGGCTCCCACCTGCGTCCACGTCACTCCGTCAGGCGACATTGATGCACTAAAGGAATTTCCGCTGCGAGCCATTTTTACCCAATAAGGCAAAGGAGTTGAATTGCTGGAGTTCGTGGAAGACGAACTCCCGCCAGTGCTTGCCCGCCACATCAAGTTGACGAGCGGATTGTTCCTCCATGTCGAGTTGGCCTCGGTTGCGTTTGCATTCAATGATTCGCGGATCATCGCGCCCACAACCGGGTTGTAGCCGCTCTGGACGCCCTGCACACTCACCACACGCGCCACAATCGTGCCGTTTCCCGACAGCGGCTGATATACAAAATGCATCCCGTCGGCGGTACCCCAAATTTGCGGGCCTGCGCCGGAGACGGTGAATACACCATTGGTGTAACTCGCGTTGCCGGCTACGCCGACTGCGCCGACATCTTGGTCCAGCCACGGGGCTGAGGGCGCGGCCCAACCTGCTCCGGAGACTGAAACGTTATCAAAGGTCGCGGTTACAAGACTGTTGTTGTTACTGTCGTTGCTGCTTACGACTAGGCCGACGTAAACGTTCTGCCGCATGCTCTCCACTGTGATTGTCTGGGTCGCACCCACCTGGGTCCATGTCGTTCCGTTTGGGGACATATACGCGCTGAAGGTGCTTCCACTGCGAGCCACCTTCACCCAGTAGGGCAAAGGACTCGAGCCACTTGAGTTGGTGAACTGTGTGCTGAACCCGACGGCGGGCCGCCACAATAACTCGACGAGCGGATTGTTGCGGTAAACGGAGGAGACGTGGGACGAGTTGGCTCCAAGCGTTTCACGAATCATTGCGCCGACCACGGGGTTGGTTCCGCTGCGCACTCCCGATACGCTCACCACGCGTGCAATAAGCGAGCCGTCGCCAGCAAGTGGCTGATACACGAAGTGCATTCCGTCGGCTGTAGCCCAAACTTGTGGCCCCGCTCCTGACACGGTGAATATGCCGTTGGAATAACTGGCGCTTCCGGCGACGCCGACCGATCCGATGTCGCGGTGAGACCAACCCAGTGGGAGGGATTGGCCGGAGACCGTGCTGATTAGGAAAAGGCCAGCTAGCAGTGGGAGGAGAGCACGGCGGGCAGGGAACATGAAGACCTCCGGGTAGCGACGATGATAGGGCAGTCTTATTAATGCTGGAGATAATGTCAAGAAAATTTAAATAGCCCGTTGCATATTCACGGAGAGTTAACCGAAAAGCTCCCGGTTTATTCGCGCATTGTGGCCGGCAAGAGGCTTAAGGACAGAAGTTGGAGGTTAGAAAAAGAAAAACAGAAGGCGAAAGGATTCACTTGTGGTGCGTACCGGCAGGAGCAGGCGAAAGCGCTTCGACGAAGAGGGCGATGACGTCGGAGATGCGGAAGGGCTTCTGCAAATAGCCGGGCTCGCCGTGTGACGGGACGTGCTGCGCGGAATCCATGAGATCGCCGGTCATATAAACAACGGCAGGTTTCGAAGAACGTACGGCGCTCAGAAGGCGGGCAGCGGCTTCGCGGCCGTCGACGAAAAAGCCGCCGGCGGAAAGATGCAAGTCACAAAGCACAATATCGTAAGTGGAACTTTGCATCAGGGGAAGCGCTTCTTCGACGGTGGCGGCGCAGTCCACGCGAAGGCCCTGGGCGGAGAGGCCTTCTTCCAAGAGCAAGCGCAGGCTTTCCTCGTCATCGAGAACGAGCACGGAGCGTCCTCGGAGAATCTCGGCCGATACCGCTGGCTTCGTGGGTGGAAATGGCGTGGCACCTGGTTCGCGGGTGATGGCTGTAGCCTCCTGCTTTTCAGCAGCGACGGGCAAACTCACGGTGAATGCCGAACCGCCAGCAGGAACCGCTTCTGCCTCGATCGCGCCCCCGTGTTCGCGAATGATGGACATGCAAATGCTCAGACCGAGGCCCGTGCCGCCGCCCGGGCGCTTGGTGGTATAGAACGGATCGAAAATGCGCGGCAGGGCTTCAGGGCGGATGCCAACGCCGTCATCCTGAAAGGTGATGCTGAGGCGGCCGCCGATCCGGCCAGGCCGAATCTGAAGGCGGCCGCTTTCGCGGACTTCATGGATAGCTTGCTCGGCGTTGGTGACCAGATTCAGGAAAACCTGGATGAGCTGGTTCGCGTCGCCAACCACTTCGGGAAGCCCGGGTTGGGGATGAAAGTCCACCTCGATGTTGTTGCGGCGCAGCGAATGCTCGTGCAACTGGAGGGTGCGCTCGATGAGATTGTTGATGTCCAGAAGCTTCTTTTGCGGCGAGGCGGGACGGGAGAATTCCAGGAGATTCTGGACGATCCGCGCGGCGCGGCGGGCCTGGCGGTGAGTGAGCTCCAACTGGCGTTTGAAGGATTCATCGGTCCCCGGGCGCTCGCGAAGAAGCTCGGTGACGCCGAGGACGGCCGTAAGCGGGTTGTTCAGCTCATGGGCCACGCCCGCAAGCATCTGGCCCATGGCGGCGAGCTTTTCCGCCTGGATTAGTTGCTCTTCGAGGCGCTTGAGGTCGGTGATGTCGCGGCCGGAGAGAACCACGCCTTCGATGTTGCCCTTCTCGTCGGCAAGCGGACTGAAATTGAACAGGATGCGGCGCCAATCGCCCTGCTTGTGGCGCACGCGAATCTCCAGGGAAGCGAAGGTCTGCTTCCCGGCCAGGATGTCTTTGTAGACGGCCAAAGCCGCGGGCAAGTCCTCGGGATGTGTCCGGCCGCCAAAGGACATGTCTTGCGTTTCTTCGAGCCGGTATCCAAGGACCTCTTCGCAGCGGGGGCTGACAAAGGTGTAATGAGATTGCGCATCCAGGACGAGAATTAGATCGGGGAAGTTGTCGACCAGTCGGCGGGCAAATTCCTGCTGCTGGCGGAGGCGGCGCTCGATTTCGCGGCGCTCGGT
>CAZGBQ010000122.1:0-11792 GCA_964524045.1 uncultured Acidobacteriaceae bacterium
TCTTCTCCGAATTGCAGAGCGCCTTAAGTTAACTAGAGGCTGTTGCAAGACCCTGTGGGCCGGATAATTGGCGCATGGGATTGCGCCCGAGTCACGGGCACGCAGGAAGTCAGCGGTCGGCTCACCAGCCCTTTTTCTTGCGCAACTCCGTGATATGCGCGGTGTGATGCCTGCCGTGCCATTCGTAGAGGAAGAGCAGCCAATCCACATTTCGCTCGCCATGTTCGGGATGAACGAGCACTCGCGCAAACTGCTCAGGCTTCATCGACCGCCAGATGCGATCCCAACGATCGTGAACCGCCGTCAGCAGCGACAGTGATACTTCAATCGGGGTGGATTTCGCGTCCTCCAGCTTCGCCCAGGCCGCTTCATCATACGGCTTGATCGTCGGCTTGTCTTCGGTAAGCGCCAGCTTCAGGCGCACGAACGCGTTTAAGTGGCTGTCGGGAACGTGGTGCACCAACTGCCGGACGGTCCAGCCGCCTTCGCGATACGGCGTATCGAGCTGCGCGTCGTTCAGTCCTTTTATCGCCTCCCTCAACTTGGCCGGAGTTGACGCTATCTCAGCAATCGCTTGCTGGCGCAGCCCGGCCGTGACCTGCACGGGCATTGAGAAGTCTCCTATTGGGTAGCGCGGATCCATTTTGACTCTCCTGGGGCAACCAAGTTTTCTTTGCAATATACGTAGGGCGTCAGCGCGGGTCAACGGAGTCGGCTACAAAATTTGACTCCAATTTGGCCCCGCATGGTTCCAAGATGGCGGGAAGAGAATGCTACAATACCGCCCCGTTGTATCCGGCAGCCGCAGTATTGAATCTAATGGTCGGAGAATATCGGAATGTACAACGTGGTCATCATCGGCAGCGGCTGCGCGGGTCTTACGGCGGCAATTTATGCGGCGCGCGCGAATTTGAATCCGCTCGTGCTGGACGGGCATGAACCAGGCGGCCAGCTTTCCCTCACGACGCACGTCGAAAACTTCCCTGGCTTCCCCGACGGAATTCTGGGGCCGGAGCTTATCGAAAACATGCGCAAGCAAGCGCAGAAATTCGGCACGGAATTCAAGTCCGGAGCTGTCACCGAGGTTGACCTTCGCCAGCGGCCCTTCAAAATCACGGCGGGAAAAACTTCCTACGAGGCGGAAGCCTTGATCGTCGCAGCCGGCGCTTCCGCCCGCCTGCTTGGTTTGAAGGGGGAGCGCGAACTGATTGGCCATGGCGTTTCCACCTGCGCGACTTGCGACGGTTATTTCTTTCGCGGAAAGCCCATCGCCATTGTCGGCGGCGGCGATTCAGCAATGGAAGAGGCCAATTTTCTTTCGCGGTACGCCAGCAAGGTCTATCTGATTCACCGTCGGAAGGAATTCCGCGCCTCGAAGATCATGATCGACCGCGTCAAAAAGAATGAGAAGGTCGAGTTTGTCACTCCATTTGTCGTGGAAGAGATTCTGGCTCCCAAGGGCCTCGTCGAGGGCGTTCGCTTGCGCAACACGGAATCGAAAGAACAGAAGGAACTCCCTCTGGACGGCGTGTTTGTCGCCATCGGTCACGACCCAAATACGACCGTGTTCAAGGGAAAGTTGGAAATGGATTCGAACGGCTATTTGATCGCCAAGCACGGCAGCTTGACTTCCATTCCTGGAGTGTTCATCGCGGGCGACGTGCAGGACCACCGCTACCGGCAGGCGGTGACAGCTGCAGGATCCGGCTGTATGGCCGCGCTGGATGCCGAGAAATTCCTGGAAGAACACAAACATTAATCGCACCTCGAACTTATTGAATAAGGCCAGATGCTGTCGTTTGCATCCCAACGGAATTATTCGGGATCGCGAAACAGTTGCTGGAAACGGGACTAGTTTCGTTTCCCCTGGGCTGCGATAATTAATCCCGCATGCTTCGCTCCACGCTGCTGAAGCTTTCCGAAAGCAAGAAATTCGCCACTTGGGTCACGTCGAATGGCTCGACGCGCCGCATGGCGCGCCGTTTCGTTGCGGGAGAAACGCTGGAGGAGGCCATTGCGGCAGCCCGGCAATGCAATGAAGCGGGCATGATGGCCAGCCTGGATTACCTCGGCGAAAACGTTTCCACAACCTCGGACGCGCAGCATTCCCGCGACGCCTATCTGGAGATTTTTGAGCGCATCGCTCAGGAGAAACTCCAGGCCAATGTGTCTTGCAAGCTCACGCAACTTGGGCTGGACATCAACAATGACTTCTGTGCCGGGTTAGTGCTTTCGATCGTCGAGCGCGCCGCAACGTTTGACAACTTTCTACGCATTGATATGGAGGGATCGGCGTACACGCAGCGCACCATCGACCTCGTCAAACGCGTTCGCGAGCGCAATCCCGCGGTCGGCACGGTGATCCAGGCTTATCTCTACCGCAGCGAGACTGACATCGCGGATCTCTTGGCCTACGGCTGCCGCATCCGCTTGTGCAAGGGCGCCTACAAGGAGCCCGTGGACGTGGCGTATCCCAAGAAAATCGATGTCGATGCTAATTTCGTCCGGCTAATGCGAATGCTGCTTTCCAGCGGCTTTTACCATGCGATTGCCACGCACGACCCACGCATGCTTGGGGCCACGATTCGCCATGCCGCCGCGAAACAAATCTCCAAAGACGATTTCGAGTTTCAGATGCTTTATGGTGTGCGCACCGATCTGCAACGCCGGCTCGTTAAGGACGGCTATCGCGTCCGTATCTACATCCCGTTTGGCAATGATTGGTTTCCCTATTTCATGCGCCGCCTGGCGGAACGACCCGCGAACGTCGGCTTCCTGATTCGGAACTTCTTCCGTTCTTGAAATCAATACGCGCTCGTGCTCAAACGTTTTAGGAAAGGGCAGAGGACCGCTAGACTTCGGGTTTTCGCCGCTTCGCGATCATCTTGATGCCGTGTTTCGGGCGCAAAGTAACCGACGCAAGAACCTCGATGGGGTGACCCGGAACAGCCTGGAGTTCGTATTTCTGGTGAATCATAGCAAGCAGAAGAGTGGCTTCCATCATCGCGAATGACGCGCCAACGCAAACTCTCGGCCCACCACCGAAGGGGAAATAAGCAAAGCGAGGAACTTTACCGGAGCGTATGGGATCCTCTCTCCAACGCTCCGGATCGAATTGTTCCGGGTTTGGAAAAAAGCGCGCATCCCGCTGCGTGCGCCATTGCAAAATGAAGATGTTCGACCCTGCAGGTATGCGGTAACCCCCCAGCTCACATTCCGCGATCGCCCTCCGCCCGATGCCCCACACCGCCGGGTAGAGGCGCAGCGTTTCCTTCAGCACCATTTCCGTGTAGCGCAGCCGGGGAAGATCATCGGGCGTGGGTATGCGTCCTCCAAGGACGGCGCGCAACTCGTCGGCAAGCGTGGCTTCTATGTGCGGGTTTTGCGCAATGAGGTGGCACGCCCAGGAGAGGGCAATCGCCGTGGTTTCGTGGCCAGCCAGAAAGAGCGTCATCACTTCGTCACGCAATTGCGCGTCGCTCATCGGTCTGCCGTCCACGTCGCGCGCGGCCAGTAACATATCCAGCAGGTCTTCGCGGCGCTCTCCGGAAACGCGTCGCTCTCGAATAATGCCGCCGATGATTTCATTCAAATGACGGATCGCCCGCGATTCTCTGCGCGCGACAATGAGGGGGATGTCAAAGGGAGAAAGGAGCGCCAAGCTGGCGTTGGTCACAAATCGGTTCGTCACCACTTCCATCGCCTTGCCGACGCGCTCGGCGTCGTCGCTGACTTCCGCTCCGTACAGGCATTGCGCGACGATTTCCAGCGTCACGCGCATCATATCTTCGTGCAAGTTGCGCTCTTCGCCGTCTTTCCACGAATTCAGCATGCGCGCAGCCGCGCCAGTCATCACGCTGGCATAGGCCTGGACGTTTTGTTTATGAAAGGCGGGTTGGATAAGGCCTCGCTGACGCTGCCAGAAATTTCCTTCGCTGGTCAGCAGTCCCTTGCCGAGGACGCGCGCCAGGGCGCGATAATCTGCCGACTTGGTGAAATTTGCGGCGTTGGTGATCAGCACGCTCTCGATGTCACGGGGGTGCACCACGAGGTAAACGGGGACGTGGGCAAGATGGACCCGGACGATATCTCCATACTCATCGGCAGAGCGCTGGTAAAAGCTCAGCCAGTCTTTTGACACTTCAATGATGCTGCCCAGCAGGAAACGCCCTTTGGGACCGGGAGGAAGCTTCGGAGTACTCTTCCCAGCAGGTGGCCAAGCCGTAGCCATTACTCACCTAGTTCTTGCGGCAGATCGTGACGCCATCACGCAGCGGAATCAGCACCGGATAGAGCTCTTTGGACGCGTAAACCAAGCGGTTAAATTCCTGGACGCCTTTGGTATGTTCGTCGCCTTCCGCTGCCGGGCGAGCGGCTTTGCCGGACCAAATCGTGTTGTCGGTAATGAACAATCCGCCGCGCCGCAGCTTCGGCAAGGCGGCTCGCAAGGCGTCCGGATACTGCTGTTTGTCCACATCGTTGAAAATCAGGTCGAATTTGCCGGGCGTTTTTTTGACAAGCTCGAGCGCGTTCCCAACCTTTACTTCAATACGCCTAGCCACTCCTGCCATGCGGAAGTACACCTGGGCCCGATGCGCGTTCGCCGGGTCCCCGTCGGTGTAGAAAACCTTGGCTTTCGGTCCGGCGGCGCGCGCCAGCCAAACGGTGGAGTAGCCGATCGCCGAGCCCATCTCGAAAATGCGCTTTGCGCCCGAAATCTGCACCAATAGCGAGAGCAATCGCGCCACCGCCGGCCCAATAATGGGAACCCGATGCTCTTCCGCGTAGGCTTCGATTTCACCGACCACCGCGTCCCGCTCCGGCAGCAGCTTGTACAAGTATTCTTCGACGTCATCTTGCATGTACCCGCTGCGCAGATTCTCGCTGCGAATCATAGTCTCTCCCCGGGCTTCAACGCGTAAATCTTCAGCCCGCTCATTTTCTTCGTTTCTTTTCGCAAGGCTTCTGCAGTTCCCGTCAAATAAGGAAAGGTCCCATAATGCATCGGGATGACGCGCTTCACGCCGAGCAGCCGAATCGCGTATGCCGCCTCCTTCGGCCCCATGGTGAAAAGGTCGCCAATCGGAAGCATTGCCAGTTGCGGCTTGTAAAGCTCCTTAATCAGCTGCATGTCGCCAAAAAGCGCCGTATCTCCCGCGTGATACACCGTAAATCCGCCCGGCATGCGGATGACGTAACCGGCCGGCTCGCCGCCATAGCGCCGCACGCCCTGATCGTCGATCGAATTCGAGTGAAACGCGTGGGTCATGGTAAGTTCAAAATCACCGATCTTCTGCGAGCCTCCTTTCCCCATCGGACAGGTTTCTTCTTCGAAGCCCTTGCTCTCGATCCAAAGACAGGTCTCAAAGCTCGCGACGATTTTGGGCTTATGCTGCCTAGCCAGCGCGAGCAAATCGCCCATGTGATCCGGGTGCCCGTGAGTCAGGAAGATCGCGTCCAACCTATCCACTTTCTTCAGCGCTTCGGGACAAACCGGGTTCGTCATGACCCAAGGGTCGATCAGCGCAACCTGGCCCGACGCGGTTGTCAGCGAAAACGTGCTGTGGCCGAAATAGGTGATCCGATTCCCTTTCGTATTGAGCACAATTCCCCTCCGGCAGGAGTCTCTGTATTAGGCAAAAGATTGGCCCGATTTCCTGAAGATGCTACTTGGAACCTGAGTTCAACAGCGACCGAATCGTTTCTTCGTACACTTCTCGCTTGCGCTCCCCGATGAATTGCCCCGCTCGTTGGCCATCTGGCGCGTAGAAAACGGAAATCGGCAGCGAACCGTTCCATCCCGGGAGCACCGTTTGGCGGAATGGTTCTTCCCCGCCCGGTTTCTTCCGGTAGTTGGGAAACACGGGTTTGTAGCGCGCGATGAAACGCCGCATCAGGATCAAGTCCCCGTCGTCATCCAGGTTCACCCCAACTACTTTCAAACCTTGCGGCGCGTATTGCTTGGCCAGCTCGTTCAGCATGGGATACTCGTCGCGGCAAGGCTCGCACCACGTCGCCCAAAAGTTAACCAGGAGCGGCTTGCCGCGGTATTGCTGCACGAGCTTCTCGTATCCTTTCCCGTCAATCAGCTCCGGATCGCGTGGCGGCACAGCTTTTGGCGCTTGCTGAGCGGCCAGCGCTCCCGCCGCCCCCACCACAAAACACAGCAACCCACATGCGGTTCGCAAGTTCATAGCTCTTCCTCTCCCTTTCCCTCTTCATTCTATCCATTGGCCGCCGGTTGAGAAACTCCATGCCGCCGCGTACAATGACCCGTAGCCGCTTGTCGCTGCAAGCAGCCTCATGGTATAAGGACGGTTTTGCCGGTCGAACGGCTTCATTCGCAAAAGTTGGAGCCGCCGGCGCGCTCTTGGAACAAAGGAGACCCTGAATGGCCTACGTGATCGCCGAACCCTGCATCGGCACAAAAGACACCGCCTGCGTGGACGTTTGCCCAGTGGACTGCATCCACCCGCGCAAGGATGAACCCGAGTTTGCCGCGGAAACACAACTCTACATCCATCCCACCGAATGTATCGATTGCGGCGCCTGTGTCCCGGTCTGTCCGGTGACCGCCATTTTCGCGCTCGAAGATTTGCCCGAGAAATGGGCCAGTTTCACGCCGGTTAACGCCGACTGGTACGCCAAGAGGGGGAAGTAGGTTCTGCCAGTAGTGCGGTTCGCACGTCAGAACTTCAGGCGGCACGCTTTCCGTGCCGCCTTTTTCATTCTGCCAGTGGCTCAGGCCCTTGGACCTCCCGATTCCTCCTGCTCCTTCGCCAGATTCAATTACGCCTTGGTTGCATCGTAACTGAGCTTTGAATTCATAAAATTCCGCGGCTTGTTATCATGTTGAAGAGAAAAAACTGTCCCCATGCCACAGAACTTCCATCTGGCCCTCCTCATTCACGCTCACCAGCCCTGTGGCAATTTTGAGCACGTACTTGAAAAAGCGTACGACGATTCCTATCTTCCTTTCCTGGAGCATCTCGAAAAATATCCCGGAATCCATCTTGGTCTTCATTATTCCGGGCCTCTTCTGACGTGGATCGAGCAGCACCGGCCGGAATATTTTGTGCGCTTGAAAGAACTGGTTGAGAGCGGGCAGGTCGAGCTCGTCGGAGGCGGCTTCTACGAGCCAATTCTCGTTTCCATCCCGCCCGAAGATCAGTTGGAGCAACTCACGCGGCTTGCCGTATATATCGAGAAACATTTTGGGCGGCGTCCTTCGGGAGCGTGGCTGGCCGAGCGCGTCTGGGAGCCTCAGCTCCCGACGGCTCTTGCCGCTGCCAGGGTCGCCTACACACTTGTGGACGACATGCATTTCCTCGCTGCCGGATTCGAACCCGACGAACTCTTCGGCGCGTACATCGCTGAAGATCGCGGCAAGAGCGTGTGGGTCTATCCCGGGCAAAAGGCGCTGCGCTATCTCGTTCCTTTCGGCAAAGTGGAGGACGTTATTGCGTACTTGCGCGATGCGGCCAGCGTTCATCCCGGCGGCGTGGCCGCTATGGGAGACGATATGGAGAAATTCGGCGTCTGGCCCGGCACTCACACCCATTGTTACAAGGACGGCTGGCTCGACGATTTCTTCGCGGCGCTGGAGCGGAATTCCAAATGGCTGACGGTTTGCACGCCCGGCGAGTATCTGGCTTCGCACGCTCCGCTTGGCCGCGCCGATCTTCCCACCGCCTCGTACACCGAGATGATGGAGTGGGCGCTTCCCACGCGCGTTCGCCAGCGTTACCACGCGGTGTTGAACGAATTCAATTCGCGGCCGGAGGTTCTCTCGTTTCTGCGCGGCGGCTCGTGGCGCGGCTTCTTTCGCAAATATCCCGAGTCCAATTTGCTGCACAAGAAAATGCTGCGGGTCTCTGCGCGCATCGCCGCCGCCACCGAACACCACGATGGCCAGAAAGCCGCTGGAGAACTCGCATGCGCCCGCGACCTGCTCCTGCGGGCGCAATGCAACGATGCTTATTGGCACGGCATCTTCGGCGGAATCTACGCCCCGCATCTCCGCACCGATCCGTGCCGGAATTTGATCCGCGCTGAGGCCATTGCCGACCGCCTCACTCCCGGTGGGCTAGCTCCGCGCGTCGAGTTGCTGGATTACGACGCCGATGGCGCTAATGAATTGCTGTTTACTTCGCCGGAGTGCCAAGCGCTTTTGAAGCCCAGTGACGGAGCGACTATTGCCGCTCTTGATTTCCGTCCGGCCGCTGCCACGCTCGTGAACTCCATCTTGCGGCGCCCTGAGGCTTACCATACGCGACTGCGCGATGCGGCAGGAGCTTCCGCGACCAGCGCGGTAGCGTCCATTCACGAGCAAACGCGCGTGAAGGAACCTGGGCTCGAGCGCTTCCTGCGCTATGACCGCTGGCCGCGCCATGCGTTCCGTGTCCTGATTTTCGATCCTTCTCGAACGCAGGCCGACTACGAAGCTCTCGAACTGCGCGAGGAAGCCGGTTTCGCGGGGGGCGCCTTCACGGTGAAGAGTTCGGCTCCCACCAACGCCGAACTCTTCCGCAAAGATTCGCTCCTTCTTCACGGCAAAGCAGAAGCATCGGCGCCGAAATTGCTTCTAATCAAACAGTTTTCCTTGAGCGCAGCACCCAAGGGCTTTGAAATCGCCTGCGAAATCACGCTGAAGCTGAAAGAGTTTCTGGAAAAGCCAGTTGCTGTGGGAATCGAGTCGATCATCAATCTTCTTGCTCCCGCAGAGCCTGATCGATTTTTTGAAACGCCTACCGGCCCCACGAATCTGCGCTTCAGCGGCGTTTTGCCTGCTCCGCAGCTGCATATGGAAGACGGCTGGCAAAGTGTCCGCGTCGCCGTGCACGCCCCGTCGTCGGAAGGATTCTGGGTTGCGCCCATCGAAACGGTTTCGGAGTCTGAGGAAGGCTTCGAGCGCGTCTACCAGGGCTCGCAGATCCTTGCGGTTTGGCGCCCGCCCCTCACTACGGAAAAAACCTGGTCCGCCCGCTTGTCCTGGCGCCTGGAGACTTTCTAGCTTTGCTTTTGGAGTGCGGCGGCTCGACGCCGCTTTTTTTCGCCCCCTCTTCAGGGGGTAGGAGCGCCCCTAGCCGGGGCCAGGGCGACCGGGTTCGGGATGACACCTGCGGTGTCGGCGTGGTGCGAAGACTGGGCCCGACAGCGATGCCTGCCTCCAAAGGAGATGAGCCGACCTGAAGGTCGGCCTCTACAAAGGCGCAGAGGGATGCCTCTTCCAACTGTTCTGAATCACCAGTCACGAGTCACCAACCACCCTTCCTTTGCTATGCTTACCTCAGCGCGACACAGCACTTCTATGGCGGAAACTCCTCAGTCCATTGGCCCGTACCGGATCCTCTCCAAAGTGGGCGAAGGCGGAATGGGTGTGGTCTACAAAGCGCAGGACCAGCGCCTGGAGCGCGTCGTCGCTCTGAAAGTGATTCGCGAATTCGACTGCGACGCCACAAGCCGCCAGCGGCTCTGGCAGGAAGCACGCACCGCCGCACAGGTCGCTCATCCCAACGCCTGCCGCATCTACGACATCGTGGAAGACCACAACCGCCCGGTCCTCGTCATGGAGTTCATAGAAGGCGAATCGCTCGCCCAGCGCCTTAAGCGCGGCCCGCTTCCCGCCCAGGAAGCGGCCCAAATAGTTCTCGCCGTTCTTTCCGCGGTCGAAGCTTTCCACAAACTCGGCATCATTCACCGCGACTTGAAGCCGGCCAACATCGTGCTTTCCGCCAGCGGAACAAAACTCCTGGATTTCGGCATCGCCAAGCATGTGCCGTTGCCTCTCGCGGAAGATCCCGCTGCCACTCTTCCCGACGTCACCAATCCCGATGTTTTCCTCGGCACGCCAAAGTACGCATCACCCGAACAGTTCCGCGGCCAGCCTGTCGATGGACGCTCGGACCTTTTCTCCGTGGGTGTAGTTTTCTACGAGATTCTCACGGGCCAGCCGCCGTTTGCCGGCCAATCGTTTGGCGAAATCGCTCATTCCGTTTTGCAAGGGGCGCCACCGGCGCTCTGCGGCTCGCCTGCAATCTGTGCTATGGGGCGAATTGTGCATCGCGCCTTGGCTCGCGACTCCAACGACCGCTACCAATCCGCGGAAGCTATGGCCGCGGAGCTGCGCGCCACCCTGCTCATGGATGGGATCGAAACGAAAGCCAGCGCAAAGCCTTTGCGCAGGCTCATTGTCCTGCCGTTTCGCATGTTGCGTCCGAGCGAAGACACACAGTTCTTGGCCTACAGTTTGCCGGAAGCCATCACCGTCTCTCTTGGCGGCCTCGAGAATTTGGTCGTGCGCTCTTCCATCGTGGCTTCGCGCTATGCGCCGGAATCGCTCGACATCCAACAACTCGCCCGAGAGGCGGAAGTCGATGTCGTGCTTACCGGCGCCTTGCTCACAGTGGGAGAGCAGCTCCGGATTACGACCCAACTCGTCGAAGTGCCGAGCGGAACGCTGCTCTGGTCGCACTCTTCGCAAGCAACCATTCGTGAGCTCCTTGAGCTTCATGATGACCTGGTGCGCCGCCTCGTCGACTCCATTCTTCCTTCCTTGTCGGTTCAGGAGAATCAGTCCTTGCAACAGGACCGGCCGGCGAGTCCCACCGTTTACCAGCTCTACTTGCAGGCCAACGAATTCAGCCGCCAATGGCAGAACCTTCCCACGGCCATCGAGTTTTACGAGCGCTGCGTGAAGCTGGATGCTTCTTACGCGCCCGCATGGGCTCGCCTTGGCCGCGCGCGATGGCTCATGGACAAATACAACCTCGGCTCGAGCGAGGGCCTGCGCACCGCCGACGAAGCGTTTCAAACGGCGCTGCGCCTCAGCCCCGATCTCACCATGGCTCACAATATCTACACGCAACTCCAGGTCGATCAAGGCCGCACTCTGGACGCCTTGAAACGCCTCTTGGATCGCGCCCGCCGGAGGAGAAGCGACCCGGAACTGTTTGCGGGTCTCGGGCACGTTTGCCGCTACTGCGGGCTTTTGCAAGCTGCGCTTAGGGCGCAACAGGAGGCGCGCCGCCTCGATCCGCTCATCCCCACCAGTGTCAACCACACTTACTTCATGTTCGGCGAGTATGAGAAGGCGCTGGAATTCTCTGGAGGAGATTTCGGCTACTGCCTCGGCCTGACGCTCGGCACCCTGGGGCGAATCGACGAAGCTGTTTCCAAGCTTCGCGAGCGGGAGGAAATCATCTGGCGCCTCGGAAAACTTTTCTTGCTCTCGTTGCGTACATTGTTTGAAGGCAAGCGAGAGGAGAGTCTGGCAGCCAGTGATGAATTGAGGAAAGCCACTTTTCGCGATCCCGAAGGGATCTACTATTTGGCACGGCAGTTCAGTTTTCTGGGCGAGCAGGATCGCGCGCTTGAGGTGCTGTCGCACGCCATCAATCACGGCTTCTTCTGCTATCCGGCCATGGTGCGCGACCCATGGCTGGATTCGATCCGCGTACGCAGTGAATTTACGGCGCTCCTGCGCCAGGCGAATCAACTCCAACGACAAGCCGCAGACGCGTTTGTCGCCGGCGGAGGCGACACGCTCTTGGGACTGCGCGCCGACGCGTACTGACGCCGCTTTTCGCGTTGCGCGCAATGCCAGTGGCGCTCTCGGTCACACTCGCGCGGCGCAGACGGATCGCAGTTCTGGCGGAGGTAATCAGGTTGGAATCAGTCGGCAATGGAGGCTCTATGAAGAAGATCATTCTGCTAGCCTGCGCGGGATTGCTGGTGCCAGCCTTCGCCGTGAGGTCTGATCCTCCGGCTCAGCCCGGGATGATGCCCTACAC
>CAZGBQ010000123.1:0-11623 GCA_964524045.1 uncultured Acidobacteriaceae bacterium
ACAGCGCAAGGGGAAGCGCCGCCGAGGTTCGTCAAGTTTGCGGCGAAACCCGTACCCCAACTCGACTGATAGGTCACTTCGGCCGTGTTGATCGTACGGACCGAACCGACCGCTGAGGATTCATTTGCAGCGATCTTCGACCGCAGCAAGTTTGGAATTGCGATGGCCGCGATGATCAAAATGATCGCCACGACGATCAGCAACTCGATAAGAGAGAAACCCTTTTGCTTCTTCATGCCTTCTCCTTGAGAATTTATATGGTGCCAGAGCACTGGCAGGGGAAGGGCAAACAGTGGGCCAAACAGAAACCAAATGCCTAGTACCTGCTTGAGATATGCTTATCTCATAGGAAATATTATACTTAGCGTAAGAACGAACGCGCCCGGCTCACTTCCACAGTGCCCCAAAGTGGTAACCGACAATTAACGTCGACTGTTTTTGTCACTCCCTGAGACCGCAAATGGTCACACGGATTCCAGCCGAGACTTTCCCCACTCTTCCCACCTCAAGTGGATCGCAACACGTAGGATTAGTTGGTATCTGCGGGAACGGGGCTCGAGAGAAAAGCGTCTAGCTCGAGTGATTCTTTCTTGCCCGCGCGCTGTGTTTGACCATACAGCATTCCCTCGATTACGAGCGAGAATGCCATCGTGAGGATGCAGATCGCCCACGGCAAAATAGGTGATCGCCAGAAAAAGTGCGTGCCGTAGCGGAGCGCGCCAAACCACGCCAGGGTACCCATGATTCCACTCATCGCTCCACCCAAGCGCAGTTTGTCTCTCCAATGGAGTGAGACCGAGCAGAGCGACTCCATCAAGAGCGCAAACGGAAACGCAACGACTAGATCAACAAAGTAGTGTTCTCCTGTGCCGAGCGTGGCAAGCACAGTGAAAACTAGGAACGTCATAGCCACGCCTCGTTCAACGCGGGATAGTCCACGCGAATACCACCACGCTAGCAGCACCCAGGCCATGTGAAGCGAGGGAATCGCATTCGGCGCGCCAGGAAGCGCAACCGGCTCCACACGCAATCGGGACACGCTGTGCGTCGCCAGCGGATTCCACGGAAAACCTTGAAGAAACAGATGCACCGGGCCAAGCGCCGGAAAAAGATTATAGAAGAGAACTCCCACGGGCCCGGTAGCTAGGAAAGCCACAAACGACGGCAAGGCCTTTTCGCCCAGTCGAAGCACGCGGCCTGCGTAGATCAGCGCAATGGGGATGGGCAGGCCAATGTAGAACAGGAAGCTTACACGCCCTAGCCATGGCCACAGCGCAAATCTCTGTCCCACAAGAAACGGGATTTGCAAGCCAAGACTTGCATCGAACGAATACAGATACAGATCCAGAACTTTGGGATGAGCGGCCGCCGTCCATTCCAAAAAAGTACTGGCAAAATACTCTGAGACGACCAGCAGAAGTGCCGGAATAAACGCGAGGCCAACGAGTTTCCGTTCTGCGCCCTCCGACCAAATTGTTCTTATACCCAGTACAACCAGGCTGCTTAAGCCTGCGAAGGAAAGCCACGCGGCAAACAGCGCTCGGTAGTGCAAAGCCTGAAAATCGATGGCCGCGAGGAGAAGCGTGCCGCACGCTACCAACAACGCGTCCAGCCACGAAGGAGCGATACGGAAGTGGATGACGATAACGCTCGCAAGAGAACAGGCGAAGAAAATGGACGCCAGCGCCTCAATATAGAATTGCCAGCTGCGGCCCAGCCAAATGGCGCAAGCAATCAGGAGAATTGTAAGAACGCTTCTTACAGCTTGCTTGAGGGACATCGCTGCTCTTCCCTGGTTTGTTCCGTACCTGGCGAGTGCTCGCACTTCCCGCCCTTGGGCATATGTACATTTCCATTGGACCATGACAGGCGCTTCATCCGATGGAATGTCCGAAGGGGGCACCCGAATCGGTAAACAAACCGTCAGGGCGAGAATCCTGCGGCGGCCAGGGCCAAAGCGCTACGCCTGCTTGGCTCCTTGTCCGTTGGCTATGGCAAACCTGGCGTGTGGCCGGCCTGTCCTCTAGTAACGAAGGATGTACAACTCCCGAAATACGCTTTTTGCGAATGTTTTCCGCGGCCTGAAAATAATAGTCATGACCGCGGACTCGCGCTTCATCTTCGCGCCCGAAGGAAACCTATGAATTTGATTCCCGTCATTGCTTTGCTGGCATTTGACGCTTTTCTTCTATTGGGCGTGTCCTTTTTCTTCGACAAAACGCACCGGCAAAAAGATTCTGTTTTTATCGCGTTGCTCTTCTTCTGCTCCGGAATGCCCGCGCTTGTTTACCAGATCGTATGGCAGCGCGCTCTCTTCGCGATTTATGGCGTCAACGCGGAATCCGTCGCTGTTGTGGTCACGGCGTTCATGGTTGGTTTGGGAATTGGCAGTTTCTTGGGTGGGCGTCTGTCTGCGCGATTTCCTAACCAAGGAATATTGATCTTCGGTCTCGCCGAACTTGGCGTGGCGCTATTTGGGCTGGTTTCCCTGCGCCTCTTTCACTGGGCCGCTGGTTTCACCGCGGGAACGAATCTCGCTATCACAATTTTCTTCAGCCTTCTCCTGCTGTTCATTCCAACCGTGCTGATGGGTGCGACGCTGCCCCTTCTGGTGGAGCATCTGGTTTTGCGGACCAGCCGTGTTGGGACTTCCGTTTCCACTCTCTATTTCGTCAACACGTTTGGGTCTGCGGTCGCTTGCTATCTCTGCGCCACTCTCCTGCTCCGGAACTTCGGACAATCGGGCTCGGTGGCCATTGCAGCCTGCTTGAATACTGCGGTCGGCGCCACCGCGTATTTGTACAGCCGAAGACCAGCTCGGGATTCGGGGAACGCATCCGAGACGCCTGTAAAGCCTCAGGAAACTGCGGCGCCGGCTGGCATGTCCCTTGAGCGGGCCATGCTGCTTGCCGGGCTATCTGGATTCATCGCTCTCGGTTTTGAGATTGTCTGGTTTCGCGTTTTCTCGGTTGCTTCCTCGGATCGCGCTCCGGCTTTTGCTTTGCTGCTGTGCACTTACCTCGCCGGCATCGCCGCCGGCAGCTTGCTGTCCGAGAAGCTGACGACAGGGCGCAGCTCGCAGACATTGCTTTACGTCATCGGTGGCTTCATGGTCTTGTCCGGCGCATTGTCCGCGTACTTGCCGCCTCTCGTGGCATCTATGATGGCCCGTAAGATTCCTTTCCTCGCAACCGCTCCGGCGTTCTTTTTGACCGCAGGCTTGATCGGCTCGGTTCTTCCCCTGCTCTGCCAGTTGGCTGTTTCGCCTGAGCGAGAAGCGGGGCAGGGCGTTAGTCTCATTTATATTTCGAACATTGCAGGCTCGGCTTTGGGCAGTTTGGGCGTTGGCTTCGTGCTCATGCATCACTTTGGGCTGAAGCAGATGTCCCTGGGGCTGGGACTCTCCGCGATCGCTACGGGCAGCTATGTTTTGCTCTTTGGCTCTAGCAAGTGGGGCCGCCCTCCGGCCTGGGCCCTCGCCTTAACGGCCGTGTCTCTGCTCGCGGCTTCCTTTTCGGTGCGATTTTATCCGCTGCTTTTTGAGAGGCTCGTGTTTGGCGTGCGGCCCGAGGCTTCTGTGCCGTTTGCCCGGATGGTCGAGAATCGAAACGGGATGATCGGCGTTACCCGGGAAGGGGCTGTCTTTGGCGGTGGCGTCTATGACGGCTACTTCAATGTGGACCCTGTGAATGACGTCAACATTGTCGCCCGCATTTACCTCCTGAGCGCTTTTTGTCCCGCTCCAAAACGCATTCTTGTGATTGGCCTGGCCTCCGGCTCGTGGGGACAGATTCTTGCAAATCATCCGCAAGCGGAAGCGCTCGATGCAGTGGAAATCAACCCGGGATATCTCCAGCTCCTTCCGCAATACCCGGTGGTCCAATCGTTCGTTCAAAACCCCAAGGTCCGGATCTACGTCGACGACGGCAGACGCTGGCTCTTCGCTCATCCCGCGGCGCGTTACGATGCGATTATTGCCAATACCACGTTCAATTGGCGGGATCACAGCAGCGGCTTGCTCAGCTCGGAGTTTCTCAACCTTGTTCGCTCTCACCTCAATCCTGGAGGCGTCTACTATTTCAATTCGACAGAATCGGATGAGACCATGGCAACCGCACTGCACGTTTTTCCCTACGGCTTGCGCGTAATCAACTTCCTTGCAGTGAGCGACTCCCCCATCTTCATCGATCAGGAACGCTTAACCGAAAACTTGCACCAGTACAAAATTGACGGCAGGCTTGTTTTTGACCCGCAAAACCCGGAGTCCGAAAAAATACTGGCCACGTACAACGCTTTGTTAAACTCACTCAAGGGGCGGCCGCAGTTTCTCGGCTTGGAACTCTCCGACTCGCTTCGCGCCCGCTTGGGACGCCGTTTCGTCATCACCGACGACAACATGGGACTCGAGTGGCGGAGCGAGCCCGCTATTCCCTGGCACTGAGATGTCGTGGCTCTCGCGATTCCAATGGCATGCCGCGCTCGTTGCGAAAGGCAAGCTAAAGGCTATGCTTCTTGGCGTAGTGGCGGAAGGAACGATAGGTAATGTTTAGCAACTCGGAGGCCCTGGTACGGACTCCCTCAGCCTTTTCGAGGGCTGCTTGCAAATAGCGGCGCTCGGTTGCCGCAACGACCTTTTCAAAGTCCACACCTTCCGCCGGGAATTCCATACCGGGGGCGCCATTCAAAGGCCCCGATGCAGTTCCATAGCCCAGGATGCGCTCCGGCAGCCCTCGTGGTGAAATTTCTCTTCCCGTTTCCAGCGCTACTGCGCGCTCCATCGTGTTTTCCAGCTCGCGGACGTTGCCCGGCCATTCATAAGCTTCGAGCTTGCCCATAGCCTCCGGCGTGATTCCCTCAATCGCCTTCTCCATGGACTTGCGGAACCTTTCCAGGAAGTGCCGCGCCAACAGCGGGATATCTTCGCGGCGCTCGCGCAGGGCGGGAACCTGAATGGGGATCACGCTTAGACGGTAGTAAAGATCCTCGCGAAACCGGCCTTCGGCGATCTCCTTCTCGAAGTCCTTGTTCGTCGCCGCGATAATGCGGACGTCCACGTCCGATTCCTCGTTGCTCCCGACGGGGCGAACTTTTCCCTCCTGAAGCACGCGGTAGAGTTTTACCTGCATGGTGAGGCTCATGTTGCCAATCTCGTCCATAAACAGCGTTCCGCCATGCGCCGCCTGAAAGAGTCCCTGCCGATTCTCGTTTGCGCCGGTAAACGCGCCTTTCATGTAGCCGAAGAGCTCGGACTCGAGGAGGGTTTCGGGAAAAGCGCCGCAATTGATGGTAATGAACGGAGTCTGAGAGCGAAGGCTGTTTTCGTGAATGGCGCGCGCGACGAGCTCTTTCCCCGTTCCACTCTCCCCGGTGATTAGCACGCGGCTCGATTGTGGCGCAATGGTCTGAATCAGCTCAAAGATGGCGCGCATCTTTGGGCTCTGCCCGATGATGTTGTCGAGACCGGTGAGGCGGCGCAATTCGCGCCGCAGATAACCGGCCTCCTTCTTCCAGCGGAGGTTTTCCGTCACCTCTTGGACGGCGCGGCGCAATTGATCGATGTGGTTGTGGTCCTTGATGACGTACCGATCGGCGCCTGAATTGAGCGCCGCAATGGCGGTGTCTAAAGCCGGGAGCGCGGTCATCAAAACAAAAAAGGAACCCGGCGCAATCTCCTTAGCAAACTTTAGAAGGTCGACGCCATTCTCTCCAGGCATGCGAATATCGGAGATAATGATGTCGAAGATTTGCGACTCCAGCTTGCGCCGCGCGGCTTCCACGCTGTTGGCCACTTCCACGCGGTGCCCCTCCTTGCGAAAGGTGATCTCCAGGAGTTCGCAAATTGATTTCTCGTCATCGACGACAAGAATGTGCGGCATCTCCCGCGCCGTTTCTTTAATTGCGGCCTTCGTTCCCTGCATAATGCCTCACGCGACTCGCGGCAATTCCACAATGAATTCGGCGCCGCGGTCTTTCTCCGAAACCACGCTGATCTTTCCGCTATGCGCTTGCACAATCTGATAAACGATCGACAGCCCCAGCCCGGTGCCGCCCTCAAACCCGGATTGTAGCGGTTCAAAAATTTTAGCTCTTTGCTTCGCGTCCAGGCCAACTCCTGTATCGCGAAAGGCAATGCGCAGCCAGAAGGGATACGGCTCCAGCTTCACAGTGAGCGTTCCTCCTGCAGGCATAGCTCGAAGCGCGTTGTCGCAGAGATTCCAGAACACTTGTTTGATTTTGTTCGCGTCCACGCGCGCGCGCAATTCCAAACCGTTGAACGCGCGTACAATCCGGTACTTGGAGCCAATCTCAGGTTTTCTTTCCATCAAAATCAAGGTTTCTTCGAGTAGCGCCCGCACATCAGCCTCTTGGAATTCGTAGGTCTTCTCTCGCGAGTAGTTCAAGAAGTCGGTAATGATGTTGTTCAGCCGTTCGGATTCGCGGCTGACGATATGCACCAACTGCTTCTCATCCTCTTCGAGAGGCACGAGCCGCGCCAGTTCCTTTACCGCCCCCGCCATCGCCGTCAGAGGTTGCCGGATTTCGTGGGCGATCGCGGCGGATAGCCGTCCCAGCGCAGCCATTCGCTCCTTCGTCGCCACTTCCTGCTCGAGGCGGCGCAAATCGGTCAAGTCCTGAAAGTTAAAAACATAACCGCTTCGCTCTTCCGTTCGCAGGCGAAGAGGCGAAACGCTGATTCCCAGATAACGCACTTCGCCTTGGGGCGTGCGAAAATCAATCTCTCTTCGCAGCGAAAGCCTCTCGACGTTCGGGTATTGCCCGGGAAGCCAAAAATCCTGATTCAATTCCTGGAGTTTTTTCGCGCGCACATCCGCAAAGCGATAGCCCAGGATTTCTTCCCCCGTCCGATTCAGCAGCAGAATCGCTCCCGCGAGGTCTGTAGTGATCAAACCGCCGCGCATAGAATGGATGATGTCCTGCGTGAAGTCCTGAAGGCTGAGAAGTTCCTCGCGCTGTTCCTCGAGTTCGCGTCCCTTACTGCGGATGGACTGGACAAGCAAATTCGCCAGGTAGGCAATGGCCAGAAATCCCAGGAGGTTCATTACCAGCCATGTGCTGAGACTCTGCACCGAGGGTAAACCAGCGGAAGTGCGAGGGAGTTTTCCCACAAAGGGCAGGATGGTCATCGCCGCAAGAAGGGAAAAGCAAATTGCCGCGTTAAGAAACGCCACTCCTCGCGAAAAGACCATGCTGCCCACGATGATCACGAGCAGATACAGCGAAATAAAGTAACTCTCCTGCGAGCCAGTCAAGTAGACCAGCAGCGTAACCATCAGTACGTCGCCGCCAACCTGAAGCCGCCCATGCCAGGCCGTTCCCGGAAGCCAACGAAGAAGAATTAAGTGAAAAATGCCCAGGGTGATCCAGAAAATAATCAGCGGGAGGAAGAAGCGGTTGGAGCTAAGTCCGGGAACGTACTGCGGCCAGACGACTCCGACTGTCAGGATGAGCGTAATCGTCAGCAGACGAACACGCGCCAGCCACTCCAGCCAGGCCTTCGTAGCAAAGCTCTGATCCATCGTTGGCCCGTGCCTCACCCGGCGGACGGGCATCCCCCATTACAGGAAAGAAGCAGCGGGCAAAGCAAACGATTGCTTACTGCCCCCTGCGAGGTTTTATCGGCGCGCGGGCCAAGCCCAATTAGTGGTTCGCCAGCTTTCCAATCAGCGAGAACAGCGGCAAGTACATGGAGATCACCACTCCGCCGACGACCAAGCCGAGGAACACGATCATGATGGGCTCGAGGGCAGTCAACAAGTCTTTCACCGCCGCGTCCACCTCTTCTTCATAGAAATCGGCGATCTTTTGCAGCATCGCGTCCATCGCGCCCGTTTGTTCGCCAACCGCAATCATCTGCGTAACCATGCCCGGGAAAACTTCCGACTCTTTTAACGGTTCCGTGAGCGACTTGCCTTCTTCGAGCGACTTCCTGACTTTCTGCAACGCTCTTTCGACCACCGCGTTTCCAGCCGTCTTGGCCGTAATGTCGAGTCCTTCAAGTATGGGAACGCCGCTGGAAATCAATGTTCCCAGAGTCCGGGTAAAGCGCGCCACGGCAATCTTTCTCATCAGAACACCGAGTATCGGCAACCGCAGGACGATGGTATCCAGAACCAGACGCCCTTGTGGGGTGCCATACCACACTTTTAATCCGAAAATGCTGCCGATAATACCCACGAGAATAAGAAAGCCAAAAATGCTTCCGACGAAGTGGCTTAAGGCAATCACAATGCGGGTCGGCAAAGGAAGATCCACACCCAGGCCGGCAAACAATGTGGCGAAGATCGGAACGACCTTCCAGAGAAGCAAGATGATGACGGACGCCGCGACAGTCAAGACGCCAACCGGATACACAAGGGCGGACTTTACCGCGCGCTGCAATTTTACGTTCTTCTCGATGTAGCTCGAGAGGCGCTGCAGAATGGTGTCGAGAATACCGCCCGTTTCGCCTGCCTCCACCATGTTCACGTACAGCCCGTCGAACACTTTCGGCGAAGCGCGCATGGCGGTCGAGAGCGTCGCTCCCCCTTCCACCTGCGCGCGCGTGCCAGTCAGGACTTTTTGAAAGGTCTTGTTTTCCTGCTGGCTCGCAAGGATCTCCAGGCACTGCACCAGCGGCAGACCGGCGTCGATCATGACCGAGAACTGGCGGGTGAAGATCGCCAGCTCTTTGGCGGAAACGCCACCGCCGAACGTGGGGATATTGAACTCTTTCCCCTTTTCCGTCATTTTCGTGGCGGTAATCTGCTGCCGCTTCAAAATGGTCGCCAGCTCCGTCTTGTTCGCCGCGGTCATCACCCCGCTGACGCTGGAGCCGGAGCGGCTCGTCCCCTGATATTTGTAATCCGGCATTGTATTGCCTCCTAAATTCCTCGATCTCTATGGCCTGCCTTATCGGCCAATTCTTTTTATCGTCTGCTGGCCACCGGCACCTTGGCGCCGGTCCCCACAGTCGCCACGCCGCGGTTAATCATGTCCTGCAGCTCGTCGGGATTCGATGAACGAGACAGCGCCAGATCCAGCGTAATCAGCTTTGAGAAATACGCGTTGGCGAGTCCCTGGTTGAAGGTCTGCATCCCGGTTTGCCCCGTTCCTGTTTGCATTGCGGAATAGATCTGGTGAATTTTGTCTTCACGAACCAGATTTCGGATCGCCGCCGTGGGCACCAGTATTTCCATAATCATGGCGCGCCCGCGGCCATCAGCACGCGGCAACAGCGCCTGACAAAGAATCCCCTCCAATACCATCGAAAGTTGCGCGCGAATCTGCGGCTGCTGGTGCGCGGGGAACACGTCAATGATACGGTTGATGGTCGACGCCGCGGAGTTCGTGTGCAGCGTCGCGAAAGTCAAGTGGCCGGTTTCCGCGATGCGCAGCGCCGATTCGATGGTCTCCAGGTCGCGCATTTCTCCGATGAGCACCACGTCCGGGTCTTCGCGCAGCGCCGCGCGAAGCGAGTTCGCGAAGGAATGAGTGTCCGCGTGAACTTCCCGCTGATTCACCAGGCACCGCTTGTGATTGTGCAGGAATTCGATGGGGTCCTCGATGGTGATCATGTGCTCTTCGCGTTCGCTGTTGACCTTGTCCAGCATCGCGGCGAGTGTCGTAGACTTTCCCGAACCGGTGGGTCCGGTAACCAGGACGAGTCCGCGTGGCTTGTCGCAAAGGCCTTTCACCACCGCAGGCAGCCCCAGCGCCTCGAATCCTTTGATGTCCCAGGGAATGGTACGAAACACCGCCCCCACGGCTCCTCGCTGATTGAAGCAGTTACCGCGGAAACGGGCCAGATTCTTCAAGCCGAACGAAAAGTCCAGCTCCAAATTTTCCTCAAACCTGTGTTTCTGTGCGTCGGTCAACACGCTATACGCCAGCGACTTGGTATCCGCGGCCGTCAGCGGAGGCATATCCAATGGCCGGAGTTTTCCGTGCACGCGGACGCGAGGCGCGCTATTCGTGGTGATATGGAGGTCGCTGCCCCCCATCTCGATCATTTTCTTCAACAGTTCGCTTAGTGTGATTCCTGCCATTGTTCATCCTCAATTCTATAAAACGGTCTCGCGCAGCACTTCTTCCATCGTGGTCTGCCCCAACGCGACCTTCAGCAAACCGCTGCGCCGAAGCGTGATCATCCCCTGCTCGATTGCCTTTTTCTTCAATTCCAGAGCCGATGCGCCGACAAGAATCAGCTCGCGCAATTCGTCGTTAATCTCCATGACTTCATACAAACCAGTACGGCCCTTGTAACCCCGCTTGCCGCATGTGGTGCAGCCTCGGCCATGGTAGATTTTGGTTTTCTTGGACTCTTCCGGGGTATAGCCGGCGTCAATCAGCGCTTGTTCGGGAACTTGCAATTCCTCCTTGCAATTCGTGCAGATTCGCCGCACCAGGCGCTGCGCGCAGATCAAATTCACGGACGTGGCCACCAGAAAGGGCTCGATGCCCATATTCATCAAGCGGCTGATCGTCGACGGAGCGTCGTTCGTATGCAGCGTGGAAAGCACCAGGTGACCCGTCAGCGCAGCTTTCACTCCGATTTCAGCCGTTTCGAAATCGCGAATCTCGCCGACCAGAATGATGTTCGGGTCTTGTCGAAGAAAAGCGCGCAGGGCGGCCGCGAAGTTCAGGCCGATCTGATCTTTCATCTGCACCTGATTGATTCCGCCCAACTGGAACTCGACGGGATCTTCGGCCGTCATGATGTTGGTGTCGACGGTGTTTAGCGTTGCCACCGACGAATACAGCGTGTTCGTTTTTCCAGAACCTGTCGGACCGGTCACCAGGACCATGCCGTACGGTTTCATGATGTTGCGCTGAAATTTCTCCAGTGACGCAGCTTCAAACCCGAGCTTGGTCATGTCCAAGCGCAAGTTTTCCTTGTCCAGCAACCGCAGCACGATCTTTTCGCCGTAGAGCGTGGGGACCGTTGACACGCGGAAGTCCAGCTCCTTCTTCTTTCCTTCCGCTTTGTACTTGATCATGATGCGGCCGTCTTGCGGCAGGCGCTTCTCCGCAATGTCCAGCTTGGCCATGATTTTCACGCGGCTGGTCATGGCGTCTTTCAGCCGCATGGGCGGGGACATGACGGTCTGCAGCTGCCCGTCCACGCGGAACCGCACGCGCAATTCCGTCTCGTAGGGTTCAATGTGAATGTCGCTCGCGCCCCGCTTCACCGAGTCCGTCAGAATCAAGTTCACCAGCTTGATGATGGGCGCTTCTTCCGCGGCCTTCTCCAGCGTGGCGGTATCTAATTCGGACTCTTCGGCCGCCAGCTCCAGCTCTTGGTCCTCTTCGACCAGGTCCTTCATCAAGTTGCTGAGTTCTTCCTGATTCGAAGAGATGCCGCCATAAAAGCGCGTGATGGCATCGCCGATCGCCGCTTCGGAAGCGACTACCGGTTCAACATTGAATCCCGTCATGAACTTGATGTCGTCCATGGCGAACACGTTGGTCGGATCGGTCATCGCAATCGTCAGAACCGACCCGACCCGCGAGAGCGGAATCACCTGGTAGCGCGTTGCCGTGTCCTGGGGAATGAGCTTGATCACATTCGGATCGATTTCGTAATACTTCAGGTTGATGGAGGGAACACCGTACTGGCGGGAGA
>CAZGBQ010000124.1:0-1803 GCA_964524045.1 uncultured Acidobacteriaceae bacterium
GACCGCAGCCAGCCGCTGTGGTACCTGGTGGCCTTCAATCCCAACACGCCGACGCCGCTGCAAAGGCGCTTGCGCGATCGTCTGAAGCGCCTCGGCGAAAACCAAATCTCGAAATAGAGAATCCTTTTCTAGTTTTACATTGCGAGAGCCCTGGCCTGCTTCCAGGTGTAGATTTGAGTTTTTCATTCTCCTCGGGGCAGGGGATTCCCGGTAAATTCTGGAAGAAGAAATTCGCGCTTCGGATAGAATGACGCGCGGTTGAGGTTTGTCTGAAGAGTTGGGGTGAAGGAGCGGAATGGGGCCGTTGCAGGACATTCGCGAAACGTGGGCGCGCTTCCTGAACGAAGAAAACGTGACGCTGTCGTTTCTGCGGCGCAGGCGCTGGCTGATTCTTGCAGTGAGCGCGGCGGTGTTGATTCCTTGTTTCTGGCACCGGCGCATCGAAGCTGGTGACCTGGCGAGCCATGTGTATAACGCGTGGCTGGCGCAGTTGACAGAGAAGGGCCAGGCGCCCGGACTCTACATTGCGAGGCAGTGGAACAACATACTGTTCGACGCTACTTTACTCGGACTTGCCAGGACTGTTGGCTTCGCGTGGGCCGAGAAAATTGTGGTCTCTTTATGTGTGCTGACGTTTTTCTGGGGCGTGTTTGCGTTGATCAGCGCGGTGGCGAAGCAGCCGCCGTGGTTTCTCACGCCGTGCATCGCCATGCTGGCCTATGGCTATTCGTTCAGCATGGGCTTCATGAATTACTACTGGTCGCTGGGGTTCGCGTGCTTCGCATTGGCGCTTCTGTGGGAAGCCGAGGGAATGGACTGGGTAGGCGGCGCCATTTTGACCGTGCTGGCGTTCGTGGCACATCCAATCGGTTTTTTGTGGCTGATTGGCGCGCTGGCATATGTGAAAGTCAAAGCGAGACTGCTCGGGTGGTGGAAACTGGCACTGCCCCTGGCGGGCGCGTCGGTGTTATTTGCGGCGTACTGGTGTGCGGCGCATCGGCCTGAATTGAACGCGGATTGGGATCGCGGTACTTTCTACTTTTATAACGGCGCGGACCAGCTGGCGCTATATGGGACGCGGTACGTCGGGCTGGCCGTAGCTGCGTTTTGCTTCGGGATGATTTGCGTCGGTGTTGATGTCTACGCGCGGAGGCGCGAGCAAGCTTTATGGAAACAGTTTGAGTTGCCAATTGAATTGTACGCACTAGCGTTTTGCGCGACGGCGCTGCTCCCGGAGAATTTGCGGCCGTCGATCTATGCAGGATGGGTTGGAGTTCTAGGTTCGAGGCTGACGACCATTTCGGCAATTCTTGGCTTGTGCGTTTTGGGACTCCTGAAGCCGCGGAAGTGGCATCCTGCGGGTTTTGCCGCGGCGATGTTCGCGTTCTGCGTCTTTCTTTACCAGGACACCGGATGGCTGAACCGCCTGGAGGCAAATGCGGAAAGCCTTGTCCATGGCTTCGCGCCAGGAACGCGAGTGCTCGCGACGGTCGTGGCTCCTGAAGATTGGCGGCTGATGTTCATTCACCACACCGTCGATCGTGCTTGCATCGGACAGTGCTTTAGTTATGAGAACTATGAGCCGTCCTCAGGAGAGTTCCGCGTGCGCGTGCACGAGGGCAGTCCAGTCGTGAGCGCCGACGTCGACGAAGCTGAAAGCATGGCCTCGGGCGAGTACAAAGTGGAGGAGGCGGATCTTCCGCTGAAACAGATTTATCAATGCGATGCGAACGATCTGACCAAGTTGTGCATCCGCGATCTGCACGCAGGCGAAATCAACGGGAGAATCGGCTACAAGCCGGA
>CAZGBQ010000124.1:1903-6275 GCA_964524045.1 uncultured Acidobacteriaceae bacterium
CCAGGCGGCGGGGATGAGGTAAACCTGCGCGGCAATGTCCTTGGCCGCTCGTGAAGGCAGACGGGGCTCGGCATCGAATAAAATGGCCTGAATGTTTTGCTCAAGGCCTTCCGTCGAGCCGTAGACGTTTCGCAGAGTAATGATGACCGCGTCTTGTTCGGGATAGCGGAGGGTCCAGGCAAAGAAATTCTCCGGCATGTCGCCGCGCATTTCCGCCAGAGTGCTGCCCCCGTCGGGCTGGCCGGCGGGAATCTTCGTTACAAACCAGCCGTAGCCCCAGTCGTGCAAGGCAGGCGTAAAAATCTGGTCGCGCAACTCCTTTGAGACAAACTCGCTCGAAGTGAGCGCCTTGTTCCACTTGTAGAGATCTTCCACCGTGGAATACATGGAACCTGAGGAGAAACCGTGGATGCGATCAATGTAGCTGCCAACGGTGTACCGCGGGCCAGCATGGCGAAGATAGCCAGTGGCTCCGCCGAGTGAAACGAGGTCGTTTTGGTCCATTCCGGAGTCCTTCAGACCAAGCGGATCGAGGATTCGCTGTCTTAGGAGATCGTCGAAGGGTGTTCCGGTGACTTGCTCGAGGATCAGGCCGAGCAAGTTGTAACCGCAATTGCTGTACTCCCACTTGGTGCCGGGCTCATAGGCCAGCGCAGGCTGGCAAAACTTCTCCGCAAATTCCTGGTGCCCGTAGCGTCGCGCAGCTTTAGGCGTGGCATTAAATTCCGGTGAATCAAAATCGGGAGGAAGGCCGGAAGTGTGATGGAGCAGTTGTTCGATCGTCATGCGACTACCTGTGTCTTTGCGGTACCAGGGCAAGTAGTCGGTCACCTTGCCTTGAAGCGCGATCTTGTTTTCGGCAGTTTGTTGCAGGATGAGCAGGGCAGTGAACTGCTTGGTGATGGAGGCGATGCCGAACCGCGTGTGTGGCGTGTTGGGCGTGCGCGAAGCCATGTTGGCATAGCCGACCCCCTTGGTGTAGATGACCTTGCCGTGGTCGGCGACCAGAATCGCCCCGTTGAAGTAGCCGTACTTCTGGTAATACGCGACCAAGCGCTCGATTCGCTCCGCTTTACTGGTAGCCGAGATTTGGCCGGTGGTAAAGGCCGGTAGGGCCAGAAGAAGGAGTGCCAAGAGGGATGCGCGTATGCCGGGCATGGCGCAGAGCTTACGGTTTTGGCATCAAGAAATGCAAATTCTGAAGGGGCGCGGGCGAACTTTCTGCCAGAAAACACGGCAAATCGCAAAAAGACAAATTGGCTCTTGCAACAGTCCAATTCCTGCTAAAATTGGCTGAGGGTGAGAGACAATGCTTCCACTCCAACTCCAGCCACAGAGTCATGTTCCCCTGTACATCCAGCTTCGCGACCAGCTGCGCGCCCTGGTCCATACAGGCGATTTGCGCCCGGGTGACCGCATCCCCGCCAGCCGCGAACTGGCCACCATGCTGGGAGTGCACCGCACCACGGTGGCGAACGCGTACGCTGAATTGGAATCGGAAGGGCTGATTCAAGGACACGTGGGGCGCGGCACCTTTATCAAGGGAAACGGCAACGGCCTGAAAATCACGCCACCCGCTCCGCCGGTGCTTAACGGGAACACCGGAGTTCGCTGGGAACTGCTTTTCGCCGATGAGCGCGGCGAAGAAGTGCTCAGCCGCCTGACGGCCAACGCACCGGGAGACGTGTTGTCGTTCGTTATGGCCTGCCCTGACCACGAGTTTTTCCCCATCGACGAGCTCCAGATTTGTGTGAACGCGGTTCTGCGCCGCGAGGGCACGGATGTTTTGAAGCTGGGGCCTTCCGATGGCTATCCGCCATTGAAAGAAGCGTTGCGGGAGCTGCTCCGCGGCGAGGGCCTTGTCATAAAGGACGAAAACCTTCTCATCACCGACGGCTGCCAGCAGTCGTTTGATCTGATCAGCAAGGCGTTCGTGCGGCCGGGCGATTCGGTGATTATGGAGAATCCGACGTATCCGGGCGCCATAACGATTTTTAATGGGTCGCGGGCCCGCTGCCTTGCGGTACCGACGCGCACGCAAGCGGAGCCGGGAACGTCGTTGGGACTCGACCTGGAGGCATTGGAGGCCACGCTCGCAGCGAATCGCGTGAAGCTGATCCTGGTGACGCCGGATTTTCAGAATCCCACAGGAACGTCGATGCCGCTGGCTTCGCGGCGCAAATTGCTGGAACTGGCGGGGCGCTACCAGGTGCCCGTGGTGGAAGATCACATTTACGGGCGGTTGCACGGGCGCGACGAGCGCATTCCTTCGCTAAAGCAACTGGATCGCGCGAATTTGGTGATTCACATCGACAGCTTCGCGAAGGTGGCGTTTCCGGGGCTCCGCGTGGGCTGGATTGTCGGCCCGCCGCAAGCGATTGAGCGCCTGCGCATCGTGAAACAAACGACCGACTTACACACGGATCAACTGGCGCAGGCTACGTTGGCGGAGTTCTTGCGGCGCGGGCTCTTCAGCAAGCACCTGGCGAAGATGCGCAAGATCTACTCGCTGCGATTGGCGGTGCTGGACGAGGCGCTGCGCAAGCACATGCCGGAAGGCACGCGGTGGGCGCGGCCGGAAGGCGGGATGTGTATGTGGCTGGAGCTGCCCCCGGGATTTGACGCGAGCGAACTGCTGATTCACGTGAAAGAGCGCGGTGTGTTGTTCGCGCCGGGACGCTACTTCTACGTGCAAAACCCGCAGCCCAACACGCTGCGGCTGGGGTTTGCGAGCCTCGACGAAAAGGAAATTGCGCGCGGTGTGGCCGTTTTGGCCGACATGCTGAAGGTGGAGATGCGCAAGCGCCAGCGTGGCGTGCGCAGGGCCGAGAGGAGCAGAGTTGCGCTGGTATGAGTCAATGAAGTAAAGGAAGTAAATGAGGTTGAGGAAGTAAAGAACTAGGAGAAGAGGCGGCGAGGCGACGATTGAGCAACGTTATCCGACTGGAGCCGAATCCGGCGAACAAATGTTTTGGCTGCGGCGGAGGAAACGCCGGCGGAATGAAGCTGACGTTTGAACAAGACAATGTCAGTAAGAAGGTCGTGGGACGATTCGTGCTGGGCGACAGGTATCAAGGCGGCGCAGGATTTGCGCATGGCGGAATCATTGCGGTGCTGCTGGATGAGGCAATGGGCAAGGTTTGCCGGTTTCGCGAGGTTCGCGCCGTGACCGCGGAACTGACGGTGGAATACTTGAAACCGGTGAGCGTGGAGCAGGAGATCGTTGTAGAAGGGCGCGAGAGCGAGCAAAACGGAAGAAATCTTTTCATGGCGGGAGAGATTCGAAACCATAATGGCGAGGTTCTCGCGCGGGGCAAAGGCCGGTTCGTGATGATTAGGGAAAAGAAAGTCGAAGAGCCAAAGGTCTAAAGTGTAAAAGAAAAAGACCCTGCGAGAGCGGATTTTGACGGCGAAGCGCCGTCGAGAATTTAAGGGAGTGAGAGGAGAAGGAAGATGGATGTGAAGAAGCCAAATGGCAGCGGCAACGGCAGCAAAGGTTCAAACGAATGGCGCGTGAAAGTGGGCCTGGCGGAGATGCTCAAAGGCGGCGTGATCATGGACGTTACGAACGCCGAACAGGCGAAGATCGCGGAAAACGCCGGAGCGTGCGCGGTGATGGCCCTGGAGCGCGTGCCGTCGGACATCCGCAAAGAAGGCGGCGTGGCGCGGATGGCGTCGATCAAAGTGATTCGCGAAATCATGGCCACCGTGACAATTCCGGTGATGGCCAAGGTGCGCATCGGACACTTCGCGGAAGCGGAAGTTTTGCAAGCGTTGGAAGTGGACTTCATCGATGAGAGCGAAGTGCTGACGCCGGCCGATGAAGAAAACCATATTTGGAAGCACGATTACCGCGTGCCGTTCGTGTGCGGCGCGCGCAATTTGGGCGAGGCGCTGCGGCGCATCGGCGAAGGTGCGGCGATGATTCGCACCAAGGGCGAAGCGGGTTCCGGCAACGTGGTGGAAGCTGTGCGGCATATGCGCGCGATCGTGAGCCAGATGAAGAAACTCACCACGATGCGCGACGATGAGTTGATGCATGAAGCAAAGGAACTGGGCGCGCCGCTCGAGCTCGTTCGGCAAATCGCGAAGACCGGGAAATTGCCGGTGCCGAATTTTTCTGCGGGCGGAATCGCGACCCCCGCGGACGCCGCGTTGGTGCGCAAGTTGGGCGCCGAGGCGGTGTTTGTCGGGTCGGGCATTTTCAAGTCCAGCGATCCCGAAGCGCGCGCCAAGGCCGTGGTGAAAGCGAACACACACTTTGAAGATGCCAAAGCGGTGCTCGAGGCGCACGAAGAGTTGGGCGAAGCTATGCGCGGTTTGGATGTGCGCCAGCTCGAAGAGAAGGATTTGCTGTCGACGCGCGGCTGGT
>CAZGBQ010000124.1:6375-11618 GCA_964524045.1 uncultured Acidobacteriaceae bacterium
CTCGGCGCGGAAACGATCGAAGTGCGCGCGCCTGCCGATCTTGAAGGTTGCGATGGCTTGATTCTGCCAGGCGGCGAAAGCACCACGCAGTTGAAGTTTTTGCAGGGAGAGGGGCTGGCGGACGCGATCCTGAGATTCGCGGAGCGCGGGGGCGCTATTTTCGGCACTTGTGCAGGGGCGATTCTGCTCGCAACGGATGTGCAGCACCCGCCGCAGGACTCACTGCATCTGATGGACATGACTGTCGTGCGCAACGGGTACGGACGGCAGATCGCCAGCGATGTGGTAAGCGGACCCACCACGCTGAAAAAAGAACCGCTCGAAATGGTCTTCATTCGCGGGCCGATTATCGAGCGCGCGGGAAGCGGCGTGAAAGTTCTGGCGGAGTACGCGGGAAAACCCGCGCTGGTGCAGCGCGACCATCTTTTGGCGGCGACCTTTCATCCCGAATTGACAGAAGACACCACAGTACATGAATATTTCCTTCGCCTGGCATCTGCCGGTCCGAATCGCAACATGAGCAGCTCGCAGTCCTAAATCGTGAAAGAAGAGAAGAGTCCAGCTCCAGCCTCACCACGGTTCCGTCGCGCCCGCGTTCTGTTTGTGTGCCTGGGCAATTCCTGCCGTAGCCCCATGGCCGAAGCTATCGCTCGGTATGACGCCGCGGATGTGATGGAGCCATCGAGCGCGGGACTGGTTCCCCTGGGCTACATCGCGGATCTGACGAAACAAACGCTTTCGAGAAATGGATATTCTGCGGATGGGCTGACTTCAGACCGTTTGACCCGCGAGGCAGCCGAGGCCGCGGACCTCATCATCAATATGACCGGCGAGCAGCGCGCAGGGAATTACGGTGACGTTGACAAAGTGGAAGACTGGATTGTGGAAGATCCGTACGGCGCGGACCCGGAGACCTATCAGCGCGTTTTCGAGGGCATCCGGCGGCGCCTAAGCCAGCTCGCGATGAGCCTGCGGGAAAAGCGCCAGAGCAAGAGAGCAACAAGTTAGGAGCAGCGTTGCGGCGAGAGAAAACTAGTGTATCGCAGGAAGACTACCTGAAGGCCATCTGGGAAATGCTGGAGGAAAACCAGACGCCGATCAGCGCGCGGCTCGCGGAAGAGCTGGAAGTGACGCCACCGGCGGTAACCGCGGCGTTGAAACGCATGACCCGCGATGGTCACGTGCGCGTGGAGCGCGATGGGCGAATTGACCTGACCCAAAAAGGGAGAAAATTCGCAGAATATCTCGCCATGCGCCACCAACTCGCGGAATTGCTTCTGACCGATGTGATCGGGCTTCCCTGGGCCAAAGCTCACGCCGAAGCGGAGCGCTTGGAGCACGCGATCTCTCCCGAAGTGGAAGCGCTGCTGATCAAGCGCTTCGGAGACAAGAAAAGCTGCCCGCACGGTGTGCCGATGCGCGGCGGCATCACGGCGCTTCGCAAGCAAGGTGCGGTGCTGCTTTCGGATTTGCGGGCAAAGGAGTCCGGCGAGATTTTGTGCGTCTACGAGAAAGACGCGCAGTTCCTGGAATTCCTCGACGGCTTGCACTTGCGGCCAGCAACGACAGTCGATGTGCTGAAGCGCGAGTACGATGAAACCATGACCCTGCGCGTGGATGGAAAAACCATTCATCTCGGCAAGCCCGCCACCAGCCGCATCTGGGTGCGTCGAGTAAGCTAACCCACGAGGCTTGTTCGCTCTTCAAGAGGGAAGGCTTTCGGGGCTTCGCTTGTTGGAAAGCAGCAGATTCTGAGCAAAGCGGGGCTTAGTTGGAGAGGTTTTCGACTTCGCCTTCAAACTGTCGCCAGGAATGGCCGCACGAATGGCACTTCCAGCCGCGACGCTTGAGTGGTATTGGCAAGCCAATGTAGGCGCTGATGAAGGCGAATGGCTTAAACAACCCCTGAAATGATATGTCAATCGACTGGCACCTCAAGCAGCGCGGCTGCTTGAACTTTCCTACTCCTTCTACGTCGAATTCCTCCAGTACGCCTTGGCTTATCAAGCTCTGAGCCTGGTCAACATCTTGCTGCCGGACCCACAGTTTGACCCAACCAAGCAGGCCAGACCAAAACCAGTCCATCCGAATCAAGTTCTCGTCACTCAAGAAACATTCGATGCCCGCGGAATCGAGAATGCTCTTGATAAGTATGGCCTCAGGTAGGTCTCTGAACCTGCAAAGGATGACAAATTCTCGTTGTTCGCCTTCTAAGGTTTCGGCAGCCATGATCATTCAATCGGCGAAACAAGGGATTTCTATCTTCAAGCATATCAGCGCAGAAGGGCGTTGGGGCTTTGGCGATCAAATTTGTTCGAACCAAATACTTAGCCCCGCCTTACGCGGATTCTTTTCGCCACCAGTTATTTGCGTTCGTTGAGGAGAGATTGGAGGCGGGCGTAGCCGGCGCGGGTCCTGGTATGGCGTGCGTTGTTGCCTGTATCAACCCTACTGTTTGCTGATTCGGCATATCCACGGAACGTATCCCTGCGAGGCTTGGTTTGACGTGCTAACTTCCAATTGTTCCCCGGCGTGAAACAGATTACCCCCTTTCTCTCGCGGCGAACTGGGACACTCTGTCGGCCCTGCTCGCAACCGCCGGGAATACGCCTATGGCAAAGCCGCGCAAGAGAATTCGACGCAGTCCCAGTCTGGCTCAGGCAGGCCAAGCTGTGAATGGCGATCTTTTCCGCATCGTTGCTGAGACCGCCATGGACGTCGTCATTTCGATCGACGAGGGCAGCCGCATCCTTTTTGTCAATTCCGCTGTCGAGAATGTTTTCGGCTACCCTGCTAAGGAACTGATCGGCCGAGAAATTACCATTCTCATGCCTGAATACCTCGCCGAGCTGCACCGCGCAGCCATTGGCCGGTACGTTGCTACAGGTGAGAGGCACATCTCCTGGACCGCAGTAGCCTTGACTGGTCTGCATCGAACCGGGCGCGAGATTCCCGTCGAAGTGTCCTTCGGAGAGCAGCTTCGCGGGGAAAAACATATCTTTACGGGAATTATTCGCGATGTTTCGGAGCGTCACCGTACGGAGCAAGATCTACGCCAGTCCAAAGAGAAATATGCGCGGATGATCCAATCGAGCCCGGACGCGATCACTCTTCGCACGCTTCCCGAGCGCCGCTATCTGGAGGTTAACGAGGGATTCTGCCGGATGACCGGTTATACCGCGGAAGAAGTCATCGGCAAAATGTCCGCTGAGCTCAACGTCTGGGCCGACCCCGAGCAGCGGCGTGGCACACTTGAAAATATCCTGCGCGAGGGCCAAGTACACGAAGAGGAATTTCGCTTCCGTACAAAGTCGGGCGAAATTCGCTTCGGGCAGCTCGCTGCTGTCCGCATTGTTGTCGGAAATCAACAATGCATGCTTTCCGTTACCCGTGACATTACCGCACGTAAGCAGGCCGAAGAGGAACTGCGCCGCTCCGAAGCGAACTTTCGTTCCCTTGTTGAGGATGCTCCCTTTGGAATCCTTCAGGCCACAATCGAAGGCCGCATTCTGCACGCCAATCCTGCCCTCGTCCGCATGCTCAAATACGATTCGGAAGAGGAGCTCCTCGAGCTCAACATGGAGTGCGATGTCTACCTGGACGCACGGCAGCACCAGCATCTCATCGAGGAGAATTCGCAGAAGGAGGAATTCCACAACCTGGAGGTCCAGTGGAAGCGCAAAGACGGCAAGATCATCACCGCTTTGCTCAGCGGTCATCGCGTCGCGGGCCCGGACCACGCGTTTGCTTACTACGAGGTCTTCGCCGAAGACATTACGGAGCGCCGCGTCCTCGAGCGTCAAATCATTCAGTCCCAAAAGATGGAAGCCATCGGCCGGCTGGCCGGCGGAATTGCCCATGACTTCAACAACCTTCTGGGCGTAATCCAGGGCCACACCGAGATTCTCGAGGAGTCCGCTGGCCGCGATACGCGGCTGCACAAGAGCATCGAAGCCGTCCACAACGCCGCCAAGCGCGCCTCCGCGCTCACCATGCAGCTCCTGGCCTTTAGCCGCAAACAGGTCGTCGAGCCAAAGATTCTTGATCTCAATGCCTCGATCAGCGAAATCGAGAAACTTCTGCGCCGGGTCATCGGTGAGGACATTGAGCTCATCATTCGTTTGCAACCCGATTTGCGGGCGATCCAGATCGATCCTGGCCAGCTGGATCAAATTCTGATGAACCTGGTCGTCAACGCGCGTGACGCCATGTCTAACGGCGGGAAGCTGATTCTGGAAACTGCGGATGTGACTCTCGACGAGCCCTATGTCGGCCGCCATCTGGGCGCTGCGACAGGCCCGTTTGTCTTGTTGACCATCAGCGACACCGGATGTGGCATGGATCAGGAAACGCTATCCCACATTTTCGAACCCTTCTTCACAACCAAAGAAACGGGCAAGGGAACGGGCCTGGGTCTTTCCACGGTCTACGGCATCGTCAAACAGTCCAACGGTTACATCATGGCCTACAGCGAAGTGGGCCGCGGGTCTACGTTCAAGATTTATTTTCCACGGGCCTGCGGAGCTTCCGAACCATCGAGGCCAGCGGATTGGCGTGGCGAGGTTCCGGGCGGCAAAGAGACGGTGCTTCTTGTGGAAGACGAAACAGCACTTCGCGAGCTTACCCGCGAACTGTTGGAAAAGGCGGGCTACACCGTTCTCGAAGCCACTAGCGTGGAAGGCGCGATTCGACTTGCCGAAGAGTCGCAACGCAAGATCGATTTGTTGTTGACGGACGTGGTTATGCCAGGCATGGACGGCCATGAATTGGCGCACCTGCTGACGGCAAGTTGTCCGGCCTTGAAAGTCCTGTATATGTCGGGTTATACGGATGATGTGATTGTCCATCGTGGCGTGCTGAATCGAGGCACGGCACTGCTTCAAAAGCCATTTGGCCGCAGTGTCCTTCTGGGAAAAATCCGCGATGTCTTGGACGCGTGATTGATTGTCAGTTCCCAGTCCTCCGTTTTAGGAAAAGCAGATCGCGCACTTCACTGGGGATGACACCCAAGTAGGTCTCGGGGCCCAATTCGTGCGCCCTAGTGCCAATTGGGCTTACTTGCGTTCGCTAAGCAGGGATTGGAGGCGGGCGTAGCCGGCGCGGCTGACGGGCAGGCGCGTGCCGTCCGCAAGAATGGCTAGGCGGCTATCCTTGCCATACGGCTCGATCCGCACAACTCGTTCCAGATTCACGATGTACGATCGGTGCACGCGCACGAAGCAGTTCGGGTCAAGACACGCTTC
>CAZGBQ010000125.1:0-11580 GCA_964524045.1 uncultured Acidobacteriaceae bacterium
CTCGAAGCGCGCGCGGCCAAAGGTGGGGATATTAGCCACATCGCAAGCGTGGCCAGTTTCTTTGTGAGCCGCATCGACACGCTCGTTGACAGCACTGTCGATGCAAAGTTGAAGACCGCGACGGATGCAGGGCAGAGAGCTCTGCTGGAAAGCATCCGCGGCAAAGTGGCGATTGCTAACGCGCGGCTCACGTACAAGAAATATCAGGAACTTTTTGGCGGGTCGCGCTGGAAAGCACTGGCGGCGAAAGGCGCGCAAACACAGCGCTTGCTCTGGGCCAGCACGAGTACGAAAAACCCCAAGTATTGCGATGTGCTCTACGTCGAGGAGCTGATTGGCGCGGACACGGTAGATACGATTCCGCCAGCGACGTTTGACGCGTTCCGCGAGCACGGAAGATTGCGCCCGAGCCTCACCGAAAATGTCGATGGCGCCGAGAAAACCATGTCGGATATGGCCAAGGCAGGAATTTCGATGAAAGAGGTTACCGACAAGCTGCTTGCGGATGGCGTGACGCTTTTCGCCGATGCTTTCAAGACGCTGCTCGATGCCGTAGGAAAAACCGCCGGAGCGCGTGCGTGAGCCTGAACAAACTGACCTACACCTTGCCGGAGGAGCTTGCGGCGGGCGTAGCCGCGTCACTTGAGGACTGGAAAAGGAACAACAAAGTGGCGCGCTTGTGGCAGAAAGACTCGTCGCTTTGGACCGGCACGGATGAAAGCAACTGGCTCGGCTGGCTTACCATCACCGAGGAGCAGATTGCGCATATCGACGCTTTGAAGCGCATCGCTACGGAGGTCAAGAAAGCGCGCTTCAAGCATGCGCTGCTGCTTGGGATGGGCGGCTCCAGTCTCTGTCCGGAAGTTCTGCGGATGACGTTCGGGAAGATCAAGGGATTTCCCGAGCTGCACGTGCTGGATTCCACCGATCCCGCGCAAATCCGGGCCATCAAAAAGAAGGTGGACCTCAAGAGCACACTTTGCATCGTCTCGAGCAAATCGGGCAGCACGCTCGAACCGAACATCTATAAGCAGTATTTCTTCGAGCGCATGAAAGGCAAAGTGGGCGAGAAGGAAGCGGGCAACCGCTTTATCGCGATCACCGACCCCGGCTCGAAGATGCAGCAAGTCGCGGAAGCGGACAAGTTTCGCCAAATCTTTTTTGGCGTGCCGAGCATTGGGGGTCGGTATTCGGCAATTTCCAACTTTGGGATGGCGCCCGCGGCGGTCATGGGTTTGGACGTAGCAGAGTTTTTGAAAAATGCGCAGGAGATGGTGGCGGCTTGCGGCGCATCTTCTGCGGCCGACGCGAATCCAGGCGTCACGTTGGGAACGATTCTGGGAGTCGCCGCGAACCACGGGCGCGACAAACTTACGATCGTCACTTCGCCGGGGATTTTCGATCTTGGCGCGTGGCTGGAGCAGCTCATCGCCGAATCTACAGGAAAAGTTGGAAAGGGAATCATTCCGGTGGATCGCGAAAAGCTCGCGAGGCCCGCGACGTATGGCAATGATCGCGTCTTCGCTTACCTGCGGCTGGCTTCAAAGCCGAACAAGGCGCAAGACGCTGCGGTGGCGGCGCTCGAAAAGGCCGGGCATCCGGTGGTGCGCATTACTTTGCCGAATGCGCACACCCTTGGCCAGGAGTTCTTTCGCTGGGAGATTGCAACCGCTGTGGCGGGTTCCATCATCGGCATCAACGCGTTCAATCAGCCGGACGTAGAGGCCAGTAAAGTCGAAACGCGAAAGCTCACGAGCGAATACGAAGCTACAGGCAAACTGCCTGCAGAAGTGCCTTTTTTTGAAAACAGTGGCGTGAAGTTTTTTGCGGACGAGAAAAACGTCGCCGTGATTCATGGGGGCTTGAACATCTCCACAGTTTTGAAGACACATCTGAGCCGTCTCGGTCCTGGCGACTACTTTGGGGTTCTTGGCTACATCCCGATGAATGCGGCGAACGAAAAAGCTCTGCAAACGATCCGGCACGCGGTGCGCGACAAGAAGAAAGTGGCCACGGTTCTCGGATTTGGTCCGCGCTTTTTGCACTCAACCGGCCAGGCGTACAAGGGCGGTCCCAACAGCGGCGTTTTTCTGCAGATCACTTGCGATGATGCCAAGGATCTGCCGGTGCCGGGGCAGAGATACACGTTTGGCGTGGTGAAAGCGGCGCAGGCGCGCGGCGATTTCGCGGTTCTCGCCGAACGCGGGCGGCGCGCCTTGCGCGTGCATCTGGGAAAGAATTTGAAATCGGGACTGGCGACCCTCACAAAGGCTGTGCAGAAGGCGCTTGGGTAGATCACTTAGGAATTGACGCGTCAGGAACCTCGGAGGATTGCACCGATGCAACTGGGGATGATCGGGCTGGGAAGAATGGGCGCCAACATGGTGCGGCGCCTGCAGAAGGGCGGTCACAAGTGTGTCGTATTCGACCGCAGCGCCGATTCGGTAAAGCAACTTTCCGGCGAAGGGGCGACGGGTGCGGGATCGCTTGATGATTTCGTCAGCAAGCTGCAGAAGCCGCGCGCGGTTTGGCTGATGGTGCCAGCCGCGGTGGTCGACGCCACCTTGCACGACTTGGTGGGAAAACTGGAAAAAGACGACGTGGTGATCGACGGCGGAAATTCCTACTACATCGATGATATCCGGCGCGCGAAGGAGCTTTCCGCTAGGGGAATTCATTATTGCGATGTGGGGACCAGTGGCGGCGTGTGGGGTCTCGAACGCGGCTATTGCCAGATGATTGGCGGCGAATCCGAGGTCGTGAAGCGCCTCGACCCAATTTTCAAGACGCTGGCGCCGGGCCGCGGCGATGTGGCGCGCACTCCCGGCCGCGAAAAAGCCGGCGGCACAGCGGAAGAAGGTTATTTGCACTGCGGTCCTTCCGGCGCGGGACATTTCGTCAAGATGGTGCACAACGGAATCGAATATGGACTGATGGCGGCCTATGCCGAGGGCTTAAACATTTTGAAGCACGCCAATGCGGGCAAATCGCACCGCGAGGCGGACGCGGAAACCACGCCGCTGCGCAATCCGGAACACTATCAGTACGATTTCAATCTCGCGGACATCACGGAAGTCTGGCGCCGCGGAAGCGTGGTTGCTTCCTGGCTGCTTGATCTGACGGCGATTTCTTTGCTCGACCAGCCGACGCTGGAGAGCTTCTCGGGCCGCGTTTCGGACTCCGGGGAAGGCCGCTGGACGCTTCTCGCGGCGATTGAATCCACGGCGCCCGCTCCGGTGCTGAGCGCGTCGCTGTATCAGCGCTTCACTTCGCGCGGCGAAGACGATTTTGCGGCAAAGGTTCTATCCGCCATGCGCTTCCAATTTGGCGGGCACATCGAGAAAAAGTCCGGCCACTAGATCGTTTGGGAAGCCCTCTGGCACAAGACGGAGAATGGTTTTCATGAGCCTGAATCATCCAGATTCCAATCCGGTCGCCTCGCCGTGCGTCATGACGATCTTTGGAGGCACTGGAGATCTGACCAAGCGGAAACTCATCCCCGCGCTTTGCAATCTCGCGCAGGACAGTCTCCTTCCGCAGCAGTTCGCGATTGTGGGATTTGCCGGCAACGATTTCACCACGGAGAGTTTCCGAAAGATGCTGGGCGAGGAGATTCCCAAATATTCTCCGACGCAAATCGAATTGAAACTCTGGGAGTGGATGGCGGAGCGAATTTATTACGTGCGCGGCGATTTCCAAGATGCCGAGGCCTACAAAAGGCTGGAAGCGCAGATCGCGGAAGCTGACAAAAAGCACAATGCCGGCGGAAACCGGTTTTTCTACCTTGCGGTGGCCCCAAGATTCTTCTCTCCCATCGTGAAGATGCTGGGCGAGTGCTGTTTGAGCAAGGAAGAGAGCGGCCGCTGGGCGCGGGTGATCGTGGAAAAGCCGTTCGGCCACGACCTGGAATCTGCACGGCAGCTCAACCAGGAATTGAAGCAGGTGCTGACGGAAAAGCAGATCTATCGGATCGATCATTACCTGGGAAAAGAGACTGTGCAGAACGTGATGGTCTTCCGCTTCTCAAACAACATCATCGAGCCGCTGTGGAACCGCAATTATGTGGACCACGTGCAGATCACCGCGGCGGAGACCGTAGGTGTGGAGCATCGCGGCGGCTTCTATGAAACCGCGGGCGCGCTTCGCGACATGGTGCCGAATCATCTTTTTCAGTTGCTCACCATGACGGCAATGGAGCCGCCTATTTCGTTCGACGCGGACGAAGTGCGCAACAAGCAGGCGGAAGTGCTTCACGCCATCCAGCCGCTGGATCCGGAGGAAGTGCTTACCAACATGGTGCGCGGCCAATACGGAAGCGGGGCCGTGGAGGGCCAGCGCGTCGATGGTTACCGCAGCGAACCCGATGTTGGTACGGATTCGAACACGGAATCGTTTGTGGCTTTAAAACTGCTGATCGACAACTGGCGCTGGGCGGGCGTTCCTTTTTATTTGCGCACGGGCAAGCGGCTGGCGCAGCGTGTCACGGAGATTGTTATTCAATTCCGCCGCACGCCGTTTGTTTTGTTCCGCAACACGACGGTGCAAAACCTCGAGACCAACCGGCTGGTCATTCACGTGCAGCCGGACGAAGGCATTTCGCTGAGTTTCGGGGCGAAAGTTCCTGGCTCGGTGATGAAACTGGGCCTCGTCAACATGGACTTTGATTACAGCACTTACTTTGGTGCGGAGCACAGTACGGGGTACGAGCGACTGCTGCGCGATTGCATGGCTGGCGACGCCACGCTGTTTCAGCGCGCGGATATGGTGGAGGCGGGATGGAGCGTCATCCAACCGGTTCTCGACGTCTGGCATGCGCTGCCTGCCCGCGGGTTTCCGAATTATACCGCGGGCTCCTGGGGGCCGATCGAAGCCGAAGAGTTGCTCGAGCGCGACGGCCGTTCCTGGCGCCGCGTGGGTGAAGAAGACATGGACAAGCGCGGGCGCATCGCAGCACCAGAAAAAAACGGTGTCATCACGTAGTAGTAGGTCAGTTTGAGTTTTTGACATATCGTGTCACGAAACAAAAAATCCAAACTGACCCACTACCTATCACCTGAGGGAATTGCACGTGGAAGCCGACATCCGAATCCTGGTAGATGGCGCGGCGATTGCGCGACGCGCGGCGCAGGAGTTCGTGAAAGTTGCCGCCGCGGCAGTGCGCGAGAAGAACGCTTTTCATGTGGCGTTGGCAGGAGGGTCCACGCCAAAGGCGCTTTACAGCTTGCTGGTCAGCGACCCGGCGCTGCGCTCGCAAGTTCCATGGGACAAGATCCACGTGTTCTTCGGCGACGAGCGGCATGTTGGTCCCGCGCATCCGGACAGCAATTTCCGCATGGCCAGCGAAGTGATGCTTTCGACAGCCCCGCTGGGATCGGATCGGGTCACGCGCATTAAGGGTGAGTATCCGGACGCGGAGCAAGCCGCTCGCGAGTACGAACAAGCGCTCGCGTCGCATTTCCAGCTGAGCGCCGGGGAGCTACCACGATTTGATTTACTGCTCGTGGGAATGGGCAACGACGGGCATACGCTCTCGCTGTTTCCAGGAACGAAAGCGCTGCACGCCGATGGGCGCGTCGCCGTGCGAAACTGGGTCGGCAAGTTGTACACGGATCGCATTACTTTGACTGCCCCCGCGGCTTGCAACGCGGCGGAGATTCTTTTCATGGTGACCGGTGCGGACAAAGCCCCAGCGCTGAGAGCCGTTTTGGAAGGCCCCTACGAACCGGAACAACTGCCCGCGCAATTGCTACAGCCGAAGAACGGAAAACTGCTCTGGCTGGTGGACACCGCCGCGGGGACCATGCTATCTAAGGGAATTCGGGAATAAAAAAAGGAGCTCGTCATGGCTACGACTGCAACTCTCGGAAACATTGAGACCTATCTCGGTGCCAAAGCCGATTCGCTGCTGGGATTCAAGTCGCCGAAAATCGCGAAAGAGCGGCTGAATCTTCCCGGGCCTGATTTTATCGAGCGCGTCTATGCGGCGTCGGATCGAAAGCTCCGCGTACTCGCGAATCTCCAGCGGATGTTTGGCGGCGGGCGGCTGAGCGGCACTGGCTACCTGTCGATTCTGCCGGTGGACCAGGGGATCGAACATTCCGGCGGCGCGAGCTTTGCGAAAAATCCGGATTATTTCGATGGGGAGAACATCGTTAAACTGGCCATCGAAGGCGGCTGCAATGCGGTTGCGTCGACATTTGGTGTGCTCGGCTCAGTCGCGCGCAAATACGCGCACAAGATTCCGTTCATCGTGAAGATCAATCACAACGAGCTGCTCACTTTTCCCAACCGTTTTGACCAGGTGCTGTTCGGCACCGTGCAGCAAGCCTATGACATGGGGGCGGCTGCCGTCGGGGCGACGATTTATTTCGGCTCGGACCAGAGCACGCGGCAAATCGTCGAAATTTCACAGGCCTTTGCGCGCGCTCACGAACTCGGGATGGCGACCGTCCTGTGGTGCTATCTGCGCAACAGCGCCTTCAAAAAAGATAAGGACTATCACGTCTCCGCTGATCTCACAGGCCAGGCCAACCATCTTGGCGTCACCATTGAAGCCGACATCATCAAGCAGAAGCTCCCGGAAAACAACGGCGGATACTTGGCGCTGAATGCGAATGGCGCGAGCTATGGCAAGTATGACAAGCGCATTTACTCCGACCTCACCAGCGACCATCCGATTGACCTCTGCCGCTACCAGGTTGCCAACTGCTACATGGGCCGCGCGGGATTGATCAATAGCGGCGGCGCTTCCGGCGCGAACGATTTTGAGGAAGCCGTAGCCACTGCGGTTATCAACAAGCGAGCCGGCGGCACAGGCCTGATCTCCGGGCGCAAAGCGTTTCAGCGGCCGATGAAGGAAGGCGTCCAGCTCCTGAACGCGATTCAGGATGTTTACCTAAGTCCTGAAGTCACAGTGGCTTAAACCGCAAACTAGCGCAATCCGTTTGGAGGTGAATTTTCGCTTGACATATTCCCATATGAGAATATATTATCTTCTCATGCCGCGTGCAGCCACAACTTCAGACGCCTTCAATGCTGTGGCCGAGCCGCGCCGGCGCGACATTCTCAACTTCCTGGCGCTTCAGGAACGTCCCGTGGGCGACATCGTGGATAGTTTGAATCTGGAGCAACCGTCGGTTTCCAAGCATCTTCGCGTGCTCCGCGAAGTGGGCCTAGTCAACGTGCGCCGCGACGGCCGACGCATGCTCTATCGCACCAACGCGGAAGCGATTCGGCCTCTCTACGAATGGACCGGCATGTTCGAACGCTTCTGGCGCAACCAGTTGAGGCGCATCAAGGAGCGCGCTGAGGCAACAATGAATCGCAACTCGGAACCCCACAAAATTCGCAAAGAAGAAAAAGGAGAAAAAAATGGACCTGACCCTTCCCGGAATTGAAAGCTTGTCGCTGACCGTGAACGAAGAGATTCGCGTCCGCGCGTCTCTCGAAGCAACATTTACGGCGCTGCTCGAGCAGCTTGGCCCGTACAACGAGATGCAGGACGGCACGCCGATGCCGATGAAGCTCGAACCGTGGCCTGGCGGGCGCTGGTTCCGGGATCTCGGCCAGGGCAACGGACATTTCTGGGGAAGCGTGCAAGCCATCAAGAAGCCCGCGCTTTTGGAAATCGCTGGGCCGCTCTTCATGTCCTACCCGGTTGCCAATAACGTCCAATACCGGCTGAGCGAAGAGAAGGGAGTCACGGTGATTAAGTTCCGCCACTCCGGCTTCGGCTTGATTATCGAGGAACATCGGGCCGGCGTCGTGAAGGGCTGGGCCTACATTCACGAAAACGTCCGCAAGCGGGCAGAGGCCGGCCGGTCGAAGTCGGCTTCCATCCAGTAAGGCTCTCGTTTGAAGCAAATCACGTCACTGAAAAGGGGAAACACCATGTCCATCGCGCAATCGCTGCTCGCGGAGTTCGAAACGCAGGCTCCTATCACACGCAGATTTCTGGAGCGCCTGCCGGAAGACAAGCTGACCTGGAAGCCGCACGAAAAGTCCATGTCCGCAGGACAACTCGCGTACCACCTCGCTTTCACTCCCGGCGGCGTGATGCACGTTGTGCAAAGTAATCCCGTGCAAGCGCCGGATTTCGCTAACTTTCCGCAGCCCGCAAGCATGCAGGAAATCCTCGCAAAATATGAGGAGAGTATCGCCACGGTTCGCGATTTATTGCCAAAGTTTGACGACGCCAGCATGCGGGAAACCTGGCGCCTGGTTGCCGGCGGGCGTGAGGTTCTTGCACAACCACGCGGAGAATTCCTGCGCGACGTCATGTTCAGCCATTGGTACCAGCATCGCGGCCAATTCAGCGTCTATTTGCGCCTGCTGAATGTCGCGGTGCCGGCCAGCTGGGGACCCAGCGCCGACGAACCACCTCTATTTGCACAGAAGGCCGTATCGGCCTAGCGCTGCGACTCGCTTTCGTAAGGGCACGAGACATCGTGCCTTTTGCTGAATGTTCCGGAGGTTCCAATGTGCCCCGTATGTCTCGCCAGTATGGCCCTGCCCGTGATCAGCGCGGTTTCGGCTGGCGGTGTAACAGCGGTCGCCGCCAAACTCATTCGCAAAAAGAGTCCCCCAGCCAAAAGATTTGAATCACACAACCCAAACGAGAAGGAGATTGGAAATGAGCAGCGCAACTCAGGAGCAACCTAAAATCGTTTTAAAGGAGGAATGGCTCGCCGCTCGCCAGCAGTTGCTTGCCAAGGAAAAGAAACTCACGCGTGAGCGCGACGCTCTCGCTGCCGAACGTCGCAAACTTCCGTGGGTCAAAGTTGAAAAGAACTACGTCTTCGACTCGCCCACGGGCAAGAAAACACTTGCTGAGCTCTTCGACGGCAGAAGCCAGCTGATGATCTACCACTTCATGTTCGGTCCGGACTGGGAAGCTGGCTGCCCGAGCTGCTCGATTGTGGGCGACCATATTGGAGGCAGCGTTACGCATCTTGCCAATCGCGATGTCACATTGGTGGCGGTTTCCCGTGCGCCGCTCGCGAAGATCGAAGCCTTCAAGAACCGCATGGGCTGGCGCTTCAAGTGGTATTCGTCTTTTGGCAGCGACTTCAATCGCGACTACAACGTGTCTTTCACCAAGGACGAAGTCGCTTCCGGCAAGATGTATTACAACTATAAGACCCAGTTGTTCCCCAGCGAAGAAGGCCCCGGCGCAAGCATCTTTTGCAAGAATGCTAATGGCGTCATCTTCCACACTTATTCGAGCTACGGCAGGGGATTGGAGCCGGTGATGGGCGTGTATAACTGGCTTGATCTGTCGCCCAAGGGGCGCGACGAAGAAGGTCAAAAGCCGCACCCAATGGCTTGGGTCCGCCACCATGATCGCTACGAGGGCAATTACTTCGCCGATTCAGCTGATTCGGCCAAGTCTGCTGCGGCCGCTCATGACTGCTGTTCCGGCCACTCCTGAAGAATTCATCGAGTGCGAGCAGATCGCCCGGTGAGATTGCGGGGAGCGCACCATATTTGAACCCAGTGCGCCCCCCTCTCAATTCTCCTGCATCTTGAAAGCGGGGTTATCTCATGCCCGGGTGAGCGTGGCAGTCCGCGCTGCGGCTAGAAGTTTCTTCGCATTTTCACGGATGTCGCCATGCGCGAACACGGCGTTCCCTGCCACCAGCAGTTCCGCGCCTGCGCGAACGATGTCGTCCACGGTATCGAGCGCTACGCCGCCATCTACCTCAATTCGAAACGACAAGCCCAGAGAGTCACGCACCTCCGCGAGCGTTTTGATCTTGTTCAGCGATGCGGGAATGAACTTCTGCGCCCCAAATCCAGGGTTCACCGACATGACCAGAACGTGGTGCACCAAGTCCAACACTTCATCCAGCGTATGAACGGGCGTGGCGGGGTTAATCACCACGCCGGCTTTGCATCCATGCGATCCGATGAGTTGCAACGTGCGGTGCAGGTGCACGCACGCTTCCTGATGTACGGAGATCCAGTTCGCACCCGCTTCGGCAAAGGCCGAAACATAATTGTCGGGGTTTTCAATCATCAAGTGACAATCGAAGATCGCATGGGGCAAAGCTTTTCGCAGTGACGCCACCACTGGCGGCCCAATTGTGATGTTCGGCACGAAATGGCCATCCATCACATCCAGGTGCAGCACCGTTCCGCCGCCCTCCAGCGCGGATTTCGCTTCGTCGGCCAGCCGGGCGAAATTCGCGGCGAGAATGGACGGTGCCAATTCGATGGTCATAGACGCTGCACAATTCCTTTCGTCTTCTGCTTCCGCACAAGCAGGTGGAGGAAAGCAGATTATACGCGCAACCTCTTGCCCTCTAAGAAAAATGTGATTGCTTTGCTGCGCGAACCGAATCAGCAGGAACAATCACCACGCGATCGTTTGCCGCTTTGCACTGCTCTCCCTGGCAATTTCGAGCAGGCGCATTACATTCACTGACCACTCTGGCGTGACCGCGAGCGCCGCTTTTCCCTGCAGCGCATCACGCACGTTCGAGTAGTAATCGCGAAAATCGCAGTTTGCAGAGGGAATTCGCCGCTGTGCAAACTTGCCTTCCGCGGGAACCGTCAGCACGCCCCAGTTTTCCTCCGGCTCCGCTCCCCATGGCCCATCTTTCGGAATCTTCCCGTGCCGCAGATTGTTTTCTTGAGGATCGAACGCCTGCTTGACGAAGCTACCGTGGGTGCCGTGCAAGACAAAGCGGGGCCGCGGCGCAGCCGCCAGAATGCTTGAGCGCAGCACTGCCCTCATTCCGCCCGGATAGTGAAACATCAGGTCGAACGCATCGTCGGCCTGGGCATTTTCCCGTTCGATGCGAACGTCGGCGGTAACGGCTTCCGGCAGACCAAACAAGACCAGCGCGTGATCGATCAGGTGTGGCGCGATGTCGAAGAGGATGCCGCTGCCTGGGCGCGCTGTCTCGCGCCAGGCGCCGAGCTTCAATTGCGGACGGAAACGGTCGTAATTGGTTTCGAATAAAACGATGCGGCCGAGGGTTCCGTCCGCAACCAGCTTTCGAATCGTCTGGAAATCGCCGTCGTAGCGCCGGTTCTGATACACCGTGACCAGTCGCTGACGCTCCTTCGCAAACTCCACCAGTGATTTGGCTTCTTCGAGTGTGGTCGTGAACGGCTTATCGACCACGACGTTGCGCCCCGCGGCAAGGCACTCTCGCGCGAGCGAGTAGTGCGTGTCGTTTGGAGTGGCGATCACGACCAGCTGGATTTCTTGGATCGCCAGCAACTCCTCCACGCTCCGGACGACTCGAACGTCTGGATAGTCCGCGGCCGCGTCGTTTCCGCTGCGCTGTAAGATCGCCGTCAGCCGCAGGCCGGGAACGGCGCGAATCACCGGCGCGTGAAACGCCCGCCCCGCGAGCCCGAATCCGATCAGCCCCACTTCAATTGTTTGCATCGCTTTGTCGAGCGCCGGATGCGCCGCCGTTGCATGAACCGTTTGGCTCCGGCAAAATGCCATGATGTACTCGAAAACGCAAACCCTTGAAGTGGCCTCTCCCTCCTCGCAAAGTGTGATTTTTTATTTGCTTTGTGCGGGCTTTGTGTTCAACGGGATAGTGATCTCCCTGATTGGTC
>CAZGBQ010000126.1:0-3646 GCA_964524045.1 uncultured Acidobacteriaceae bacterium
ACCAGATCCAATCGAGCCAGGAGCCATCAAAGACGCCACCGGAATAGAAAAAATTGCGCGGCGTGGAGAAAGTCATGGCTGGAACCATGGCCTTCAGGTGCGGCGGATTTTCGACGGCGGCCAGCCATTGGACCGCACCGGGATACGAAAGGCCAAAAGTACCTATGTTTCCGTCCGACCACGGCTGCTGTGCCGCCCACTCGATCGTATCGTAGCCGTCTTTACCTTCATTACGGTAGGCATTGAAGTCGCCGTCGGAGGCGTAGCGTCCGCGGACGTCCTGAACGACGACGGCGTAGCCGCGTGCCACTGCTTTCTCAAAGGTCTTGTGCTCTCGAAGCGCAGATTCTTTATCGTACGGCGTTCGATAAACAAGGGTCGGAAAGCGCCCTGACTCGGCGGGAAGCAAGATGTCCGCGCGAAGAACGACACCGTCGCGCATGGGAACCGCGACGTCCTTCATCATGACGAAAGGCTGAGCTTCACCGGGCTGGGAGGTTTGGGAAAAAAAGGGAATCGCAGTCCACAAAGAGACCGCCAATGCGAGACCGATCCATTCCTCAATTCCAAAGCGAACGACTCTATGAGCGGAGGTCATCAAGCGCTGCATTGTACTTGAATGTGCGGCGAAACGGTGGTTGACGCAAGCCGGCTTGTCGTCAAGAATGCTTGCACCATGGCGCAAAAACTATCTGATAAGAAACTCGCCGTTCTGGGAACAGGAAAGCTCGGGGGCATTCTCCTGCGGGCCTATTTGAAGCAGGAACTGTTTTCACCAAAGCGCGTGACCGCGACAGTGAAGCACGCCGAGAAGGCGGCTTCACTCGGCAAAGAACTCGGTGTGTCCGTCACCACGGAAAATCGCAAGGCAGCGCAGGGCGCGGACATTGTGTTGCTCGGCGTCAAGCCACAAGTCGTTGCCGAAGTGTTGAAGGAAATCGCTCCCGAACTGACGGAGAAAACTCTGGTAATTTCCGTCGCTGCTTCCGTGCCGACTAGCTTCATCGAGCAGCACCTCGGCGGAAAAATTCCGGTCGTGCGGGTAATGCCGAATACGCCTTCTACCGTGGGATGCGGCATGACCGGGATTTGCCGAGGCGTCCATGCGGGAGCCGAACATCTGGAAATGGCGCGGGCGATGTTTAACGCCGTCGGCCGCACAGTAGTCGTCGACGAAAAGAACATGGACGCGGTAACGGGGCTGTCTGCAAGCGGTCCCGCGTTCGCCTACATTATTCTCGAATCGCTCGCCGAGGCCGGCGTCAAAGTCGGTTTACCGCGCGACATTGCCACGTTGCTGGCGGCCCAGACCATGAAGGGCGCGGCCAGCGTTGTACTCGAAACAGGCGATCACCCGGCGCTTTTGAAAGACGCAGTCACGACTCCCGCGGGCTGCACTATCGACGGAATTCTTGAGTTGGAAGAAGGCAAGCTTCGCGTGACGCTCATTAAGGCCGTTGTGAAAGCCACCAGCCGCGCCGGAGAACTGCTCTTCGAGAAGTAAGTCACTCTCCAAGAATCGAAAATAGTGATAGGATGCTGCGCGTGAGGGGTGAATGCCGAGAGCATATCTTCCCGTTCTGATCTATGCCGCGCTCGTGGTGGCGTTTCCTGCGGTGACGCTCATTCTGGCGAAATACATCCGGCCGGATTCCACTTCCTACGGGCCAAAACTAAAACCTTACGAATGCGGCGTGCCTGCCGAAGGCGACTCGCGCGGGCGATACTCCGTGCGCTTCTACATTATCGCGATGTTGTTCGTGGTGTTTGACGTGGAAACCATGTTTCTGATCCCCTGGGCGATTTTGTATCGCGGCTGGGTGGCCGCGCACGCGGGGCTGTTTGCGCTAGCATCTATGTTCGTTTTCTTGGGCATCCTGCTGATCGGATACATCTGGCTGTACAAAAAGGGCGCGCTGGAATGGGCGTGATTGGCGAGTGTTTCTTTGCATCCAGGCGTCGCTCTTCGAATCCCAGCCTCTCGCAATTGACTAGCTTTTTGGCGTGTGTTAGAAACGCGGCGTTTAACTGCAAATGATTTTTCGTTGCGATTCGGTAGCGATGCTTATTTGGGCTGCCCGCAACAAGTTTGATTTCAGCGCGTAGCACTTAGGGTCAATGGCCGACGAGCCCAAGGAACAGCAAACTCCTCCCATGCCGGCGGGCGACAAGCCCGCGAGCAGTCCGTCTCCCGCGTCAACTCCTCCTGCTAAGAGCGTGGACGCGGCCGCTCCAACACCGCCTGCAGCACCAAAACCCGCGGTGCCGGCCCCCAAAGCGACCGTATCGCTGCAGACACCGCTCAATAACGAACTTGTCACACGGCTGCGCGCCAAGTTTGGATCGAGCATTCTGGAAGCGATTGAGGACCGCAAGCAGGCCATCCTCACCGTGGAATGCGCGCGGTTGGCGGAAGTCGCGCGGCATCTGCGCGACGAAGAAGAATTTGGTTTGCTTTCCGACTTGACCGCAGTGGACTGGCCCAAGCGCGAAAAGCGCTTCGACGTGGTGCTCAACCTTTATTCTTTTGCGAAAAATGAGCGCTTGCGCGTGAAAGCGCACGCGACGGATGGCGAGCAAGTGCCGAGCGTGGTCGACATATGGGCCACCGCAAACTGGTTGGAACGCGAAGCCTTCGACATGTTCGGGATTGTTTTTGCGGGCCATCCGGACTTGCGGCGCATTCTCCTTCCGGAAGGATGGCAAGGCTATCCGCTGCGCAAGGATTACGACATCATCCAGCAGGACACCGCTTGGGTGAAAGAAAACCTGGGCATTGAAAGCGGCCAATAGCGAGTATGGCGGAGACGACGATCACCGATCACGGCGAGAAGCAGCCCACGCTGCTTGGAGCTGATGAGCTCATCCTGAACATGGGTCCGCAGCATCCCTCCACGCATGGCGTTCTGCGCGTGAAGCTCAAGCTGGACGGCGAACGCGTCATCGGCTCCGAATGCATGATCGGGTATTTGCACCGCGGCGTAGAGAAGATCGCCGAGCACCGGACGTATCAGCAGTTCGCTCCCTATGTAGACCGCATGGACTATGTCGCTGCGGTCAGCAACGGGCTGGGCTACTGCGAAGCCATTGAAAAGTTGCTGGTCGTGGAAGCGCCGCCGCGCGCGAGAGTGATTCGCACCATTCTGACGGAGTTGCAGCGCATAGCCAGTCATTTGCTGTGGCTCGGAACACATGCGCTGGACATAGGCGCGCTGACGCCGCTGTTTTATTGCTTCCGGGAGCGTGAAGAGATTCTGAAGATCTTCGAGAAGTACTGCGGCGCGCGGCTGACCACTCACGCGTTTCGCATCGGCGGGCTGCAGTACGAGGCCTACGACACGCTGGAAAAAGACGTCGAGCGTTTTTGCAAGGCGTTCGAGCAGCGCATCGTGGATTACGAAGAACTCTTAACGACCAACCGCATCTGGCTGGGGCGCACGAAAGGTGTGGGCATCCTGAAGGCTGCCGATGCCATTGGGCTGGGTGCGACCGGGCCCGTGCTACGCGCCAGCGGCGTGAAGTGGGACATCCGCAAAGCCATGCCGTATGCCGCTTATGATCAATACAAATTTGAAATTCCTGTTGGCAAGACGGGCGACACCTACGACCGCTACCTGGTGCGCATGGAGGAAATGCGGCAGTCGCG
>CAZGBQ010000126.1:3746-6591 GCA_964524045.1 uncultured Acidobacteriaceae bacterium
ATTGGAACGCTGGACATTGTTTTAGGGGAAGTCGACCGCTGAGGTTATTGGGTATGGAATGCAAACGTTGATTCAGGCAACGATGGATTTCTTGAAAGCCTACTGGGTGCCATTGCTCTGCGGCGTCGTGATCGTTGCCGTGCTGCCGCTGATCGTCGGCTACATCGTTTTGGTGGAACGCAAGATCATGGCGGACATGCAGGCGCGCCTTGGACCTATGCGCGTCGGCCCGCACGGCTTGCTGCAACCAATCGCGGACGCCGTAAAGCTTCTGATCAAGGAAGACATCATTCCGGAAGATGCCGACAAACTGGTCTTCTGGCTTGCGCCGGTGCTCTCCGTTGGGGCGGGCCTGCTTTCGATTGCGGGCCTGGCGATTGGACCTGCGTTTCAAATCGCAAAGGGCATCAACATCGGGATTCTGTTTGTCATTGGTGTCAGCGCGATGGGCATCTTCGGCATCGTGCTTGGCGGCTGGGCTTCGAACAGCCACTACTCGCTCATGGGCGCGCTGCGAAGCTCGGCGCAGCTGGTCAGCTACGAAACCGCCGCAGGGATGGCGCTTGTCTGTGGTCTCCTGTTCGCGGGCACTCTGAACATTACCTCGATTGTCGAAGCGCAATACAACCAAGGGATTTGGTTCGGATTGCTGGCACCCGTGGCGCTCTTTACCTATTTGGTAGCGTCCATCGCGGAAACCAATCGTGCGCCTTTCGATTTGCCCGAAGCCGAGTCCGAACTAGTCGCCGGTTACATGACCGAATACAGCGGGTTCCGCTGGTCGCTCTATTTTCTTGCGGAATACACAAACATGATTGTCGTTGCCTCCGTGGCCACCACATTGTTTCTCGGTGGTTGGCTGCGGCCATTTCCGAATGTCACCTGGTTGAGCTTTCTCGATTTCTTGGCGCCGCTCCTGATGTTGGCAATTGGCGCTTACTGCGTGATGCGAGCGCCGAAACAGCCTGTGCGCGTGCAGCAACTCTTCATGTTGGCGGCTGCGGGTTTGTGTTTTGCGCTCGCGCTGGTGCTCGCCGCGCCGTTGCTGCTTCCGCTTCTGAAGCCGTCGTTAGCCGTTGCCGTGAAACCCTTTCATGACGGCATTCTGGGCAGCTTCTGGTTCCTGCTCAAAGTGAGCGCCTACATCTACCTCTTCATGTGGCTGCGCTTCACGCTGCCGCGCTACCGCTTCGACCAGCTCATGCGCCTCGGCTGGCATTTCCTCATTCCCTTGTCGATCATCAACGTCTTGCTCATCGGCATCGCGATGATTATCGGCTCATCCTTGCATATGGAGGGCGGGTGGCTACTTATTGTCACGATTCCCGCGTCCATTATTGCGCTGCTCATCGCGCTGTTTATTTTGGCCACTGAGCAAAAGAGCCAATCGCACCAGTCTGACAGCGTGGCACCGGATTCCTATGCTGGATAGCATCCTATTTTATTTTTTTGCGAGCGTTGCGGTGGTAGGCGCCGTGCTCACGGTGACGCGCCGCAATGCCGTTCACAGCGCCATCTTCCTCATTACCGCGCTGCTGGCGACGGCCGGAATCTTCCTGCAACTCAACGCTGAATTTTTGTTTATTGTGCAGATTATCTTGTACGTCGGCGGCATCATGGTGCTTTTCGTTTTCGTCATCATGCTCGTGAATCTCGACGTAGCCGTTCGTCAGATGCAGTTCGCGAGGCAAAAATGGGTCGCCTTGGTCATTTCGTTGGCGCTTGCCGCGCAAGTCGGACTGATGTTCTGGTCTATCCGCAAAGTGCCCGGACAAGGCGTCCCTGTTTTGACAGCTGCGCCAGCGGAGAGTCTGCCGCCGAATTCCGAAGAAGTCGCGAGAAGCTTGTTTTCCACTTATCTGCTGCCGTTTGAGATCGCTTCTGTTTTGCTGTTAGTGGCCATGATTGGTGCAGTGGTCATGGCCAAGAAGAGGACATAGCGCGTGCTTCCCATTGGGCATTACTTATTCCTAGGCCTGGCGCTGTTTATCATCGGCGTGATCGGCGTGGTCACGCGCCGCAACGTTATTGTCGTCCTGATGTCCATCGAGCTGATCCTGAACGCCGTGAACATCAACCTCGTGGCGTTTTCGCGCCTGTATGGCGACGTCGCGGGACAGGCCTTTGCCCTGTTCATCATCGCCGACGCTGCCGCGGAAGCGGCAGTCGGTTTGGGAATTATCATTGCATTTTTCCGCAACCGCGAAACGGTCCTCGGGGACGAAATGGATTTGCTGAAGTGGTAGCGGAATTGGAAGTAAGAAAGTAAGGAAGTAAGGAAGTAAGGAAGAATGACGCCCACTGGCTATTTCTTAGAGCACTTGTGGCTGATCCCGCTGTTTCCGCTGGTGACAGCGGCGGTGATGCTTTTCTTGGGCCGCAAGCTTCCAAACTCGGCGGTCAGTGTGCTGTGTGTCGGCAGCGTGGGTTTATCGTTCCTCCACGCCTTCGGCGCTGTCGTTCAGTTGGTTACTGCTGATCCAGACCACCGAGTCGCGCAGCAAGTCTTGTTCGAATGGCTCACGCCGGGACAGATGCAACTAAGCAGCGGCCACCTCGTGAATTTCACCGCCGACTGGGGCTACTTGCTCGACCCGCTTTCCTCCGTGATGGTGTTAGTAGTCACCGGGGTTGGCTTCCTCATTCACGTCTACTCCATCGGCTACATGGGCCACGAAGGCGGCTACTACCGGTTCTTCGGCTACATGAATCTTTTCATGTTTTCGATGCTTACCTTGGTTCTTGCGAACAACATGCTGCTCATGTTCGTCGGCTGGGAAGGCGTGGGCTTGTGCAGCTATCTGCTGATCGGCTTTTATTTCTTGAAGAAATCCGCTTCCGACGC
>CAZGBQ010000126.1:6691-11180 GCA_964524045.1 uncultured Acidobacteriaceae bacterium
AAGGCGCTGGACGTTGTCGCGGTCGTCGGCGTGGTCACGGCGATTTTTGCGGCGTCTATGGCGCTGGTGCAGAACGACATCAAGAAAGTCCTCGCCTACTCCACGATCAGCCAGCTCGGCTACATGTTTCTCGCTCTTGGCGCAGGCGCTTTCGCCGCGGGAATTTTCCACTTGATGACGCACGCGTTTTTCAAAGCGCTCCTGTTCCTCGGCGCTGGCAGCGTCATTCACGCCATGTCGAATGAGCAAGACATACAAAAGATGGGTGGCCTCTGGAGCAGGATTCCAATTACTGCGAAAACTTTCTTCGTCGCCACGCTCGCCATTGCTGGTATCCCTCCTCTCGCCGGGTTTTTCAGCAAAGATGAAATCCTTGGCCGCGCCTTCGAAAAGCATTGGGCCTTGTGGATCGTCGGCCTCATCACTGCTGGCATGACCGCGTTCTACATGTTCCGGCTCGTATTCCTTACGTTTTTCGGCTATTCGCGCGCCGACGACCACACCGAGAAGCACATACACGAATCGCCTTACAGTATGACCATTCCGCTGATGATTCTCGCCGTGCTGTCAATAATCGGCGGGTGGAGCGGGAGCGTGCGATTCGAGAGATTTCTCGAACCCGTCACGAGGGCAACTGGGCTTGAAGGGACTATGCCTTTGCTAGGTCACAAAGGACCTTTTGCCCTACCCCCTAAGGAGTTGGAGCAAGTCCTCAGAGAAGCGAAACAAAAGGAAGAGAGAAACGGAGCTACTGAGTATCTGCTGATGTTCGCGTCGGTTGGAGTCGCAGTTGTCGGCATCTGGCTGGCCTACCAGTTCTATCGCACGAGGAAAATTGCGCCCGAGCTCGTTGCCGGAAGGGTACCGCGTTTTTACCGCCTGCTCTTTCACAAGTATTACGTCGACGAAATCTACGACGCTCTTTTCGTCAACCGAACCAAGGACCTCGGAACTTGGCTTGGCGGCTTTGACGCCAAAGTCATCGACGGCATTGGCGTGGATGGTACCGGCTGGCTCGCGCGCTTCGGCTCGACCCTCTCAATGTGGTGGGACAAGTGGATCATCGATGGCCTGCTGAATTTCGGCGCCACGCTGGCACAAATCACCGGGTCGTTGGTGCGCTACCTGCAAACCGGCCTGTTTTCCCGGTATGCGCTTTGGATCTTGGTTGGGCTTGTGGTTCTTTTGGCGTATTACGAGCAACACCTCCAGGCACTTCTGCGCGGGGCGCGCTGAAAGGCGAAGCATGGACTTTTTCGCGAATCACATCTTGAGCGTAGTTCTTTTCACGCCGCTGGTTGGCGCAATCGCCTTGCTTTTCATTCCACGCGAGAATGAGCAGGCGCATCGCATCGCCGGCAATGTCTTTGGCGTTCTCGGTTTCCTCGTTTCGATTCCGTTGGTTCGCTGGTGGAATCCCGGGGCCAGCCGCTTCTCGTTCGAAGAAAACGTTACGTGGATTCCTTACATTGGGGCCCGCTATCATCTCGGCATCGACGGCATCAGCCTGCTGCTGGTCATGCTCACCACGTTCCTGGGCATGATCGCCATACTTTCTTCCTGGAGCGCGATCCACCAGCGCACCAAGGAGTACTACATTCTGCTACTGCTCTTGCAGACCGGCATGATCGGCGTGTTTGTCTCCCTCGACTTTTTCCTTTTTTATGTTTTCTGGGAAGTGATGCTTGTCCCCATGTATTTCCTTATCGGGGTTTGGGGCAGCGACCGCCGCCTCTACGCCGCTATCAAATTCTTTCTGTATACGCTGGCTGGTTCGGTGGTCATGCTGCTGGGAATTCTGGCGCTGTATTTCTACGCCCCATTGCAGGCGGATGGAACGCGCACGTTCGATGTTCCAACTCTCCTTGCTGCCGCGCAGCATTTCTCGGACCCACTGAAGGTTTGGCTCTTCTGGGGTTTCTTCTTCGCTTTCGCCATCAAGGTGCCGATGTTCCCGTTCCACACTTGGCTGCCCGACGCGCACACCGAAGCGCCCACGGCCGGCTCCGTCATTTTAGCCGGGGTTCTACTGAAAATGGGCACTTACGGCTTCATCCGTTTTTCACTTCCGCTATTGCCCACAGATACGGCGCTTCGCTCGCGCATCATCACGATAGTCATCGTGCTTTCGCTGATCGGGATCGTCTACGGCGCGCTCGTTTGTCTCATGCAAAAAGACATGAAGCGCCTGATTGCCTACAGTTCCGTCAGTCACCTGGGTTTTTGCACGCTGGGAATTTTTGCGCTTACGCCCAACGGCCTCTCCGGCAGCGTGCTCCAGCAGATCAATCACGGGATTTCTACCGGCGCGCTCTTCTTGATCGTCGGCGTGCTCTACGAGCGCCGCCACACGCGTTTGATTTCCGAATTCGGCGGCCTTGCCACGCCCATGCCCAACTTCGCGGCCGTGTACCTCATCATCAGCCTGAGTTCGCTCGGCATGCCGCTGCTCAACGGCTTCATCGGAGAATTCACCATTCTGCAGGGCGCGTTTCAGGTCAGCAAAGCCTGGGCTGCCTGGGGCACGCTGGGCGTGATTCTCGGCGCGGCCTATTTGCTGTGGCTTTACCAGCGCGTGATGTTCGGTTCCGTTACCAATGCCGCCAATGAACATTTGCCGGATTTGAATCTTCGCGAAATGGCCACGCTGATCCCGCTGCTTTTTCTGGCGTTCTGGATTGGCATTTACCCAAAGCCGTTTTTCGCGCTCATCGAAAAACCCGTGGATAACATTGTTCGCCAGGTGAACCCGAAGTTTTATCCTCCGGAACAAGCGAAATTGCCCGCGGCGGAACTTCCCGCCGCAGTGGCGGAAACGAAATAAGACGGCCGCATGCATATTCCGATTCTCAGCGGGCTAATCAGTTACTTGCAGGGAGACGGCCGCGTCATTCTCCCCGAAGTCGAGCTGACTCTTTTCGGCCTGGGAATTTTGCTGGTTGACTTCACCATCGGCGTGAAAGACAGGTATTGGAATGCCGTGCTCGCTCTCTTGGGCACGATCTTCAGCGCCTACACCGTGTGGCAACTGCGGCTCCCGGTTGCGGCCAACGGCCAGCTCTTTGGATTTAGCGGCTCCGTCATCGTCGATCCGTTTTTCCTCTTTTTCTCCGCGCTATTTCTTGCTGCGACCGGGCTCGTGATCCTGCTTTCCGTGAAATATCTCGAAATCGAAGAGGAGCAGGAAGGCGAATACTACGCGTTGCTGCTCTTCGCCTGCGTCGGCATGATGTTCATGGCTTCCGGCGCCGATCTAATCGTGATGTTCCTGGGCCTCGAGACCATGGCTCTCAGCTTTTACGTTCTCACCGGTTTTTTGCGCCGCCAGAAACGTTCGAATGAAGCTTCCATGAAATACGTTTTGCTCGGCGCCTTCAGCTCAGGGATCCTTGCTTACGGCTTTTCTCTTATCTATGGGCTGACCGGAACTACAAACATTTTCAACATCCAGGCAGCCTTTAACCCTCGCAGTGATCTCTTGCGGTGGATTGAACTTAGCCAGCAGCACAGTGGTGCGGGGATTCAGGCGCGCACCATGCTTCAGCAAGCCTATCCGGCGGCGCTGCATCTGGACCCATCTTTGCTCACCCATCAAGCGCCGATTCTCGCGGCCGCCGCATTCGTACTCGTGGCCGTCGGACTGTTCTTCAAAGTGGCCGCCGTGCCGTTCCATCAATGGGCGCCCGATGTTTATGAGGGCGCGCCTACGCCGGTCACGATTTATGTCAGCGTCGCGTCCAAAACCGCGAGCTTCGCGCTGCTGATCCGGTTGTTCCGTGAAGTGTTTGGTGCTTCACATGCCAACTGGATGTACCTTATTGCGGGTATAGCTGTGGCTTCGCTCACCTGGGGCAACCTGGCCGCGCTCACCCAGACCAACGTGAAGCGCCTTCTGGCCTATTCTTCCATTTCGCACGTAGGTTATGTTCTGCTTGCCCTTGTGGCTTGGGACGAAAAAACACAGAGCCTGTCGAGGACTGCAGCCACGGGAATTGCGTTCTACTTGTTCGCCTACCTCTTTATGACCGCCGGTGCCTTTGCCGTGCTCATCGTTCTGCGACAAAAGGGCCTCATCGGCGAAGAGCTCGAGGAATTAAACGGCTTGTACCAGCGCAGTCCTGCAGCCGCAGTGCTGCTCCTTGTATTCATGCTTTCGCTCGCCGGCATCCCGCCCACCGCTGGCTTCATGGGCAAGTACTTCATTTTCCTCTCGCTGATCGAAACCAAGCATCCGGTGCTGGCAGTCTTCGCCGTGCTCTACATCGTCCCCGCGCTGTACTACTACTTTCGCATCGTGGTCCATGCCTGGCTGAAGCAGCCGGGTGAAGCGCCGCGTCCCGCCATGAGCAACGCGCAAGCGGTGGCCCTTGGCGTAGCCGTGTTTGTCACTCTCGCCGCCGGGTTGTATCCTGAGCCGTTCACGCGGCTCGCCCACTATGCCTTCGGAAGATAAACCCGACGAAAGCCCATCCACGCGGCCCGCAGAGAA
>CAZGBQ010000127.1:0-2547 GCA_964524045.1 uncultured Acidobacteriaceae bacterium
AGCCGCTGGTGAACTGATAGTAGCCGCGGTTCTGGAAGAAGCCCCACATCGGCCAGATGTAGCGGCGAAAACTGCCGCCGAATTTCAGGCCATGACGCCCGCGCTGCCAGTTTAGTGAATCGCGGCCCTCGATGGTGGTATCCCATGCCCGCATCGGCGTGGCGGCGTAGGTGTCGCCCATGCCCGAGTAGCCTTGCACGTTAAACCAGGGCGCGCCCCACGCTCCGGGGCCGCCAAATCCGATGCCCAGAATGCCGAGTTGTGAAACGATGTCACTGGTGTAGGCGCTTTGTGTGAAGTGACTCATCGCCAGACGCGAAAAGCTGACTGTCGCGACATTGACCAGGCTGGGCGAAATAATCCGGTTCCACGCAAAGCCGCCCTGCTGCGCGAAATCATTGTGGCTGGTGCCAAACCCAGGCAGATTTATGGGCATGAAGCCACGTTCGGAACTCAAGGAATAGCGCGCCGAAAGCGTGCTGGTAGTAGAGAAAATATGGTCGACCCGAGAGGTACCTTGATCGCTAACGTGGTGCTCGTTGCGAACGTCGAGATAATTGTTGCAGTCGAAGCCCGCGCCAACTACGCCTGGTTGGCCCATCATAGCGCCGCCGCAAGCCATCATTCCCATGTCCAGATTCGCCTGAGGGACGTATTTCTGAAGAAAGAGCTGCGCGGCTGTGCTGATGTCCTGTGAAGGAATCCTATTGTTCGAAAACGGCTGGCGGGGATTGCTGGCGCTCGCCGGCTGGCCCGGAGCCGTCAGGTTGCGAGGGTCGTAAATGATCACACCGCTGTTCTGAAAGTTCCCGGCAATCTCGTCGAGCGTGGGAACCGTTTCGGTCATGGAATCGGCTTGCGAATGCCGGTAGCCCTCGTAGTTGAAGAAGAAAAAAGTCTTGTTGTGGATGAAGGGGCCGCCAAAGGACCCGCCGAAATTGTTTTGCACGAGAAACTTTGAGGAACCCATAGCGCCGAAAGTGTAGGCATCCATCGCGCCATTACGCAGATAATCATAAGCGGTGCCGTGGAACGGATTGCTACCCGAGCGCGTAACGATATTGATCTGTCCGCCGCCGGCGCCGCCCATTTCGGCCGAATAGCTTCCCGTTTGCACCTTGAATTCCTGAACCGCGTCCGGCGAGGGACTGAGGTTCAAGGTATTGAACGTCGGATCGGTGTTGGTGGCGCCGTCCAGGAGAAAATAGTTGGCGTTGGGGCGATTGCCTCCGACGCTAACCGCAGAGCGTTGCCCGGGACGCCAATAGAGCGGGTTCATGTCGCCGGCTTGCGCGCCATGACTCATATGGGCGCCGGGAACCATAAGGACGAGGTCGATCAGCATGCGACCGTTCAGGGGCAGATTCTCAACCGCGGCGGGCTCAATCACCTCTCCGATGCTGGCGTCGACCGTGTGAAGCACGTCCGCGGCCGTAGCATCTACTTGGACCGTTGAGGAAGTAGAGGCAAGCTTGAGAGCAAGGTCAAGTTCGAGATGCTGGTCAACTTCGAGGCGAATGGGATGCGTAAGTTGCGCGAAGCCCTGCGCCTGAACCGCGAGGCCATACTCTCCCGGCAAGATGCCCGTGATTTGAAAGATGCCCTGGGAATTAGTGTTGACGCGCCTTTCCGCGCGCGTTTCTGCTGAAGTGAGTACAACCGCCGCGCCCACAACCGGACTCTGTTGTGGATCGGTGACCGTGCCCGTCACTGAAGCATAATTGCTTTGGCCAAACGCCCGCGGCCCAAAGCACAGCAGCAAGGCAAGGATAGTTCTTCGCACGATTTTGACCCCGCTTCTTGGAGACTCCCAGTATTTCTGTAGGGCGCAGCTCGCACACCCCGACACTAACGCACCGCTTAACGCCGGTTCCCGACGGGGGAATCGCGCAAAGAAATTTTTGGGATTAGACAAGAAACAGGTATGAGTGGCAATACTGCAAAAATATTAGAGATTGTGTGATAAACCTCACTGCTTCCAGGGGGCAGCTCAAGGCGGTGGCAATGATTAGCGCGGATCTCACCTATTAGATTTAGGCTCGACGCCGGTCCAGCGCTTGACAAGGCCCGCATCGATACCGAATAGATCCAGGACGCGCCCGATCGTGGTATTCACCACGTCGTCGATGGTGCGCGGACGGCCGTAAAACGCAGGCATTGGGGGAAAAATGATGGCTCCCAACTGCGAAGCCTCGTAAAGCAGCTTGCAATGTCCGGTGTGAAGGGGAGCTTCGCGCGGCATCAGGACGAGACGTCTGCGCTCTTTGAGAGTCACGTCCGCGGCGCGCACCAGCAAATTGTCGGCAAGAGAGTGCGTGATCGCAGAGAGCGTTCGAATCGAACAGGGGGCGACGATCATTCCTTCACTGCGGAACGAGCCACTGGCAATGCTTGCAGAGATGTTCACCACGTTGTGGACAACATCGGCCAGCGCTTCCACGTCTTTCACGCGCCAATTAGTCTCAACCGAAATATTCAGCTTGGCCGCTTCTGTCAAAATCAGATGGACTTCGTGCGTGCCCAGCTTGCGCAAAACTTCAAGGAGGC
>CAZGBQ010000127.1:2647-11109 GCA_964524045.1 uncultured Acidobacteriaceae bacterium
GTCAAAATCAGATGGACTTCGTGCGTGCCCAGCTTGCGCAAAACTTCAAGGAGGCGCACTCCGTAAGGCAGGCCGCTGGACCCCGAAAGGCCTACGATGACCCGCGGTTTTTGGGTTGTGCTCATGCGGTGCTGCTCTCAAGAAGCTTGTGCGTCAGTTACGCTCATGCGTGCGCACTCATCCTATCACCGAAGGGTTGCGAGAATGCTCCTTGGAGCAGCCGGTCATGGCGGGCTGCGTTAGCAGATGGAGATTACTTGCGACGGTAAACGACAACGTCATCGCCGTAAGCTCCACTCGGAGTAAAAGCAGTAGTCCGGCGGCCAAGGTACTCAAGCTCGCTCACGTGCTGCGCAGGAAGAACATTGTTCGCCAGGAAGATCCCTCCATGGTTCAGCATGCGTGCAATATTGGCCATGGCTAAGGCTTGCTGAAAGCGGTCGTAGTAAACGAGTACGTTGGTGGCGGCCACCAGGTCAAAGCCTTGCGACGGAGAGACGTCCAGCGTCTGCGCGACAATGTTGGCGTTATAGACCTGTACTTTCGAGGCGAATCGTGGACGAATCGCAACCGCGCGAGACATAACTCCACCTAAAGCAGCTGGGACCGGCAAGGGCTTGGCTGGTGATCCGAGAATCTCGCCAAAATGATTCCAGTAGGAGATGGCCTCGGCGCTCCATTCTGCCTGCACGTCGCGTGGAAGCTGGACCGTATAACTGTGGCCAGCGCGGGCCTGCGCCGCCAATCTGCCGACGTGCGCGATGACCGCGGAATTCAAATCCAGGCAAACAACTTGCAGGTCTTCTGCTTTACCCAGGCCTAGGCGCGCGACGGCTTCCAAGACAGCAAACGGCTGGATGGTCTGCAAGGGATAAAAATCGTAGCCATCGCGCTTGTCGGTAAAGTCGAGCCCGGGACCTATGACGGCAATTCGATGCATGCTTCCAGCCGCAAGAGCGCCTTTCCCAAGCATCGCGCGGAGCGTCTCTTCCAGGGCAAAGTTCGGAAGCAGCGAAGTGTCAACGGAAAGGCCGCGAGTCTCGAAGAGCGTTCCGCGGGCAAGATAGACTGCAGAGGGATCGGCTTGTGTGGCCGCTTCCTGCAACTTTTCTTGGTAAGCAGCTTGCTCGGCGACGAAGCGGCGCAGATTCTCCTTGAAGAAGGTTTCGACAGCGTCTCCGGCAATGCCTTTCCTCAGCAGGAAATCACGAACGAAACTAATCCGCTCATTCTTTGCACCGGCGGAAAGCGCAATTGCCAAAGCGTGGACCCGAGCGAGTGCGGCAGCGGTAAGTTCACCTGATTCGGATGCCGCGAGCTCGACGCTTCCCACACGCGGAAGAGAGGTGAAAGATGTGCCGTAAAGGATGAGATTGCTGATGGAATCCTCGATGCCGGCGTCGATGCGGCCGCGTACTTCGGCATCTCGCGCGCGAATCCAGGCGTCCCACGCTGCTCTTTCGGTGAGTTGGCTCCCGGGAAGCCCAGAATCAGAGTTAAGGCGAACAGTCTCTTGAACTTCTTCGAAGCGGAGGAAGCGGACGGGAACAGGGGCTTCCCCGGCGATGCCCGCGACAAAGGAAAAGGCAAGACAGACAATCAGGGCTGCATACGCCGCTCGAGGAGGAAGGATTTTCCGGAAGGTAGTCATCGCCGCTGGCATGATAACTCAGCGCCGTGCGGACACCCCCTCCTGAATGCGCCGGAGTTCCGGCAAATCTTTGTCCGCCTTGCTCCAGAGCTTCTCCGCGGCCGCAAACTGCTCGCGAGCCTGAGCGGAATGGCCGGCATGTTCGGTAGCGAGGCCGAGGGCGAAGTATCCGCCGGCGTACGTTGCATCGTGTTGAATCATGTCCTTCGCGATGGATTCCGACAAATTCCAATCGCCATTCTGGCGAGCACTCCCCGCGAGGGATTCCAACTCAAAGCGGGCTGCGCTCCAGGCATCCGGCCCGGGACGAGCAAGAATCATTCTCACGATGTCCTGCAGCAATGCCTCACCCTCTTCGGCTTTCTTCTCGCGAAACAACAATTCGGCGCGCAGCGTGTTTGGGAACGGCGAGGTGGCTACGAGATTTACCGGAAGATGTTCGGTTTCCTGCTCGGCGAGGCTCAGTTCTTCCTGGGCTTCGTTAGCTCGATTCAACGCCAGCAGGGCCTGGCCTGCCAGCGTGTGGCCGGCAAGCCGCGGCAGAGGCCACGGGCTTTTCGTCAATTCTTGTGAAGCGCGAAGAGCTTCTTCGTAGCGGCCACGGGCCAGGAGGAATTCGGGCCAGGCCTTGCGATTAAACTCCAGGAAATCCGTGTAGGCAGGAACCGCGAAAGCCTCACGGAAGGCGCCTTCGGCTGCTTTCATTTGTCCTAGAGACTGATAGCACATGGCCAGCAATTGCAGATTGTGGGCATGGTGCCAGTCGAAGCGAGCGGGAATTTTCTCCGTGCGGTAATAATCTTCTTCCAGTGATTTTGTCTTTAGAAACTGAGCGATGGCTTCCTCGGTGCGTCCCGCGCGCATGAGCTCGTGCCCGTGCATGTGGACGGCGTGAGGAATTGCCGGGGCCATGCGCAAATAAGTGGCGGTCTCTTCGAGTGCCTCTTTGGTTCTGCCAAGATTCTCGAGAGTATGCGCGTAGTAATGATGCGCGGCAAAGTTGTCCGGGGCCAAGGCGAGAGCAGTTCGATAAAACGAGATCGTGTCCACTCCGCCGGTCTGTCCGTGTGTTACCGGAGAGCCTTCGTCCGCCAAGCCGCGCTGAATCCACAACCACGGATCGTTCGGACTGACCCTCAATGCGTCGTTAACCGATTTTCGATAGGCGACGTATTTGTCGGGATTTCCGCCATCTTCTAGATAATCCAGTTCGCGGTCGCGGATCGTGATCCACGCTTGCTCGCGCTTGCTGAGCTTGGGCGCCAATTCGCGCGCCCTCTGAAAAGCAGCCCGAGCTGTGGCAGCGTCGTGGAGCCCGATATACGCGTCCGTTAGCCCAAGAAACGCCATGCCGCAATTTGGGTCTAATCGCAGAGCCTGGTGAAAAGAGCGAATCGCCTCAATCCAAACGTAGGAATGAAGGTAGGCTAATCCTTGATCGTAAAAGGCCTGAGCTTCCTGGGAAGAAGTGGACACCTTTTCGTGCAAGGTGCCGATTCCAGATCGCAGGGCCACCGGGCGTTCGAGGATTTCGCGCGGCACGGGGCCGGTAGCTTGGTGTCCTTCGTGACCTGTTTGAGGTACGGGAGACCCCGCGAGCGAAGTTCCCGCCAAAACGAAGAGGATTGCAACTGCAAGATGGGTCAATCGATGCACGTTTTTTCCTGATCGCAATTCTTGCGACTCCCTGCTAACTGCATAGGTGCCTTGTCAGGCTTCTGTAATTTCCACGCTACGAACATAGTACCCCGAATCCAGGCGGCGAGCCTGGACTACTGGCTCCTTCACGGCCAGGCGAATCGAGTAAGTTCCGGGAGCCTGTGGCGACCAAATGTGGCTCCAGAGAGTCCACGGGTCGTTCTCGATGTGCTGGAAGTTGTCTACCGGCACATAGTCTTCTTCGGGGTTGAAGCGGATCGCGAGGACCTTGATTGGCTGAGAGCCTCCCCAGGCAATTCCTACGACGCGATATTTGATCTTGCCGGCGATGCTCCATTTTTCGACGCGAATGGGCATGGCCGCCTGCTCGATCACCGCAGGCTGGTAGTCTCTAGCGAGTTGAGGTACCCCTCTCTGCATAGTTCTCCCTGCGTATTCCTTCATCTGCGAAGTGACTTCCGCGCTTTCGCCAACAAACTTGATCTCATCCACCCACTTGATACAGCAACACCCGTACCAGCCTGGAACGAGCAGTCGGACCGGGGCTCCGTGATCTCGGGTCAGTGGCTGATCGTTCAACTCTGTGGCGAAAAACGCCCCAGAGGATTTGAGCTGCTCGTAGGTGAAGAGCCAGCTCGCGCCGGGGATGGAGGTCTTTGAGTCTTTCGCATAACGGTCAAAACCTGAGATAAGAACCCGCGCAGCGGCAGACTTCGGTCTTGCGTCGTCCAGGATCTGGGAGGTGGGGATGCCGCTCCAGCGGCCCGCGCTTAAGAGTGCAAAACGCGTGGGTCGCACGTTCCCGGCGCATTCCATTACATGTATGCCCATGGGCTTAGCAGTCTTCTTTAGGGTTTCGATCGCCAGGTTAGCAGGTCGATCAACAAATCCCGCCACCTTAACGTGCCAGGCCGCAGCGTCAGGCAGCAGCTCTGAGGCGCGCGTGCGCAGGTAGAATTTTTCGGTCGAGGTGACGAGGCCCTGGGGCGCAAGGGCTGCCAAGTCCGTATAGAGCCGGCCGTCCAGTTCGGAGCCCTCGGGCGAGTCGAGCGGGACAGAGCCTTCGTTAGCGAAATCCAGGTTTCCAATATGCGTGCCCCCGGCAAAAGGGTCTCTTACTTGGGCTGGAGCAGGAAGCGGCCAGGCGATAGAGCCGAAATCAAGGAGCATCGCGCTCCCCGAAAGGAGAGATTTCTTCAATAGGGATCGCCGACTGAGCGTTATTGGTGCGTCGGTAGGCATGGGAACTTGGGTGCAGGCTGTATTTTGCCCGAGCTTGCCAGCAAAAGCCTTCCAGAAATGGCCATTGTACACGGCCCCCGGTCACAAGCGAAAATGCCAAGGGTCATCGAGCATGGGAAACAGCCTACAAAGTCGCGCATCACATTTGAAAAGCAAGTTCATCACAAAGGGAGCATTTGCCTCGAGATCGTGCCTGCCGCCGAGAGAGCTGGTTATATAAGTTTTAGAACTAAGTATCTAAGGTTGACTAGCTTGCGTGTGGACATCAGATAAACGTTCTCTTGCTTGTACATCAAATTTAGGCTTGACATTAGGGCCGAATAGTACTTGAATTGCCGTCAATGGTGCTGTTTCGCGGGGATGCCGCGCAACAGTCGTGGTGGCGGTGAGGCCTTTTTCTTGAAAGTCTAAAATCTGAATTCATCTCTGAGGCTTTGGCCGAGAAGGCTTTGGACAGGGGAGAAAGCATGAAATTGCGCACTTTTGTTCTTTTTGTTGCGGCATTGCTTATTCTCGCGGGTGGCGGAGCGGTTTGGTCACAGAGCGTGCAGGGCGTCATCACCGGCACAGTTACGGATCCGACGGGTGCCGTGGTGCCTGGCGCTTCGGTGACCATCACGAACGTCGGCACGAATATTTCTCAGTCGACAACTACGAGTGGAGATGGGTCGTATCGTTTTCCGCTGGTTCCTCCAGGAACGTATACCCTCGAAGTGAAGGCTACGAACTTCGCGACGGTTAGGGCAACGGGAATTGTGATGGAAGCCAGCCAAACGATACCATTCAACGTCAAGCTGGAATTGGCCAAGGCCCAGCAGGTGATTGAAGTGACCTCGGAAGCCCCGCTCGTTCAAACGGCCACCTCCGATCTCGCGTATCAGGTCGACGCCAAGACCATTGAGAATGCCGCGCTCGTGGATCGCGACATCTTTGGCACGCTTCCGTTCATGGCGCCCTCCGTTAGCCCGGGGCTGGATATGTCGCCGACTTCCGGAGGCGCCAGAGAAGCCGGGACCTCTTACATGCTAAACGGCGCGGAAGATAACAACAACTTTAGCGCCGGCGCCATCAACATCAACCCGCCGCTTGAATCCGTCGAAGATTTCACCATCATTACCAACAGTATGGGCGCTCAATATGGCCGCGGCGCTGGGGCCCTGGTTACCGCGAACCAGAAGTCCGGCTCGAATAAGTTTCACGGCGTGTTGTACGAGCAGAACCGCAATGCCACGCTGAACGCCAACGATTTTTTCTACAACAGGGACTACGGCGCTTCGGTCGTTGCTCATAATGATTCGGTCGCCGCTCACAATCTGGACCCGACAGTGCCCATCGTGCCTATCATTTCCAAGAGGCCCAAGTACATTAAGAACCAGTTTGGCGGAGCTGTAGGTGGGCCTATCAAGAAGGACAAGACTTTCTTCTTCTTCGCCTACGACCGGTTCAAATTGCTTCAAGGCGTGACCGCTGCAAACACCTACGTGCCCACCAGCTCGGCACTTGCGTTCGTGCAGGCCAACGGCGGGCCGCTCGCCCAGCAGATTCTCGCCGCGTATCCTCCGGTTACTTCCGATGCTCGTTGTCCACTAAGTGTCGATCCGGGAACGGTGGACCCCGTCACGGGACTAAAAGTATATAAGACCGGCGGCACCAACCCTGTCGGATGCCTTTCCTTCTCTGATCCGGTGACTACAAAGACAGACAGCTACTATGGCCGCGTGGATCATAACTTTAGCAATTCGGATCGGCTCAGTTTTGTGGCCAACGTCACCCGGTACAACCAGCTGGATCAATTTTTTGGGAGCACCTTCCGCGCGCCGCTGGCGGGCGGCGCCAGCATCCCTTTTACCAATATCCAGAACCAGCACAATTTAGCGCTCATTGAAACTCATACGTTCAGCCCGCACGTGGCAAATGAAATTAATCTTTCCCAAAACCGGTTTAATAACCCGTCCATCGAAGGCGATCCTGCTAAACAGACGACTCCCAATGTTTATATTGACAATCAGGCGGCGGGCTGCCTGAATTACTCCTTCGGTCCTGGCGAGGGTGGCCAGGTTGTTGCTTTCACGCAGGACCGCTGGGCGATTCAAGATAATTTGACTTGGACCGTGGGACGCCACGCATTGAAATTCGGCGGAAGCGCGAACTACGGCATCCTTTACCGGAATTGGGACCTTGGCCTCCCCGGTCAGTATGAGTTTGGCGAGTTAACCCTGACCAGCGATGGCTCGAACTCCACGTGCCCGGCGGGTTCTGTGATTACGCCTTCGTGTGATGGGACGCTACAACCCGATGGCACAATCGTGAACGCCTTTAACTCCAATTTCACGGGCGATTATCCCTATTTTGAGGAAACGTCAGTTGACCCGCGTATTGCCGCCCCCAACAAGGCCAACGCGTACCGTCATTACACCACGCATGATTACGCCGTATTCGCTCAAGACGACTGGAAGGTTACGTCACGGCTCACGCTGAACCTCGGTCTTCGTTGGGAACGCTTTGGCGCTCCGAGCGAGGCTCACGGGATTATCGCGCAGTTCACCAATTTGGCCGGCTGCAATATCGCCACGGATAGGGCGTGCCTTGGTGCGGCCCAGGTAAATCCGGTCAGCCGGATGTGGAATACATACAACAAGGACTTTGGTCCACGTATCGGGTTCGCCTGGGATCCCTTTGGCAAAGGCAAAATGGCCATCCGCGGCGGCTACGGCATCTTCTATGACCGCATCTTCGACAATATCTGGTCGAACGGTGCCTGGAACCCGCCGTTCTACGCGTTGCTAGATTTCAACGCGGCAGGATGTGGCGACGCCATTTTCTACTCGAATCCAGCCTCCATCGGCGCGGGGTACGACCCTGCCAACATACCGCCAGGCGTCCCAGTCCCGGGGAGGAGAGTTTCCGTCCGGACGATGGACGTGAACATGCACGATTCCTCTGGTGAAAACTATTACTTCGGCGTGGAACGCGAAGTCCTCAGCGGCCTGCTGCTGAGTGCGAAATACCAGGGCTCGCTGGGCCGGCACTTGCCCATGCTCGAGAATTACAATCGCACGGATGGCCAAGCGTACAACAACCCTGGCCTTTCAAACCGCCGGCCCAATCCGTTCTACACGGGCTTCAACTACCGCTCGAACAGCGTCAGTTCCAATTACAATGCTCTCATATTCGAAGCGACGAAGCGTGTTAGCCACGGCCTGCAGTTTAATACCAGCTATACCTATTCAAAATTGCTGGACGTGAACTCCGAGCTGTTTGCGGGTTGCTCCGCGATTGGCTCCCGCACTGCGCCTTACTATTACATCTCGAATGCCTTGCCTCATCTGTCCTATGGACGGGGTGCGGAAGACCACCGGCATGCTTACAAGTTCAATGTGACCTATGAACTGCCATTTCTTAAAGCGCAAAAGGGCGTCGTTGGTCATGCCCTGGGTGGCTGGTCGCTTGGGAGTTTCTTCCAGTTCTATTCAGGCCATCCGGTAGACATTGCTCTGGGCAACAACGGCGTTTCTTGCCGCCGGTACCCCGGTCGAGTTGTAACTAACAACGTAGTCGGTGCCAGAGTCCTGGATCAGAACGGAGTCCCATTCAACATCGCGGGGGATTACAACGAAGATGGCGTCTGCAACGACCATCCGATGTTCCTGGGCTCAAATCTGAATGCCGTTTACGGCTCAGGCAGTCCGGCCGATGGCATTTTCAAAGACAACAATCAAATCGGCTGCGGCTTCCCAGGCATGGATCCCACTATCGGCAATGTCTCGACTTGCAACGCCTCATTCGGAGTTGCCGGTGCCTGCGCAGTAGGAGATCTCACGTGCGACCCCACTGGTGTCGGCTCACCCGGCACGCCAAACACGCTCTTTGGCAATCCAGCTTATCCGACGGGAGCAACACCATATGAACG
>CAZGBQ010000128.1:0-11015 GCA_964524045.1 uncultured Acidobacteriaceae bacterium
CCCGCGCCGCTTGCCGAATCGCTGTTCGCGCTGTCCCACGCTTTTCGCGTCAATGTCTGGACAGGCTCCAGCTTCTTCTGCCCCAGAGATTTGTTCACCGCGGGTAACTCCTTGGCGACGAGATTATCGAATTCCGTCTCCACGTCTCCTAGTTCCTTCTTTAAAGAATCGATGCGGCCCACGTGATAATCCCCTGGCCGTCCCTCGTAAAACACCACATCGCCGTAGAGCTCCGTAGTCTTTTCGCGAATACGCTCTTCTCCTGTGATGGCCCCGCCTTCCTTCGTGGCCACAATCTTCTTGCGCAGCTCATCGACTTTTTGCGAGAGCTCCTGCAGGCGTTTCGCAAAAGCAGCATCCCCCTTCACTCTACTGCTCCGCTCTGCCAACGCATCGCGGACGCCATTGATGCGGTCCACATCAAAACTCATGTCTCCCAGCAGATTGTAGACACGCATGGCGGCGTCGAGTTCCACCTTGCGGTCTTCGGGCGAGAACTTCGCGCGTGGGTCGAGAGTCACGAGGAGCTGCGTCGTATAGGTTTCCGTTCCGCGCGTCATCTTCACGGTATAAGTGCCGGGAAGAACGCGAGGGCCCAGAGCCGCTTCAAACGCGGCGGTCGCCGCAGGCGGCACGCGGGGCGCCTTCAACCGCATGGGCCAGTTCACGCGGCTGATGCCGCGGCGGTTGTTCGGGGGCAGCGTATCGACTAGCTTTCCTTGCGCGTCGAATATCTCGAGCTTCATCTTGCCAAAAATGTGGCGCTTCTTTTGATAGTAGGTGATCACCGCAGCATCCGGCGGATTCGGCCCTGTATAGGTTGCGCTTCCTTCTGGCCAGCCACCATTCGTCGCAAGCCTTTGCTGCGCGGGCTTGGCTGCTAGGAATGCAGCCTCCTGGGACATGACCTCGGGCGTCAACTTACGTAGCGAAGTAATGTCATCCACAATCCAGATGCCCCGTCCATGCGTGGCCAACACAAGATCCGATTCCCGCGGATGAACGACGATGTCGCGGACCGCGACGCAAGGGAATTCGTGGCCTTTGAACTGCGCCCAGTGCTTTCCGCTATCGAGCGAAATCCATAGGCCAAGCTCGGTGCCCAGATAGAGCAGGCTGTGCGCCACAGGATCTTCCTTGATCACGTGCGCGTAGCCGCGAACTCCGCTATCGGCGGCGACGATGGAAGTCCAGGTCTTCCCGTAGTCCGTCGTTTTGTAGACATGCGGCTCCATGTCTCCGAACGTGTGACGGTCGAACGCCGCATAAGCAGTCGCGCCGTCGTACAGCCCCGCTTCGACCCAGGAAACCCAAGAAAACTTCGGCAAGTTCGGAACGTTTCCAACCACGTTTGCCCAGGATTTTCCGGCATCGCGGGTCAGCTGTACGTTACCGTCGTCCGTCCCGGCCCAGATGGTTTGTCCATCGCGCGGCGATTCGCTGATGGAATAAATCGTCGTGTGCGTCTCGGCGTAGGAATTGTCGACCGTGACGCCGCCGGATTCCTCCTGCTTCTGCTTTTCTGGATCGTTCGTGGTCAGGTCTGGAGAGATGCGGTCCCACGTCTGGCCGTGATCCCGCGAGCGAAAGAGAAACTGCGCGCCAATGTAAATCGTACCTTTTTCATTGGGACTCATGTGGATGGGAGTATTCCAGTTGAAGCGCAGCTTCCCTTCTCCATAGTTGGGCTGGGGCTTGATGGGCCGCGCCTCCAGCGTCTTGAGGTTCACTCGGCCGACGTATCCGCCTTGCGATTCCGCGTAGGCGAAGTCTGGATCCGCCGGGTCGGCAAACGCCCAGAAGCCATCACCACCACCCAGGTTTTCCCAACGGCCATTGGAAATTCCTCCCGGGTATTGCGAGTCCCCTTTCCAGACACTGTTGTCCTGTAGACCTCCATAAACGTGATACGGATCGTCGTTGTCCACGCTCACGTGGTAAAACTGCGAAATCGGAAGGTTATTGCCTTTCCACCAGGTATTCCCGCCGTCGTAGGAATACCAAACGCCGCCATCATCGCCCGCAATGAGATGATCGGTATTCTCCGGATTCACCCATACGGTATGGAAATCGCCGTGCGCGGCGTTGCTTATTCCGCTGAAACTCTTCCCGCCATCCTCGCTCATGATCAGGATTAAGTCGGGCTTATAGACCTTGTTCTCGTTCTTGGGGTCAACAATCAGGTTTGCAAAATAAAATGGACGCCAGACCATCCAGTTGCTGCGGTCGCGCTCTTCCCAGGTTTTGCCGCCATCGTCGGACCGAAATAAGGCGCTGCGCGTCGATTCAATCATTGCGTAAATCACATCGGGCTTCGAAGGCGCTATCGTGACCGCAATACGCCCCCAGGGCTTTGCCGGGAGTCCTTTCGCGGACTTTTCCTCCAGCTCTTGCCACGTCGCTCCTCCGTCTGTGGTTTTGAAAAGGCCGCTTCCGCTCGGCGCCGTCGGGCTTTCTCCGCCGGAGCGGAACGTCCAGCCTTTCCGCCGGAAATCCCAGATTCCCGCAAAGAGCGTCTTCGAATCCTCCGAGCTCATGGACATCATCCCGCAACCCGTTGAAAGATTCGTTCCCTTCAAGATCTTGTTCCAGGTCTTGCCGCCATCGCTGGTCTTGTAAAGGCCGCGGTCCTCGCTATCGCTCCAGAGTTTTCCGGGGACGCACGCGTATACAGTGTCGCCATTCTTTGGATCGACGAGGATTTTCGCGATTCTTTCCGAATTCGGCAGGCCCATGTTGGTCCAGCTGTCACCGCCGTCGGTTGACTTGTAAATGCCGTTGCCGATGGACGTGCTGTTGCGCGTCCAGGCCTCGCCCGTGCCGACCCAGATCGTCCTCGAAGACTGCGGGTCAATGGCAATCGCGCCAATGGATTGCACGGCCTCTTTGTCAAAAACGGGTTTGAACGTGGCGCCGCCATTGATGGACTTCCAAACGCCGCCGCTCGCCGCGCCGACATACACCGTGAGCCGGCCGTTCTCTTTGACCGCGGCGATTGCCGACACGCGTCCGCTCATCGTTGCGGAGCCGATGTTCCGCGCGCCCAGGCCGGAGATGGTATCCGAATCAAATTTGACGTCCTGTGCGAGCACAGTCGTAGCGAAAATAAGCGAAGCGGTAATCAAAACCGGCCCTGCGATGTGGCAGCGAATGATTCGGCGCATAGCAGCAATCACCTCAACAATCGAGTAAGTGCGTAATTGTCCCGGTACCAAAACCACGAAACTGTTTGGAGCAAGCTATTTTCCAGTTGGCGCCTTCTTTGTTTCTGTTTTCGTCGCCGGCATCGCAAAGAGCCCGTCGTCCAGGCTTACGTTCTGTTCGATTTTCTCGACAGAAAACTGCGAGCGGGAAGAGCTGCCCTTCTGCGCCTGCTCTACCGCAAATGGATAGTAAACTCCGTTCACTTGCTCATAGTCCCCAAAATACTGCTCCGATTCCTGTAGCGCGCCGCGAATGGTGGTTTGAATCTCGATTTTCAGTTCCAGAAAGGAATCCGTGTCCAGGTAGTAGTAGCGCACGTCTCCATTCTTCATGCTGAGTTTGATTTTGTAGCAGTTTGTTCCTTCCACCGCATCGTGGCCCACCAGCTCCGCTTTGTGCCCTTTTTCCTTGTAATCCACAAGCGGGCCATCAATGTCTGCGTCGACGATCAAGCCTTTCATGTCGTCGGCGGACATCAGATCGGGGTCCTTGCGCCCCTGGAAGGGCGAAATCTGCCATCCGGTCTTGCCATCGTACGCCTGAATCTGTGCCATGCCCTGGACAATGAACTCTTCGCGGACTTTGTCGGCGCGTTTGTTCTCTTGACGGAATTCGGCGCGAAACGACCCGTCGCTGAACTTCACCGTCGTTCGCAGAGTCTTCACGGCTTTAAGCTTTTCGAGTCCGCCCCGCGCTTGAATATTTTTCGCGATGACTTCATCGACGGTCTGAGCCTTTGCGCCGCTCGCCGCCATCCCCATCGCGGCAGCGGCCAGCGCGATAAACCGGACGATCCCGACAAACTTCCTTGGGCAGGCCGGCAGCGTTTCTGCTTTCATGTTTTTCCTCCAACAACCTCGGCGCATGATTTTACAACAAAGAGGAATGGCCCTGAGCGCAACAGCCTTCGTTCTTCGGACGAACACAGAAACACCTAGTTAGCAGACTTTCGTCCCGCTGCCAAGAAGTTTCATTGTCCTGAGGAAAAGGGCGAGACCATCTGGCGCCGTCAGAATTCCAGATGCAGCCGAAGCGTGGGCACCAGCACTGGACCGCGGTCGCGGTTGTAGCCCGGATTATTAATGTGTTGGAGACCGAAGGAAGGATAGACGCCTCTCCAAAGGTGCGTGGTGTAATACATCTCAAAAACATTCTCGCGCCCATAGTTCAGACCCCCGTCGCCCAAGAGAAAGCCCGATCCGCCCAGCGCCAAATATTGCTGGTGGTCCCGCGAAATTCCGTTCGAAACGAACACCACACCAGCTCGATCGTATTTCCGCCGCCATCGCTTGCCACTGGCCCCTGCGCCGATCTGCGCCGTCTGGTCCACTTCGGTATATGCAAAAGACTCGTGCCGGCCCTCATTCCATCCCCACCGGCCAAATACGCCCACCCAGTCGTTGAGGGGCCGTTCGAAGTTCGCTCCGAATCCATACTTAATTGTGGTCTGCAAAGGATGCGCGCTGATTTCCGGTTTTGGAGTAATCCCAGCAAGGAAATTGCCAATCGCCTCACGGTAGCTGCCCATATTGGCGTGGTTCACGAAAGCCAAGAACCGTACGATTCCTTCCTGTTTCCGAAACGCCTTGCCGTGGAGTTCGAATTCGACATTCTCCGCCCTCGCCCGGCTCAAATTGGCGTCCAAATGAATCCCATTTGCCACCTTCGGCAGGAGCGCTTCCGCGAACCGCAATGCCCAACGCCGATCGTGATATTCCAGCATCCCTGCGAAAGTAAACCCTCGCGTGTCCGCTGCATAGTCGTACGCCCCGTTGTTATCCACGGTCCAATTCATGAACTGAAAGCTGGTGTCTGATCCGTAGGTGTTCAGATCAAAGAAATCGGCTATCCCGAACTTTCCGAACCGTAATTCCAGGCGTCGCTCGGGAAGTGTCGAAAACAGCGAGTACGGCGTTCGTTCGGAAGCTGTTTTTTTTTCGCCCAGCGGAATAATCTGATGCCACAGCAATCTGGCCACATACGGCGCTTTGCTCAGTGTCGGATTACGCACGACGTCAAGGTTCGTGACTCCCGCAAGACCGAGTGATTCTCCAATTCCGTGCCCGCCGCTCTCTTGCACATCGCACAAGAGCTCCGCCGAATTTGTTAACCGCAGGCCCGTGAAGAGAGTCAGCACACGCGAAGTGGCATCCTGCGCCTCCGGAGGCAGGCTGTTTGGTCCCTGATAGGGGGAATGGAATGCCGGATGCCATTGCGAGATGAAATTCGCCTGCCCGGAAAGCCACCAGCGATCTGACTCCAGGTGCGGAACCATGGTGGGGAGAGGATCGTTTTCAGGGGTGGCGTCCGAAGCCGTAGTTGTCCCATCGTTCGTAGGTTTATCCTGCGCCCACGCGCCACCCGCCATAGGCAGCAGAAGGCCTAAGAACAAAGAGAAAACCAAAGTGAATCGCTCACCCATTCGTATCAGTCTGTTTCGATTCCACCTGCAATAGCGGTATGGCTTCGCACCTTCCTCATACCAAAGTAGACGGTCTCCTATGAACAAATGATGAACGCGGCGTCCACAACCATTCATAGGAGCGCGATTGCCGGCCCCAACCTACCATGCTATGCGGAGAGCTTCTGCAAGGGCAGAAGAGAGTCGCCTTTCGGAGCGTTTTTCTATATCTTCATGTGCATACCCAATTTCGCGGCTCGGAATCGAATCACCCAAGGAGACTCTTTGTTGGGAAAAACTGCCTTCGTTCTTTTCTCGATTGTCTTCTTTTTGCGTGCGCCCATGGCCCGCTCACAGGCAGGTCCGGTCGAAGGCGAACACGAAATTCAATTTTGGACCGGGGGCGGCCATGGCACGAACGGCAGCCAGTCCAGCGACGGAGTCTGGAATCTGGGTTTCCGCTATGGACTGATTCTTACGGCCCCGCATGGCCCGGGCTTCCTGCGCGGCCGTCTGGAATACGCTGTCGAAGCGGTGCCCGCATTCGTGGTCTCGCAAAAACAAAACACCGCCTACGGAGTCGGCGTGAATCCGTTTGCATTCAAGTGGCTCCTGGATACCCGGGGCAGCGTGGTTCCTTACTTGGAAATCGGCGGAGGCACTCTGTTTACGAACACGCAGGTTCCCGCAGGAACATCTCGCGTGAATTTCACAAGCAGCGGCGCCGTGGGGTTGCATTTTCTGCGCAGCAAGCACAATATCAGCGCCGAGCTCCGCTACATGCACATTTCCAACGCCGGGCTTGCCACTCCGAACCCCGGCATCAACACCGTCCAGTTGCGCCTCGGATTTGGCTGGTTCAGTCAGAAGGAATAGCCTCATGAAAGTGGTGCTCATCCTATTTGGACTCGTGGTCCTGTTCACGGTATTCGTCGCTGTGACGGGCACTCGCGCCGGAAAGAAGGCGCCCGCGCCCGGCACATCCGCGCCCGACTTTACGTTGAACTCCCAGGACGGAAAGCCGCTTAGCCTCCGCGATTTGCGGGGCAAATGGGTGGTCTTGTACTTCTACCCTAAAGACTTCACCAGCGGCTGCACGAGAGAAGCGCACAACTTTCAGCGCGACCTCTCGCAGTACGAGCAAAAGAACGCCGTGATACTCGGCGTCAGCGGCCAGGATGAGCACTCCCACGAGAAATTTTGCTCAGCGGAAGGGCTCCATTTCAAATTGCTCGCTGACGTCAAGTGCGAAGTTTCCGCGCGCTATGATTCTGTCGTGAATCTCGGCCTGGCCAAGCTTTCCTCGCGCCATACGTTTCTCATCGATCCATCAGGCATGATTCGAAAGGTTTATCTCCAAGTGGATCCCGCCCATCACAGCGAGCAAGTGTTGGCGGACCTGGCGGAGCTTCAAAAGGCTCCGCAATCACGGTGAAGACCTACCAATTGGAAATAAGGGAGCCGCCAGCGAGAGCGGTTGCTGTTCTCTAGCCTAATTGCCGCACGAAGTCTCGGCCGCTGCTGTAGCCATGCTGGGTAAAGACGCCAGATTATTCTTGCCCAGTAGCGTGCTGAAAGCTTCGACGTCCTTGTTTTTCAATTCCTGCCACGCGCCAAGCTGCTCCTTCCATCCTTTGCACACCCGCTGGAATGCAGCGAACGATTCCTCCGAAGGCGCGAAGTCGGCGCCGTCCACGAGCGCCATCAGCGCTGTCAAGCTGTCGTTCACGGCCATCAAGCTCAATGTTTTTGGCGCTTCCAGAATCGGCGTCGCCTCTCCTTCCACTCCCGCCACTTTCGAATCCAACGCTGCTGCGGCCATCGCCACTAGATCCTCTTTCGGCCGCTTCTTGAACTCCGCTAATCGCTCGCGCAATTGTTTCACCTGCTGGTACGCCTCATAGTTTTTCTCGAGGACCGCCGAAATTCTTAGTTGCAGCTCCAACGCGCTCTGCAATTCGTTGCGCGTCGCGTTCACACGCGGATCCATCTTCACTTCTAAAGGCTGGCGCAGCAGCTGGTCTCCCGCCTTCAATTGCACCTCATACTTCCCCGGCAGCACCAGCGGCCCTTCGGGGGGGAGCGGCGTTGCGCCAACAATGGCCGCGATCGGATAGTTGTACGGAGACTGTGTGTGCACCGCCGCCGGATTGTTGTAGCGCAAATTCCACACGAACCGGTGCATCCCGGGTGATTTTAGAAGCGACTGCGGATGCGCGATCCAGTAGTCGGCAACGTAAGGCGGTTCTTCTTCTTTTGCTTGCCTCGCATCTGAATACTTCCAAATCAGTCTTCCATCCTGGTCGTGGATTTCCAGCTGGAGATCGCCAGAGAAATTCACCGGCAGATAGTAATCGAGAATCGCCCCATCCGGCGGATTCTTGCCCGTCGGCACTTCGGGCGGCAGGGGCGTGTCTTGGTTTTCATCGCGCCGCACGCGAATCGCCGGCAGCGATGCGAAAAGATGGGCTCCCCCCGCTGCCACCCTGGCATCGGCCTGGCGCAGCGGCGTCACGTCATCTAATATCCAGAACGAGCGTCCATACGTCGCGGCGACCAGATCGCCCTGCTCGACAGCCAGGTCGCATATCGCCACAATGGGCATGTTCAACCGCAACGATTGCCAGTGGTCGCCGTCATCAAACGAAACGTAAACCTGCCTCTCTGTTCCCGCATACAGAAGCCCTCGGCGCTCCGGGTCCTCGCGCACCACTCGCACAAAATCCTTCTCGCCAATTCCGATGACTGTTTCTTGCCACGTCGCTCCGTAATCCCGCGTGCGCAAAATGTGCGGCCGCAAGTCATCCAGGTTGTTGCGATTCACCGCGGCGTACGCCGTGGCGGCATCGAAATGCGACGCTTCGATGATGCTAACGATGCTCCATTCCGTTACCGCAGGTGGCGTCACGTTCTTCCACGTCTTTCCGCCCTCCTTGGTGACTTGAATGTTCCCGTCCTGTGTTCCTACCCATATCACGCCCTCTTTCACGGGCGACGGCGCAATCGTCAGAATCGTCCCCAGCCTTTTTTTCGAGTCTTTCTCCTCCGCCCTGATCCGCGTCAGGTCCGGGCTGATTTCATCCCAGCTTGTGCCCCCGTTCGTCGTCTTCATTAGAAACTGCGTGCCCAAGTGCAGCGAGTGCGGATCTTGCGGCGAAAACGCCATCGGAATCGTCCAGTTGAAGCGGTATTTGCTGCCTTCAGGAATTGGCGCAGGAGAAATATCGCGCACCTGGCCCGTGGTCTTGGAAAGCCGGATGACGCTGCCGCCGGGTCCGGCGTTGTACACCACATCGGGATCCAGCGGGTCCGGAATCGTGTACCCGCTTTCTCCCGGCCCTACTGGAAACCAGTCCCGCTCCGTAATCTGGCCATTATTGCCGCGGCTGGCGATTCCCGCCGTGCCGCTGTCTTGCTGTGGGCCATACACCCAGTACGGAAACCGATGGTCGGTCGCCACGCGGTAGAACTCACCCGTGGGCTGGTTGTACCACGGGCTCCAGGTCTCGCCGCCGTTCACTGTAATCGTGGCCCCCTGATCCGTCCCCACCATCATTCTTGCGGGGTTAGTAGGATCGATCCACATGGTGTGATAGTCGTCGCCGCCCGGCGCACCTTTGATGGCCGTGAAGCTCTTTCCTCCATCGGTGGAGCGATAAAAGTTCTGTGACGGAACGTAAACGACATCCGGATTCTTCGGATCCGCGAAAATCTCGCTCATGTACCAATAGCCATTGATACGCGGATCTTCCGAGGTCTTTTTCCACGTCGCTCCAGCATCATCCGAGCGGAACAACCCGCCACCCTTCTCTTTCAGCTCAACAATCAAATAAATCCGCTGCCCGCGCATTCCTGGGGCAATCGCCACGCCGGACCGCCCCCAATTTGCCGTGGGGAGTCCCCCTCCCGAGACTTGCGTCCAGGTGATTCCGCCATCTTTCGATTTATAGAGCCCGCTGCCCGGCTCGAAAGGTGCATCCCTCACATCTGGCTTCCAGATCGAATGCCAGAGTGTCGCGTACACCACCTGCGGATTTCCTGGTTCGTAGCAAAGATCGATCGCGCCCGTGGTGTTGTCTTTGAACAAAACCTTTTTCCAGTTCTTTCCCCCATCTGTGGACCGGAAAACGCCGCGCTCCTCGTTCGGCCCGTAGGTATGCCCCATCGCCGCCACCAAAACCACATCTGGATTTCTCGGATCGACGAGGACACGCCCGATGTGTCGCGTATCTTCCAACCCGATGTGTTGCCACGATTCTCCACCGTTCGTTGACTTGTACACGCCATTCCCATAGCTGATGTCGCCGAAAACGCTGTTCACGCCTGTTCCCACATAAATGACTTTGGGATTGGATGGGGCCACCGCCAGCGCTCCGATCGGCGCAGTCGATTCACCATCAAAAATCGGCTTCCAGGTGACGCCCCCGTCCGTCGTCTTCCATACGCCGCCGCCATCCGCGCCCATGTAATAAATGGCGGGATTCCCGGCAACGCCAGCCACTCCGTTTACCTTGCCCGCGCGAAACGGCCCGATCATTCGCCACTTCATTTCCGAATACAGCGATTGCGGAATCTCCTGGCCTTGCACCGGCATGTAGGAACAGAAGATCAGCAGCATAGTCTGCCCAAGAATGAACACTGCGCCCTTCGAGCGGATCATTTTCAACACGAATCCCCCAAGATTTCTTGGAAACCGGACAGTTAATGATTGGCCAGCACTTTAATCCCAGCAATGCGCATCAAACGCTCATCCGCTGTGACGAGCGTCAAATCATATACCTTCGCCGTCGCAACCAAAAATCGATCCGCCGGATCGCGGTGTCCCAGCAGGGTGAACCTCAGCTCATGCGCCACTTCCCAGGTGACCCCAAGCTCAATCAGATTCAGCTCTTGTTTTGATTCCTTGAAGGCTTGGCCGAAATCCGTTCCCATGCGGATTCGCTTCTTCTCAAGGAGTACGATAATTTCCCAAACACTGACAGCAGAGAAATATCGGTCATTCCCTGGATCCATCACTGCACGCGCGACTTCCGAAGACAACTTGTGCGCTTCCGAGTAGGCCCAGATCCAGATATGCGTGTCGAGAAGGAGCCTCATTTCTTGTCGCCGGATTTTGCCGGTTTATCTGTCTCGAAGGCTTCATCGTCCCGAGACGCTTCCCATTCGGATATGTCCCCCGTCGGCCCGACAATATCTCCTAAAATCTCGAAGGCACCCGCCCCTGTACCTAAGCGAATCTGTCTCGTCCCACCAACGGGATTAATTTCCGCGAGCGGATGTCCAAACCGGGTAACCAGGACGGGTTCGCCAGTCTTGCGCACCTTCTCCAGAACAGCCAAGCAGGTAGCTTTGAACTTGGAGATTGGGATTTCCTTCACGCCAGGACTCCTTCTTCAAGAAGGTTACACCG
>CAZGBQ010000129.1:0-10957 GCA_964524045.1 uncultured Acidobacteriaceae bacterium
ATGGAACTTCTCCATATCACGTCACTAAGACGCGGCCCCGACGCCGATCCGAAATCACCGAATGTTACCAACTTCGATGAATCCAAGGTCCCTCCTTATCCTCTGCCTGATCCGTTGCGGCTGAATAACGGCGAAACCGTCAAATCTGCTGAAATGTGGTGGAAGCAGCGCCGCCCGGAAATCGTCGAGCTCTTCGACCGCGAGATTTACGGCCGCGTTCCCCAAAACACGCCGGCTGTCCGCTGGGAAATCGTCAGCACCACGCAGGGCGACAGCGCCGGGATTCCCGTGGTCACGAAAAAACTCTTAGGCCACGTCGACAATTCCGCGTATCCGCTCGTTACCGTGAATATTGACTTGACTCTGACTGTACCGGCCCACGCGGCTGGCCCCGTGCCGGTCATGGTGGAATTTGGCTTAAGTGCGGAAGCTCTGGCGGCGATTAGAAAGCGATTCACTGAAGCGCAATGGGCTGCATTTGCAGGCAGCGGCCCTCCCTGGCAACAGCAGGTGGTGGCCAAAGGCTGGGGCTATGCCATCCTGGTTCCCACCAGCGCGCAAGCCGACAATGGCGAAGGCCTGACGCAGGGCATCATCGGTCTGGTTAACAAGGGCCAGCCTCGCAAGGTCGACGATTGGGGTGCGCTACGCGCCTGGGCTTGGTCCGCGAGCCGCGCGCTCGATTATTTTGAGACCGACAAATCCGTGGACGCCAAGCAAGTCGGCATCGAAGGGCTTTCGCGCTACGGAAAAGCTGCGCTGATTGCCATGGCTTATGAACCCCGTTTCGCCATCGGCTTCATTGGTTCCTCTGGGCAAGGCGGCGCGAAGATCCTTCGCCGCAAATTTGGCGAACAAGTCGAGAATCTTGCCTCAAGCGGCGGATACCACTGGATGGCCGGCAATTTCCTGAAGTACGCCGGCCCTCTGACTCCGAACGATTTGCCTGTGGATGCTCACGAATTGATCGCTCTCTGCGCGCCGCGGCCCGTTTTCGTCAGCAGCGGCTCGCAACAGGTGGAGGGCGGCTGGGTCGACGCAAAAGGTATGTTTCTCGGCGCCGTCGGCGCAGGGCCCGTCTATAAACTTCTTGGCAAGAAGGACCTCGGCACCGCGGAATTCCCGCCCATCGAAACCTCCTTGATTGACGGCGACATCGCCTTCCGCCAGCACTCCGGCGGTCACACCACTGGCCCGAACTGGCCCACTTTTTTGACTTTTGCCGACCGGTACATCAAGAATCCTGCGAAAGGACCAGCCGGGTCACAGAATTAAGCGCCCCGCCGTGTCTCTCCGGAACAAGTTCATGTCACTCTGAGACAAGTTATCCGCAACTCTTCGTTATAGCTTCCGCACAGGAACCTCGCCCTCGCGGGCGAGTGGATCACCAACAATCCGCATTCTAATGACCCGGTCTTCTATTGACGCTCTCAAAGCCCCCATGTGGCTCTTTGAGAGCCCGGAGAAGCTCCAAGGAAATCCGGGCTGGAGGTACGCCATGAATCGCCTGCAGCGCTTTGCATTGCCACTGCTGCTCCTCTGTCTCGTCCTACCTTACTCCGCACTCTCGCAATCTTCCTCCACGTCCTTGCAAGGCACGGTGACCGATGCCAGTGGAGGCGCCGTCGCAGGTGCCACGATCAGCCTGGTCAATTCCGAATCCAAGACTGAGCGAACGGCGGTCAGCGACGCGCAGGGGGAGTATCGCTTCCTGCTTCTTTCCCCTGGCACGTACACGCTTCGGGTGAACGCTAAGGGTTTTGCAGGTTATGAGCAGAAGGGCCTACAGCTGCTGGTGAGCACGCCGGCCACCGCCAATGTTCAACTCAAAATCGGCCAGTCCAGCGAGACCGTGACTGTTACCGGCGAAGCTCCCGCCTTGAACACCGTCGATGCCTCTCTGGGAAATTCCTTTGACGAAACGCAGGTCAAGCAAATCCCGCTCGACGGCCGCAATGTTCCGGAACTGTTGAGCCTGCAAGCGGGCGTTGCGTACACAGGCAACCGCGAGGACATGCAGTTAGCGGCTTATAAGGACCAGGACACTCGCAACGGGGCGGTGAACGGAGCGCGCAGCGACCAGAGCAACATCTCTCTGGATGGTGTTGACGTCAACGATCAAAACAGCGGCTACGCCTTTACTTCCGTCCTCCCCACCACTCTCGATTCCGTCCAGGAGTTCCGTGTGACCACTTCCAATTACGGCGCCGACCAGGGAGAAGGCTCGGGCGCTCAGGTTGCTCTAGTCACCAAGAGCGGTACTAGCAGTTTCCATGGCTCCCTCTACGAATACAATCGCAACACCGCCACCAGCGCCAACGACTACCTGATTAAGAACGCCGAGATCGGAAGCTGCAATTTCCAGGGGATCCCGCTCAGCGACCCTTCGTGCAACAAGCCCTTAAAGCTGATCCGCAATGTTTTCGGCGCTTCTCTCGGAGGCCCTGTTCTCAAGGACCGCCTGTTTTTCTTCGCCAATTATGAAGGAACGCGCAGGCGGGAGGAACAAAGCGCCTTGCGCACCATACCGAGTCCCTCGCTTCGCGATGGCGTCATCATTTATCAGTGTGATCCCACGGATCCAAACCTGGCGGTCGATTGTCCCGGCAATACGGTTCAGGGTTTGGCTCATTTGGATGGAACGATAGCGTCCTATACCGCGCAGCCAGGCTATCTTGCCCTCAGCCCAACGGATATTACCAATCTGGATCCTCTGGGAATCGGACCAAGCGATGTCACGCGGGCTTATTTCAACCAGACCTACGGGAAGTTTGCAGGAAACGACAATTCGGTTGGCGATGGTTTCAACTATGTGGGTTTCCGCTTTCGCGCGCCGGTTAGCCTCGACAACAACGTTTTTATTTCCCGCGTTGATTACCATCTAACCGCCAACGGCAAGCATCTCCTGTTCTGGCGGGGCGCTTTGCAGAATCTTTCCTATCCTCAAGCGCCTTTCTTGCCCGGAACCGTCCCCGAGCAAACGATTCTGGACCACAGCAAGGGATTCGTCGTCGGATATACAGCCGTCCTCGGCCCTTCCACAGCGAATACTTTCCACTGGGGATTCACTCGCCAGAGCGTCAACTTTGTCGGGAACACTGACAAGCCTTGGAACACTTTCATCACATTGGATCAAGGAATCAACTACAGCCACAATTTCCAGCTTCCAGTTCACAATCTTCTCGACGATTTCTCCTGGACCAAGGGCGCACACAGCTTCCAGTTCGGCACCAACATCGGAATCGCCCGCGATCCTCGTGTCAGCTCTCTTCATTCCTGGAGCGGCGGGGAGGGCGCCACTTTCTGGATGTTCCCCGTCGGCTTCGCCAACACCTTCGGCCAGAGTTCGCTCGATCCTGCGAATCAGGGATTCGAAGAGCCTGCATCCAGCACCGCGTACGACTATCCCATGCTCGGCCTGCTTGGAATGGTTTCTCTGGTCACCTCGAACTTCAACTACGACCGTCAGGGAAATCTGTTGCCTCAGGGCACTCCGATTAAGCGCAACTGGGGACTCAACTGGTATGAGTTTTACGCGCAGGATTCCTGGCGCGTTAGACCAAACCTGACTTTCACCTACGGTTTGCGCTGGTCGCTTTTCCCTCCCCCTTGGGAGACCAATGGTTTCCAGGCCTCTCCCACGTGCTCGAATGATGTTGCAACGGCTAACGGAACGCCCAGTTGCCCGCCGGGCGTCTTCGATCTCGGCAAATACTTCGATCAAAATAAGAAGAACATGCAAAACGGTCTCGGCTTCGCAGACGCGCCCTTGATCTCCTACGAGCTTGGCGGCCCGGTGAATAACGGTCCCGGCCTCTATCGTTTTCAAAAGACAAATCTCTCGCCCCGCCTCTCGGTCGCTTATTCGCCGCGTCCTCGTAACGGATTGTTGCGGTCTCTGTTCGGCGAAGGCGACAAAACCGTCATCCGCGCTGGTGTCAGCACGGTATACGACCGCGCCGGCATGCAAATCCTGAATACTTTCGACGCTGCTGCTCCCGCTGGGCTTTCGACGAAACTGCAAAATCCCTGCTGTATCGATGGCGCCGCCGAAGTGGCGCGCGTAACAGACATGAACGTGATTCCGCCCGTAAATGAAATTGGCAATCCCTACATTCCCAATCCTCCGCCTCTTGGAGCGTTCCCGCAAACTCCGCAACCCTTTGGCGAAGCCATCACCTGGGGCATCGACCAGTCTCTGAAAACTCCCTACGCCTACGCGTTTGACTTCTCCGTTGGCCGCGAGCTTTCCAAAGGATTCTCGCTGCAAGTCTCCTACGTCGGCCGCTTGGGACGCCGTTTGCTCACGCAGCGCGATCTCGCTCAACCCCTGGACATTGTCGATCCCAAAACGAAAATCGACTACTTCAAGGCTGCCACGGCCATTTCAAAGCTGGCTCGCAGCCAGGGTGACCCGCTCGCGCCGACCTTGTTGACTCCCAGCCAGTTCGACCAGGCCCTCGGGCCAACCGGGGCCTACTGGAGCAACCTGCTTAGCGTGTACGGAACCAGCACACCAGGCCTCGGCGCCGGCGCAACGGGGTGGCTATTGCCGAACGGTTCGACGACCACCGACATCGCTCAAGCTGTTTACGGTCTCTATGTAAGCTCGGGCGGCTTCGCCGGCGATGAGGTGGTTGGACTCGGAGACATCGATCTATTCGGTCTCCTTTTGGACGATGCGTCGACTCCCAACGCTTTTTACGGTGGAGCATTCAATGGCAACAGCTATTTCTTCAACGGCAAGACCGGAGAAGCCTTGAATCAACAACTAACCACCAGTTACGGTTGGAGCTCCATCGGCCGCTCCAATTACAACGGCCTCCAGATCAATCTGCGCAGGCGTTTCATCAACGGCTTCCAGTTTGACTTGAACTATACCTACTCCAAGTCGATTGATTTCACTTCCGGCGCTGCCCGGCTTGGTTTCAGCGGCACGGACAACATTGGCGCTCCCGGCAGCCGCCTCGTAAATGCATTCTCGCCGCAACAGGTCCGCGCCGTCTCCGATTTCGACACCACCCATCAAATCAACGCCAACTGGATTGCCGAGTTGCCCTTCGGCAGGGGCCGCCGCTTCGGCCGCAACAGCAGTGGCCTTGTCGACGCTTTCATCGGTGGCTGGCAGCTCTCTGGCCTGGCCCGCTGGACTTCCGGTTTCCCCTTCACCATCGATAACGGCCAGTTCTGGGCCAGCGATTGGGACGAGCAAGGGAGCGGGCAGTTGATCGCCATTCCAAAGACTGGTGCCTTCAAGCAACCGGACGGCAGCGTCAGCGTTTTTGCTAATCCAACTGCCGCTCTCGCCGACTACATCCATCCTTTCCCAGGCCAGAGCGGCTCGCGCAATGTTCTTCGCGGCGATGGCTTCGCCAGTTGGGATATGAACCTCAGCAAACGCTGGAAAATGCCTTACGCCGAAGGCCACAGCCTGCAATTCCGCTGGGAAGTCTTTAACGTTCCCAACCTCAAGCGCTTCAACGTTCAAGCCGGCTTGGGCGACGCCACCACGTCCTCTTTGCAGTCGGTCCCTGGCAACTTTGGCGATTACACGGGTTTGCTCACGCAGCCTCGCGTTATGCAGTTCGCCCTGCGCTACGAATTTTGATGGCTCTGCCCAGCCAGCTTCGGGCGGTGAACCAGCCTTCGCCGCCCGAAGCGGAACTTGCCAAACTCCATCGCAGCCAATGCCGCTTGACTTCCGCACGCGCCCAGCGGTTTCGTAGTCACTTATGACCGCTCTCGCACGTAAGCTCCGCCTCGTCGACTACTTCGCGCTGGGCTTCGGCACCATGGTGGGCACCGCTTGGCTCGTTGTCATGGACGACATTTTGCGCCGCGGCGGTCCCCTCGGCGCGGTTCTGGGTTTCACTGCCGGCGCCGTGATGCTTCTTCCTATCGGCTACATCTACGGCAAATTGGTCGTGGCTATGCCGGATGCTGGCGGCGAAGTTGCTTACACGGCCCGTTTTTTCCCGAAGTTCATTAGTTTCGTCACCGGTTGGATGCTATTCCTCGGCTACTTCCTCACTTGTCCGTTCGAAGCGCTGGCCGCCGGAAGAATCGCGGGCTACTTGTTCCCTTCACTCAACACTATTCCGCTCTATCGCCTGGGCGACTACACCGTGTACCTGCCCCACATCGTTCTCGGTGTCTTGATCACCGCATTCTTTACCTGGTTGAACTATCGTGGAATTCGTGCCAGCGCCCGATTTCTGAAATTTACCACCTTCGCATTTCTCACGCTGGTCGTCCTCTTTGGTCTTGCCGGAGCCACACATGGTTCTTCAGCGAACTTCCATCCTCTGTTCAGCCACTCGCCAATCCTTTCCATTTTGCTGGTTTGGCAGGTCGTTCCCTGGCTCCTCTCGGGATTTGAATCGGTCGTGAAGTGCGTCGAAGAAGCTAGCCCCGATTTCCACGGCGAGAATTTTTCCATCGCCATCATTCTGACGATCGTTGCCGGACTCACTTTTTTCTGGGTCGTGATTTCGGCAGTTTCTTATGTTGCTCCCTGGCAAAGCCTCAACAGCAACCTGCAATTCCCCACCGCCATCGCTTTCGAGCGCGCTCTGCACGCGCATTGGATCGTCAACCTGGTCCTTGCCTCGGCCCTCGTCGCTCTCCTGCAAGCCTTCAACAGCAACATGGTTGCTTCCTCCCGTTTGTTGTTTGCCATGGGCCGCCGCCGGCTTCTTCTTCCTCAAATGGGGCGGGTTCATGCCGAGAATCAGACTCCCGCTTCAGCCATCTTCTTGGTGGGGTTGGCCACTACAGCCGCGATTTTTCTCGGCGAAGCTGGCTTGGTGCCGATCCTTGAAGTCGGTGCAGTCGCGTGCGCGGTCGGCTGGATGTCCGCCTGCGCCTCTTACTACTGCATGAAGTCGAACTTCGCAGGACGCGCCGCCGCCGTGTTCGGCATTTTGGTCACCGGGCTGATGATTCTCGTGAAAGTCTTGCCGATCGTTCCCGGGCACTTTTCGCGCTACGAGTGGCTTGCGCTTGCTATCTGGGCGGCCCTGGGAGTCTTGGTGGCTATCCCCGCAAGAAAGGGTGGCGTTCCCTCCGGGGAAAACATCTGACTTGGAATCAATTTGGCCTGGTGATTCAACCCGTCTGCAGGTAGCGGACGCCCGGCCGGTTGACGAAATGATCTCCGTGCGGCAAATAGCTCGGGCCTTCCGGCTTGCTCCACGAGTGCGAACGGTAGACGCGCGGACAAACTCCAAATTGCTTCTTGAACGTCCGGCTGAAGTGCGCGGAATCGTTGAAGCCCCAGAAAAACGCAATTTCCGTGATGCTTTTTTGCGTCAGCCGCGGATCCGAAAGATCGCTCCGGCATTGGCGCAGGCGCCGCTCGCGAATCCAGTCCGCCACCGAGCAACCCCGGCTCGAAAAAACGCGGTGCACGTGCCGCACGGAAATCCCCAGCGCCGACGCGATCATTAACGGACCCAAATCTGTTTCTGCCAGATGCGTCTCGATGTACGATGCGATGCGCGTCCACACCACTTCCGCGCGCGTTCGGTCCGCCCGGCTTTTTTCCCACTCGCCGACGCAGGCCGACAGAATTCGAAAGTACGCCTCGACGGCCGCGGCTCCCTCCTCGGAGCTCAGATCTTCTGCCTGTCGGAAGAGTGATGTGGAAAGTCCAAACAGCATCGTTCCGAGTCCTGATGTCCCCGAGATTCGCCGCGCGATTGGAATCGGCTTCAGGCGCAGCCGGTCTTCCATTACGAAGTACGGAACGCGCAGATAAAGCCTTGCGCAGTCTCCTTCGCATTCCGAGTTCCACGAAAGCCCTGAATCAATCAGCGTCGTATCGCCGCGTTTCAGAATGGCCATTTTTCCGTCTTGCTGGTAGCGCCGGATGCCCGCGAGCTGCGTGATCACGATGCATGCGCGGCTCTCGGAATTCAGGCTGGCCACGGGAAACTTCCGGAACGCTACAGGGCTTGAAGAAAAAAGCGTCAATTCCAGCCCCGCCACGCGGCGGGCTTCAATCGAGCCGTGAAAGGAATATCGCTTGGGAAATTGGAACCGGCAGTCTCCGCAGATTTGCTGCGCATTCCATCGCCACGCCTCCAGGCGGTCTGGGGCGGGCACCAAATCTGTCGAAAACGAGCCGAACATCTTGTTCCACCCCGCAACTCGTTTGGTAGGAAGGAAAACGTCGCGGTTCTCCACCGCGCAAAAACCTTTCTTTAATTCTGCAAGGTAGCACGATCCTCAGATCGCCAGCAAGCATTTTGCGCGGCCAGCATGTGCTCGCGGAGTCCCTTGCCTCGTTCGGTTATTCAGCGCCATCAGCTTGGTGTTTTTCGCTCCAGACTCGACTGGACTTCACGTAGGGAGTTGCAGGAAAATCTCCGCCATGTCTTTCAAAAATTCTCGGTTTCTGACGATTTCCTTCTTCGTTCTGGCTAGCGCCTCCGGCCTGGCTGCGCAATCCGCTGCGAATTCTGCGCCTGCGGCGGCCTCTCCGGTTCCGCCATATCTCGATCCCAACCTTCCCATCGATCAACGCGCGAACGATCTCGTCTCGCGCATGACCCTCGAAGAAAAAGCTTCCCAGATGCAGGACATTGCTCCCGCGATCCCGCGTCTCGGCGTTCCAGCCTACAACTGGTGGAACGAGGCCTTGCACGGCGTCGCGCGCGCCGGAAACGCTACGGTCTTCCCGCAGGCCATCGGCTTAGCGGCCACCTGGGATACCGATCTCGTCCATCGCATCGCTGATGTCATCTCTACCGAAGCCCGCGCCAAATACAACGACGCCATCCGGCACGGAAATACCAATCGCTACTATGGGCTCACTTTCTGGTCTCCCAACATTAATATCTTTCGCGATCCCCGCTGGGGCCGCGGCCAGGAAACCTACGGCGAAGACCCGTTTCTCACCAGCCGCCTCGGCGTGGCCTTCGTTACCGGCCTCCAGGGTGACGATCCCAACTACCTGAAGACTGTTTCAACACCGAAACACTATGCCGTTCACAGCGGCCCGGAGATATTACGTCATCGCTTCGACGTCCCCGTCTCCCCGCACGACTTCGCCGACACCTACACTCCCGCGTTTCGCGCCACCGTCGTGGAAGGCAAGGCCGATTCCGTCATGTGCGCCTATAACTCCGTGCTCGGCGAGCCGGCGTGTGCCAGCCATCTTCTCTTTGACACGTTGCGCAACAAGTGGGGCTTCAAAGGTTATGTCGTCTCTGACTGCTGGGCCATCAGCGACCTTCATCAAGCGCACGGGTACGTTCTCACTCTCGAGCAAGCCGCCGCTCTTTCCGTCAAAGCAGGAACGGATCTAAGTTGTGGCCCGGAGTTTCGCGCTGTGCCGCTTGCCGCGGCGAATCGCCTGCTTTCCTACGGCGAAATCGATCTCGCCGTGAAGCGCCTCTTCGAAGCGCGCTTCCGTCTCGGCATGTTCGATCCCCCGGAACGCGTGCCCTGGTCCAAACTCACACTCGCCGATAGCGACACTCCCGCGCATCGCCAGCTCGCCCTCGACGCCGCGCGCAAATCCATCGTCCTGCTCAAGAACGATCACAGCACCTTGCCGCTGAAACCATCCGTCAAAACCATCGCCGTCGTCGGTCCAAACGCCGATTCCTTGCCTGTCTTGCTTGGCAACTACAACGGCACTCCCTCTGCCTACACAACCATTCTTGATGGCATTCGCAAGCGTTTCCATGGCGCCAAAGTTATCACCGCCATCGGCGCGCCTCTCACCGAAACCAGCGCCATCCCCGTTCCGGGCGCTTATTTCCGGACTGGCGGTGCAAATTCTCAGCCTGGATTGAACGCCGAGTATTTCGCTAACACCAAATTGTCAGGCGATCCGGTTCTGAAGCGCGTCGATGCAGCCGTCAGCTTTGAGTGGTTCAATGTTCCTCCCGCCGCTGGCCTCCCCTCGCAAGGCTATTCCGTACGCTGGACCGGCGAGCTTGTTCCGCCCGTTGACGGCGACTATCGGTTGGGCGCCGAAACCGATGGCGGCTCCCGCATCTATCTCGATGGAAAGAAAATCATTGACGATTGGAACCCGCACCGCATTCGCGCGATGACCACGCTCGTTCATTTGCAGGGCGGCCACGCGCACGCGATACGTATGGAGTATTTCCAGGTTCGGCGGGAGGCCGCGGCGCGCCTCATCTGGTTGCCACCCAATTTCACGCAAGAAGCCGTCGACGCCGCGCGCAAAGCGGACGTGGTCATCGCTGTGGTTGGACTGACCGCCGTGCTCGAAGGCGAAGAATCCGACAACAGCGATCCCGGCTTTTTCGGAGGCGATCGTCTCGATCTCAATCTTCCTGGCCCTCAGGAAGAGCTCATTAAAGCGCTCGCTGGCGCGGGCAAGCCGTTGATTGTCGTTCTAACCAATGGCAGCGCCCTCGCAGTCAATTGGGCTCAGGAACACGCTTCCGCCATTCTCGAAGCGTGGTACCCCGGGGAAGAAGGCGGCGCCGCCGTCGCTGATGTCCTTTCCGGCGATTACAATCCCGCTGGCCGCCTTCCTGTTACGTTTTACAAATCCGTCGCGCAACTTCCCCCGTTCGGCAGCTACAACATGAACGGCCGCACATATCGTTATTTCAGCGAGCAGCCGCTCTATCCCTTCGGCTACGGCTTGAGTTTTTCCTCGTTCAATTACTCGGACGCAAAAGTGAGTCAAGACAAGATCGTCGCAGGCACTCCTGTCAACGTTTCCGTGCGCGTCACCAACGCTAGCTCCACTCCCGGCGACGAGGTCGTTCAGTTCTATCTCTCGCATCCCGGCGTTGAAGGCGCGCCCATCCGCTCCCTTGTTGGCTTCCAGCGCACTCATCTGGACGCCGGCGCTTCCCAAACCGTGACTTTCACTCTGCATGATCGCGAGTTGAGCGTCGTCGACGAAAATGGCGTTCGCAGCGTCGTTCCCGGTCCTGTCGATCTCTGGATCGGCGGAGGCCAGCCC
>CAZGBQ010000130.1:0-2673 GCA_964524045.1 uncultured Acidobacteriaceae bacterium
TGCGCGGCACAGAACTTGGCGATCGAAAACGCCAAGGCGGCCATGAGCTGCTGGTGCGTGTAAACGATGTCCTGTGGAATCGTTTCGTCGAGCAAGGGAGTATCCGCCGGAATGCTGCGTGGATGCTCGCTTTCGTAGCGGTGAGCGGCAATGAGATATGAGCAGTCTGCTGGGCAATCGATAGAGGCTTCCCGCTCGGTGCCGCAGCAGACGGCGCAGATCTTTTCTGCTTTGGCGGGGCAAAGGCGGGAGGCTTTGCGCTTTTCACAAATCGGACAGGACACGGCTGCTCCGCAACATAAGCAAGCAAATTCGCAGAATACCGCGCACAGAGTTAAAAGACAAAGCTGCGGCGAACCATCGTTTGGTCGCCCGAGTGAATGGGCATGGAGTCGGGCGGGCGCGGAGGCAGATTTGCGCCTGGAATGGAAGGAAGACCGCTTGAACGGTCGACGAGCACGAGCGAGACCGGCCCTGCGCCTTGAACGCGGAGCTGCAGATCGATGCCGTCCGCAGGAAGATTCGTGAAATCAAGGCTCCAACGCCCGGGTTGTCGCCAACGGGCTTCGGAAGGGCTGCCAAGATCGTGGCCATTCACGGAGGCGTTGAGAACTTCTGCTTGCGCGAGGCCGACGTGGATGAGGCTTGCGTGGCGCGGGGAAACGACGCGGAGATGAAGGGTTCGCGTTCCGTCAATGACCGAGTTTTTGAGCAAGGTGGCTTGAGGTGGGGGAAGAGCAAGGGCGGGTGCGCTGTGCTGCAAGAATTCGATGGGAAACCATTCGGGGTAAAAATCAGAAAGTTTGCCGCGCGAGGGTGAGGTACTGACGTACTGCTCGGTCCAGGGATCCAGCCGGGAAGCGGAACTGGTCCACAGAGCTTTGCCGGAATCGGCATCGAGCGCATAGGCGAGCATGCTGGGTTTGGGATGGGCGGAGTCGTAGTGCGTGGTCCAAGCGCCAGCGACGGAAAGACAGACGGCAGCCAGGAGAGCGGTGACAGGAACAAGCTTGCCAGTGGATGCCAGCAGTAATTCCCAGAGCGGGGAGACCAAAATCAAGCAGAGCGCCAATGAAAGGCTCAGCGGCGGCGTGCCCATAGAATTAAAGCCCAATGCTGTGAAAAGCCCGTTCATCAGCAAGGAAAAGAGCACGATCGCGGGCAGGCTGAAGAGGCAAAGGACAAGAATGCCGAAGAAAGAGAGAAGGCCGGCACGAAAGGCCACGGTGACGGTTGCGAGCAAACCCGCCAGGAGAGGCCAGGCAAAAAGATAGCTGGCGCCGGGGAGCATTCTCGAAGTGATGTAAACGAGCGCAAAGAGGAGCAGGGCGCCGCCAAGAAAGAGCGCGGCGGCTGAAATTTTCTTGCGTAAGAGCTTATAGAGCAGAGTCTGGAGCGAAATGAGGAAAGCGAAAAGACCTAGAACGTAGTACGGATTCTGGTCGAGGGGGCCCTCTGGAAGAACACTGCGGTGGAGCCAGCGGGCGCCATATGCAAAACCGAATCCAGCGCCCAACAGCAAAACAGCGATGCCAAGATGCGCAAAAATGCCCGCGAGTATTCCGCTGAGACTCGTCTGCCACGCGCCGTTCGCGTAGAAGATGACTGCAAGCAGAACTACTCCCGTGGCGATGGCGATAGGCCAGATGAAGCGGCTGGAATAATGGAAGAAGAAACCTCCCGGAAGCGAAAAGTAGCCAGCATCGCGGTCCTGAAGCTGTGTAAGACTTGCGTTGCCGAGGCTGCGCGCGAGGGAAAGCGCGTTTTCGCCGTGATGCTGGAGACTGCCTCGGTCGAGTTGCTGGGGAGTATCGAGAGGTGTGTGATAAGCACCCCAGTTGCCAATAAATGCAAAGTTGAGTCCGGCAGCACCGGACTTTTTGAAGACGGTGAGATCGGTATCGTTGGGCATGCGCTTGTAGATTTCGTAGGTGAGCGAATTGCCGGAAGCATTCGGCGTGCCTTGCGCGAGCAGAGTGATAAGCCGCCCATTGCCGGAGCTGGTTTCAAACATTTGCGAGGGGCCTGCATTGCCGCGACCTTCGATATTCACGTAGACGCGGACATCTTTTGCCCAAGGGTGCTCGGCAACAAAAGCGGAAGCGCCGAGAAGGCCTTCTTCTTCGCCGTCGGTGAAGAGGAAGATGACGTCATTGCGAAGGGCCGAGCCTGAGCGAAGAGCGCGAAGCGTTTCGAGAAGGGCTGCAACACCGGCACCGTCGTCGCCGGCTCCCGGACCGGCAGCGACAGAGTCGTAATGCGCGACGAAAACCACCGCGTCCGCGGCGCCGCTTGAGCCTTTCAGACGGGCAACAATGTTTTCTATCGAACCCGCCACTTGATAGCGTGGCGTAACACCGACGGTGCCCTGAATCTCGGGGGAGAGGCCGAACGAGGTGAGTTGGGAGACGAGGTAGTCACGCACGCGGTCGTGCTGCCCGGAACCGAGAGGGTGGGGCGCAGTAGCAAAGGCGTTTAGATGGACGAGAGCGCGGTTGGCCGAGAAGAGGTCGGGAGACGCGGTTGCGGGAAGAGGATCGGGAGTGCCGTCACGAAGGACGCAGACCGCAGCAACCACCAAGATCAGCAAAAGAGCAAAGAAAGCGGCGAAGCGATTCTCCACGGGCCATCCTCGTGTTCGAGTTGGAGTGGGATAGTAGTTCCGAAAGAGGA
>CAZGBQ010000130.1:2773-6275 GCA_964524045.1 uncultured Acidobacteriaceae bacterium
GTGGAGCCTTCGAGCGAAAGACCCGCGAACAAACCGCGGTTCCGCGAGTAGCTTAGTACCTCAGCTCGCAAGGTGACGTCCGTTGCGCCTTCGGCCGTACGCCCTTTGGGCCCCGCGGCTGCGGATGCATCGGCGCCCAATTTGACCTTACTGTGAAGAATAGCCCTTGCCCCGCGCGGATTCATCACTAGCAGAACAAAGTCGGTCGCTTGACCTCCCAGTTGCAATCCGAAGCTGCCGCCTTCCAGGGCCATCATGCTTGGTGCGCTCCAAGGGCCGGTAAAGTGTTCGCCGGTGCGGCAAGTCATTGCGCCTCGGCCATAGCTACCGCCCACAATGAAGGCAGCTTTGACCACAGAAGGGAACACAATGATGCATTCCGCTTTGTCGATGAGGTCCTGCGGGATGTCATCGGGGATATCCATGATTTCTTTGAGTACTGTTCCGCAGTTCTCCAGACGCTCAGTTTCTTTCTTGTTGTCTGCCGACGCCGGCAGCGCGATCAATGCCAGGGCCGCAAGAACAGAGATTATTCGCTTCAGCACAGTTCACCTCGACGTGGTTTAGTGGCCTGCAGCATCATAGAGTGCCAAATGGCCTGGTGCAACCTTGGAGAAGACTCAGGGCTGAGGGATGGCTTTCTTAAATGAGACGTCAGGAGGCCGTATTTGGTTGTCTTTCGACTATAATTTTGCAGGACGGACGCGGTGCTAACAGGGATTATGGGAAACACAGTGCAGTGGTGCGGAGCAGGGATACTCGCAGCGCTTGTGTGCGCGACCGGGACGCAGGCGCAACAAACGCCGCCGCCGCGAAAGGCAGCAAACAGTCACGTCTGTTGCGGACCGCAAAAACAAAGCGCTCTTTCAAAAAAGGCAACCGCGAAATTTGCAACGCGAGCTGAGGTGCTGCTCGGAACCGGGCCCGCAAACAAGGGCGTGTGGGGGCTGCTGATCGTGGATGCAGAGACCGGCGAGACGCTTTTCCAGCAAAACGCAGACCGCTACTTTGTGCCAGCCTCCAACATGAAGCTTTTCGCCACGGCGCTCGCGCTTGCGAAACTCGGGCCGGAATTCCGGTTTCACACAACATTGGAAACGAGTGGAACCATCTCGGGCGGCGTATTAACGGGAGACCTTGTGCTCGTTGGGCGCGGCGATCCGAATCTTTCGAACCGAAAGTTCCCCTACAATTTGAAGGAAGAATTTGACGGTTCGCCGGAAAAAGCGCTCGCGCAGCTGGTTGATGGCCTTGCGGCCAAAGGCGTAAAAGAAATCGCGGGGGACGTTGTAGGTGACGACAGTTATTTTCCGCGGGAGCGCTATCCAAGCGGTTGGGAAGTCGACGACATGGTTTGGGAATACGGCGCCGCCATTTCGTCGATCGTGTTGGACGACAACACGGTGACATTGACTCTGACGCCCGGCGAACCCGCCGGGAGCGTTGTGCAAGCGACGACCAGCCCCGCGACACCGGACTTTTTGGTTGAAAACGAAGTGACCACATCTGCCCCGGATGCGAAGTCGGACCTGACGCTGACGCGCGAGCCCGGCGCGAGTCTCGTCGTCGTGAAAGGCACAATGCCGGCCAAGGGGGCTCCTAGAAAATTGGTGCTTGCTGTTCAGGAGCCCGCGCTGCACGCGGCTGTAGTATTGAAGCATTTGCTCGAGGAGCGTGGCATCCGGGTGGACGGCGTTGCTTGGGCTCGGCACACAGCGCCGAAAGCGTCTGAAGATCCAACGGTCTTGGCGGAACACGTTTCGGTTCCACTGAGCGATTCGATCAAGCTGGTCAACAAGATTAGCCAGAATTTGCACGCAGAAATGTTGCTGCGGACCGTGGCGCGCCAGGGCGGCCCCTGGGCCACACCTGAGGACTTGATGAAGGCGCCGCAGGATTTCTACGCGTCGGCGGGAATCGCGCCGGACGATGTGATTCAAACCGACGCTTCTGGACTGTCGCGGCACGACTTGGTGACGCCGCGGGCGATTGTGGCCTTGCTGGCTTTCGCGCAGAAGCAGCCGTGGTTCGAAACGTATTATGGGTCGCTGCCCGTTGCCGGAATAGACGGCACGCTGGAAGACCGCATGAAGAATACGCCGGCGGCAGGGCGCATTCATGCGAAGACCGGGTCGGTCGAGCACGTGCGCACACTCTCCGGGTTCGTGGAAACGCCCGGCGGGCGGCGGCTGATTTTTTCTTTCCTCAGCAACAATCAAGGTGGAAGGAATCACGAAACATCGGACGCCCTGACGGGCCTCTGCGTGGCCATGCTGGAGGAGTTCAACGCCGCGCCAGCGAAGCGCGCCGTGCCGTCCAACCGTCCGCATTGAAACTGCAGAAAGCAAAATGGGAAGCGAACTCATCATTACTGTTTTTGGCAGCTCGCGGCCCCGCGAAGGCGACGCGGATTATGAAGAAGCGCGCGTGCTCGGACGCTCCTTGGCGAGGAACGGCTTTGCCGTTTGCAGCGGCGGCTATGGCGGAGTGATGGAAGCGGTTTCGCGCGGAGCAAAGGAAGCGGGCGGGAAAACGCACGGGGTAACCGCCGAATTCTTCAAGGCCGCGAAGCTGAATCGCTGGGTGGACGTCGAAGTGCGCAAGCAAACCTGGGAAGAACGGTTGTTCGAGCTGATTCGACTGGCGCACGGATTTGTGGCCTGCAAAGGTGGGACGGGAACACTCGTGGAGCTCGCCGTTGTGTGGGAAATGCTCAACAAATCGGTGATGAGGGGGAAGCCTTTCGCCGTACTGGGAGAATTCTGGGAACCGATTCTCGAACGCGTTCGGGAAGTGGAGTTAGGCCATCCGGCGCCTTGCGGCGAGGCGAATGGGCGGCTGGTTTACGTGGCAGCTACTCCCGGAGATGCAGCAAATCACCTGCTTGGAAAACTCAAACAAAAATAGAAATGGCACGAACGGCGCAAGAAGTACTGGAATTCGACAAGCTGCTGGAATTGCTGCGGCTGCGGACGACGTGTGCGCCGGGACGGCGCGCTATCGACGCGCTGGAATTTACCCAGAACCGCACAGCACTTAGCCGCATCTTCGATCTAATCCGCGAAGCGCGACAGTGGCTGCGGGCCGGCAGCGAACTTGGATTCGGCGCACTCGCTGACCCGCAAGCTTGGCTCGAACGAATCGAAGGCCCGGGTGCGGTTATGGAGCCGGGCGAACTTCTCGAGGCAGCGCCCCTTCTGGAAACAGCAGCCTGGTTGCGGCAGCAATTCCGCGAAGAAGCTGCGAAATTTCCGCTGCTTGCCGAGCGCGCAGCCTCCATCGGCGATTTTCGCGATTCGCTCTCGGCCATTCGCCGATGCCTGTTGCCAAATGGCGAGATGAGTGATGACGCATCGACCGCGTTGCGCCGAATTCGCGCCAGTATCACGCAGACACGAGAATCCATTCAGAAAACGCTCAAACAGATTCTGCACGCGCGAAATGCGGACGCGGGAGAAGACTACGTCACCGTGCGCAACGATCGCTTCGTGATTCCCGTTCG
>CAZGBQ010000130.1:6375-8170 GCA_964524045.1 uncultured Acidobacteriaceae bacterium
ACGCGGGAGAAGACTACGTCACCGTGCGCAACGATCGCTTCGTGATTCCCGTTCGCGCAGAACATCGTCGCAGCGTGCAAGGCGTTGTCCACGGAGCCAGCGCGACCGGGCAAACCGTTTTCCTGGAGCCGTTCGAAACCGTCGAAACGAACAACCAACTGGTGCAGCTAGCGGAGGACGAGGCCGCGGAGATTGCGCGCATTCTGCGGGAGCTGACTGACAAATTGCAGGCAATTCGCGGGCCACTGCAAGCCGCAGTGAGAACGATTGCCGAATTAGATGCAGTTTTCGCGCGCGCGCGATTTGCCCGCGACTTCGATGCAGCAACTCCGGAGTTTTCGAGCGTCGATGAACTGCGCCTGGAAGCTGCGCGCCATCCAGTGCTCGAAGACAAGCTGCGGAAGGAAAATCGTGCAATTGTCCCCATGACCCTCGCGCTCAGTGGAGAAGAGCGCGTCCTGGTCATCAGTGGCCCGAACACCGGCGGCAAGACAGTGGCCTTGAAAACAGTTGGCATGGCGGCGCTCGCGGCGCAATCGGGCATTCCTGTGGCAGCGCAACGCGCGGTTTTGCCCATCTTCGACCGAGTGCTCGTAGACATCGGCGACGAACAGTCGATTGCTGCGGATCTTTCCACGTTTTCCGCGCACATGCTGAATTTGAAAGGTATGCTCGATGCGGCGACGCCCAAATCGCTCGCGCTCGTGGACGAAATGGGAACCGGGACGGCCCCTGAAGAAGGCGCGGCGCTGGCCGTGGCCCTGCTCGACGAATTTCGCGCCAGGAATTGCATTGTGCTCGCGACTACGCATCACGACCGGCTTAAGACCTACGCCTCGACGACTCCGGGCGTCGTCAATGCCGCTGTTGAATTTGACGACGTGAATTTGCGGCCCACCTATCGCCTCATGGTCGGCTTGCCGGGCGGTTCCAGCGGCATTTCCATCGCGCAGCGCTTGGGACTTGCAAAACAGATCATCGAGCGCGCCCGCGCCTTGTTGACACCGGAGGCGCGCGAGGCTGCCGACCTTATCGCCTATTTGCATCACAGCCGCGACGAGCTGGATCGCGTGCAACAGCAAATGAGCGTTGAGCGCCGCGCGCTCGAAGAGGAACGTAAGAAACTGCGCACGGAATGGGTGGAACGCCAGCAGAAGCGCATCAAGGAACTGGAAGCGCAGTTCGCGGAGATGCAGAAACGATTCGACGAGGATGTCGCGCGAGTCGTCGAAGCGGTGAAAGAGCGCGAATTGCGCGCGCAACTGGAGAAAACCGCACGGAGGAAAATGCAAGATGCTCGCGGCGAGGCCCGCGAAGAGCTGAACGCCGCGGTTGTACAAACGCTCTCCGATTCTCAAGCTGACCTTGGGGTTCATTCCGGCGCAGCCGGGCCGGTGAATGCGGACCTTCTGCAAACGGGCGCGAAGATTCGCGTTCGCGGATTTAGCAGGCCAGTAATTTTTCGACGTCTGGATGGCTCTTCTGCGGAGATTGAAGCGGGCCCTCTACGCATGAAAGTGGCGCTGGACGAAATCACCAGCGTGGAGAACGCCGGCGCGCAGGATGCAGGCAGGGTTCCGCCTTCGCGCATTACCGTGCGTCCGCAGTCCAGCGAGTCTTTCGGCTCCGACGAGATCAACGTGATCGGCATGACCGTGGAAGAAGCCACAAATCGCCTGGACAAATTCCTGGATGATGCCGCTTTAGCGAACAAGCCGCGGGTGCGTGTAGTCCACGGCCATGGAACAGGAGCGCTGCGCAAAGGCATTGGCGAGTTTCTGGATGCGCACCCCCT
>CAZGBQ010000130.1:8270-10913 GCA_964524045.1 uncultured Acidobacteriaceae bacterium
GAAGCTTTGCACGGCGCGCGAAATGCGCGCCGGACACTTGAGGCCGGCTTCACCACGGTGAGAAACGTCGGCGCAAAAGATTACGCGGACATCGCTTTGCGGGATGCCATCAATGATGGCGACGTGATCGGTCCGCGCATGGCCGCGTCCGGGCCTGCGCTCGGAATTACCGGCGGTCACTGCGACGAAAATCTATTACCTCCTGCATTTCATTTTCAAGGTGACGGTGTGGCCGACGGTATTGAAGGCGTGCAACACAAAGTCCGCGAAGTCATCAAGTACGGCGCGGACGTTATCAAGATTTGCGCCACCGGGGGCGTGCTTTCGAAGGGCGATGACCCAAATGCCTCGCAATACACGCTCGAAGAAATGAAGGCCATCGTGGCGGATGCGCACCGTCTTGGCCGGAAAGTAGCTGCGCACGCTCACGGCGCTGAAGGCGTGCGCTGGGCCTCCGAAGCCGGCGTAGACTCGATCGAGCACGGGCACTTGATGGACGATGCGGCCATCGCGACGCTGAAGAAAAATGGGACGTACCTTGTGCCAACGCTCTTCCTTACGGAATACATGCAACAGAATCTGGAGCGAAGCGATGTGCCGGAATTTTCTAAGCAGAAAATGCGCATGGTTGCCGCGGCCGCCCAACAAAACGCGAAGAAAGCATTCGCCGCCGGCGTTAAAGTGGCGTTTGGGACAGATGCCGCGGTCTATCCGCACGGCTTGAACGCCGGCGAGTTTCACGTTTATGTGAAACTGGGGATGGCGCCGCTGGCGGCGATTCAGACGGCGACGATCAACGCCGCCGACTTGCTCGGCTGGAGCAAGCAGGTGGGCACGCTTGAGTCCGGCAAATGGGCCGACATGATCGCCGTCGAAGGCGACCCTACGAAAGACGTCACGGCTCTCGAGCGCGTGAAGTTTGTGATGAAGGGTGGGATGGTTTACAAGAATGAATACACCAAGCACTGAGAGGCTCTAGATCGAAGAGATGGCGGAAGCAGGCTCAGTTGCGGAGCGTGTAAAACAGCAAGCCGACATTGTTCGCGTGGTCGGCGAGTATGTGCGTCTGAAGAGGACTGGCAAGGATTTCAGCGGGCTCTGTCCATTCCATCAGGAAAAAACTCCGTCGTTCACCGTTTCTCCTATTAAGCAAATTTTTTATTGCTTCGGATGCGGCAAAGGCGGCGACGTGTACAACTTCGTGATGGATATGGAGAAGTGCGAATTCCCCGAAGCGATGAGAATTGTCGCCGAGAAATGCGGGATTTCGATTCCACGGCCTAAAGAGCGCACTTCCGCAGAGAGAAAAGAGAATCAGCAGCGCGCAACGTTGGTGGAAACGCATCGGGAGGCGCAAACGTTTTTCGTGAGGCAACTCGAAGGCACGCTGGAAGGCAAGGCGGCGCGGGCCTATCTCGAGGACCGCGGCCTGGACAAAGATGCCATCTCGCGCTTCGGCGTCGGCTACGCGCCCAGCGGCGGCGACCTGTTGCTGCGGCATCTGAAAGCAAAGTATCCCGAGAAGCTGCTCGTCGAGTCGGGCCTGATTTCGCGCGATCAGGGCGGCAAACTTTTCGATCGCTTCCGCCGGCGCATCACCTTTCCCATTTCGAACGAATCGGGCAAGATCGTAGCCTTCGGCTGCCGCGCTCTGGGGGACGACCAGCCCAAGTATCTCAATTCACCGGAATCGCCCATCTATTCCAAAAGCAACGTGCTGTATCACCTGGACCGTGCGAAAGAAGGGATTCGCCGCAAGGATTTTGTGATCTTGGTCGAGGGCTATATGGATGCCATCGCTGTGGCGCGGGCGGGAATCAACAACGTGGTGGCGAGTTGCGGAACGAGCCTCGCGGAGCAGCAAATCAAATTGCTCGGGCGCTTCACCAAGCGCGTGGTCGTGAATTACGATCCCGATACGGCTGGACAGTCTGCCACAGAACGCTCGCTGTCTCTTTTGCTGGAACAGGATTTCGAAGTGCGCGTTCTTGCTCTGCCGCCGGTCGATGACAAGAAAGCGGACCCCGACCTGTTCATCCGCGAGCGCGGAGCGGAAGCCTACGAAAAACTCTTGAACGAAGCGCCATCGTACGTGGATTACTTGATCGCGCGTGCCCGTCAGATGGATTTGAGCACCGGCGAAGCCAAAAGCCGGGCCGTTAATTTCCTGTTACCGTACGTGCAGAAAATTCCGGATCGCATTTTACGCTCCGAATGGGCCACACGAATCGCGCAACAGCTCCGGCTCGAGGAGCCAGTGCTTCGCGCCGCCCTCAGCAAAGCTGCTGCCGAGCGCCGGAGTGAGCTGAAGCTCCAGCCAGAACTCGTCGCGAGAGCGGCCAAGCCCGTTGAGCGGCGGTTGATTCGCATGCTGGCGGAAGCCGGGTTCCGCCAGGAACTTGCCCAGCGCCTGCAGGATGCACGCTTGTATCGGGGGCTTGAGACAGAGAAGATTTTTGCAGCTCTGGTTATCGCCAGTCTTTCGGGCCAACCAGTGCAAGCAACGGAAGTGGCTGGAGTCCTCGAAGCCCGCGACCGGCGCTTGCTGTTCGAGATTTTGTTCGAGGAGGCCAGCGACCCAACCTGGGAGGAAGCGTTGAGCTGCATCGACACGCTGCAACAACGGCAGGCAGAGAAAGAGCT
>CAZGBQ010000131.1:0-10899 GCA_964524045.1 uncultured Acidobacteriaceae bacterium
GGCGGGCAAATTCCTGCTGCTGGCGGAGGCGGCGCTCGATTTCGCGGCGCTCGGTAATATCCATGAGCGCGCCCTGATAGCGCACGACTTTGCCGGCTTTGTCGCGAACCGCAGCCGCGGTATTCAAGCAGACAATGGACGTGCCGTCCTTGCGCTGAAGGGTGATCTCGCGGCCCTGGATCATCGGCTCGCGGTCGATTTGCTCCATCAAGGTCTTGCGTTCCGCGGGGTCCAGAAGGATTTCGGGCACTTTCCTTTGCAGCAATTCTTCCTTGGAGTTGTAGCCCAGCATGCGCACCAGGGCAGGATTGACGTCCAGGATGTTGCCGTCGGGCGTGGTGATGTAAATGCCTTCCTGAAGCGTCTGAAAGAGTTCGGTAAAGCGCGTTTCGTTCCTGCGAAGGGCGGAAACGTCGCGAGCAAGAACGGTGATGCCGTTGATGGCGTCGCCGCGCATCATGGCATGCGCGACGCAATCGAAATAAAACGGCGACACGCGGTTCTTCAGGCGCACTTGCACGACGCCGGTCCAGTGACGGCGCTCCATGAAGCGGGGCAGCATCCGGCTCAAGAGTTCTTCTTCCTGCTCGGTGCCGGCCTGGATAAATTCGGCGAGCGGTCTGCCAATAATCTCCTGGAACGGGGTCTCGACAAGATCGGAGAAACTCCGGTTGACGGCGCGGATTTTGCCGTCCGTCGTGACGGCCATCAGAATGTCGTCGAAAGAATCGATGAGGTCGCGGTAACCTTGTGCCGAGCGGGAAACAATCTCGAAGAGCTGGTCCATCTGCTTTTCGCTAGGCGGTTGCGTGTCGCGCTCTTCGAGGCCGCGCATAAGTCCGCGTAGCTCGGAGATTTCTGCCGTCTTCTTCCATACATAGACGCCGAAGAGCGCCACCATCACGACCAGGCCGATGGGCAAGGCTTCCAGCCGGTGCGTGAAGCTGCGAATCGAACCCCAGGACATCCAGGCATAGGCGAAGACCAGGAGTATGAGGATCAGAAACGTGAGCCGCCAAAGCTCAGCCTGGCGCTTTTCGAAGCGCTCAAAATGCGAGCTAAGGGCAAGGCGGCGGTTTTCAGCGGGCGTTGGACCGCTTGCGGGGCGCTGCTCGTTTTGTGGTTTGTCAGCCATTCGAGAGACGGCGCGGCCTTGCGTTAGTCATCCCCGCCGAAAAAAAAGGTTCTTCCCATTCTAGAACCTCTACGGACCTGAGCAACGAGTGTGAGAAAGGAGGGTTCCTGGCAGATACCTGTACTTGTGTCTTAAATAGAAACGGGGCCCCGACCATCGGATCGGGGCCCCGCGTTATTCAATCGCCAGACAACTTGGCCCACGCGCAAGGAGAAGCTTAACTCTCTGTTGCCGCGTCGGCCTCGGTGTCTTTCTGGAGGAAGTCAAGCGCGGCAGCTTCTTCGGCGGTGAGCTCGGCCGCTTCTGGGATTTCCTCGACTGGAGATGGAGCGGGCATTTCCGTCAACAACTGAATGTTGCGGTAATGCTCGAGACCCGTACCGGCGGGAATGAGGCGGCCCATGATGACGTTTTCCTTGAGGCCGCGCAGGTAGTCCACTTTGCCGGCGACAGCGGCTTCGGTGAGCACGCGCGTGGTCTCCTGGAAGCTAGCGGCGGAGATGAAGGAGTCGGTCGAAAGCGACGCTTTGGTGATACCGAGCAACAGCGGACGCCCGGTAGCGGGACGACCGCCGCGCTTGATGGCTTCGTCGTTTTCCTCGCGGAAGCGGAACTTGTCCACCTGCTCTTCGAGGAGGAAATTGGTGTCGCCGACATCTTCGACCTTGACCCAGCGCATCATCTGGCGCGAGATGGTTTCGATGTGCTTGTCGTTGATGTTCACGCCCTGGAGGCGGTAGACCTCCTGGATGGCGTTGACCAAGTAGGCTTGCGTGAACTTCTCGCCAAGAACGGCCAGCAGGTCGTGCAGATTGAGCGGGCCGTCGATGAGCGCTTCGCCAGCCTTGACGTGGTCGCCTTCCTGAACGTTGATGTGCACGCCGCGGGGGATGGAGTATTCCTTGGTGGTCTTGCCATCCTCGCTTTCGACGTAGATTTTGCGCATGCCTTTGGCGATTTCGCCGTAGCGCACTGCGCCGTCGATTTCACTGATGACCGCGGGGTCCTTCGGCTTGCGCGTCTCAAAGAGCTCGACAACACGCGGGAGACCTCCGGTAATGTCTTTGGTCTTGGTGGTTTCGCGCGGGATCTTCGCAAGCACGTCGCCCGCCTGGACCTCATCGCCATCCTGGACCATCAAGTGGGCGCGGGACGGCATGAGGTACTTCTTGCGGACTTTGCCGGAAGAGTCGCGGATGACAATAGCCGGCTGATGCTTTTCATCGCCCGGCGGCAGCGTGACCACGAGCTGCGAAAGGCCGGTGACGTCGTCCACCTGCTCTTCGATGGTCAGGCCGGGACGCAGATCGTCGAACTTCGCGGAGCCCGCGGTCTCGGTCAGGATCGAGAAGGTGAACGGATCCCACTCGGCAAGAATCTGGCCATGGGTGACGTGTTCGCCCTCCTGAACGCGAAGGCGCGCGCCGTAAACAACGTGGTAGCGCTCTTTCTCACGCCCCTTTTCATCAAGGATGGCGATCAAGCCGGAGCGGTTCATAGCGATGAGCGTGCCGCCGCGGCCTTCCACGTGCTTCAAGTCCACGAACTTGACGATGCCGTTGTTGCGCGCTTCGAGCGTGGAACGCTCGGAAACGCGCGTCGCGGTTCCGCCGATGTGGAACGTGCGCATGGTGAGCTGCGTGCCGGGTTCGCCGATGGATTGCGCGGCGATGACGCCCACGGCTTCGCCCAATTCCACCATGCGGCCAGTGGCGAGGTTGCGGCCATAGCAGAGGGCGCAGACACCGCGCCGCGATTCGCAAGTTAGCACCGAGCGAATGCGCACGCGGTCGATACCCGCGGCCTGGATGGCGTTGGCCAGCTCTTCGTTGATTTCCTGGTTCACGTCGACGATCACGTTGCCCTCGAAATCCTTGATTTTGTCGAGAGAAACGCGGCCAACGACGCGATCGCGGAGAGGTTCAACTTCCACGCCGGCTTCGATGATGGGCTCGACGTAAATGCCGTCGTTGGTGCCGCAGTCGAGTTCGTTGATGATGACGTCCTGGGCGACGTCCACGAGACGGCGGGTCAGGTAGCCGGAGTCGGCGGTTTTGAGCGCCGTGTCGGCAAGGCCTTTGCGCGCGCCGTGGGTGGAGATGAAGTATTCCAGCACCGTGAGGCCCTCGCGGAAGTTGGAGGTGATGGGCGTCTCGATGACTTCGCCGGAGGGCTTGGCCATCAAGCCGCGCATACCGGAAAGCTGGCGGATTTGCTGTTTCGAACCGCGCGCGCCGGAGTCGGCCATGACGTAGACCGGGTTGATGTTGCCTTCCTTGTCCTGCCCTTCAAGGGCTTTGAACATTTCGTCGGCGACTTTTTCGGTGACATCGCCCCAGATAGCAATGACCTTGTTGTAGCGTTCGCCGTTGGTGATGGCCCCGTCCAAATATTGCTGCTGAACTTTGACGCCTTCCTTTTCGGCGTTCTCAACGAGTTTGTATTTGTCGCCGGGGATGAACATGTCATCGATGCCGATGGACATGCCCGACCGGGTAGCGTAAGTAAAGCCAAGCGCCTTGAGATGATCCAGCAGGACGACGGTGTCCGCGAGGCCAAAACGCAAGTAAGCGTAGTAGACAAGCTGCTGAACGCCCTTTTTCTTGAGCAACCCGTTCACGTAGGGAAATTTTTCCGGCAAGTGCGAGTTGAAAATCACGCGGCCGACGGTGGTCTGGATGAACTGGCGCTCCATCTTCACCGGCTCGGTGTGCGTGACGTCCTGGTTGTCGTAAGCGGTAGTCAGGTCGATGACTTCGCCCGTGTAGCGCAGGCGGATCGGCGTGAGCAGCTCGACTTCGCCGGCTTCGAGCGCGAGGACTACGTCGTCGGTCGAACCGAAGACGCGGCCTTCACCCTTGGCGCCGGGCTTGTTCTTAGTCAAGTAGTAGATGCCAAGAACCATGTCCTGCGACGGAACAGCCAGAGGCAAACCGTGCGCGGGAGAAAGAATGTTGCGCGAGCTGAGCATGAGCACGGACGCTTCGACCTGTGATTCGGGCGAAAGCGGAATGTGCACGGCCATCTGGTCGCCGTCAAAGTCCGCGTTGAACGCGGTGCAGACGAGCGGGTGAATACGAATGGCCTTGCCTTCGACGAGCGTTGGCTCGAAGGCCTGGATGCCGAGGCGGTGCAGAGTCGGAGCGCGGTTGAGCAGAACGGGATGCTCGCGGATGACGTCTTCGAGGATGTCCCAAACGACGGAATCTTGCTGCTCGACCATTTCCTTGGCTTGCTTGATGGTGGTGCAATGCCCCTGAGCCTCCAGCTTGTGATAGATGAAGGGCTTGAAGAGTTCGAGCGCCATCTTCTTGGGCAGACCGCACTGGTTCAGCTTCAGCTCGGGGCCGACGACGATGACGGAACGGCCGGAGTAGTCCACGCGCTTACCGAGCAGGTTCTGGCGGAAGCGCCCCTGCTTGCCCTTGAGCGTGTCGGACAGAGATTTGAGCGGGCGGTTGTTCGTGCCGCGCAATACACGGCCTCGGCGGCCGTTGTCGAAGAGCGCGTCGACCGCTTCCTGCAACATGCGCTTCTCGTTACGCACGATGACGTCCGGCGCGTGCAGCTCCATGAGCTTCTTCAACCGGTTGTTCCGGTTAATCACGCGGCGGTAGAGATCGTTGAGGTCGGAAGTGGCGAAGCGGCCGCCGTCCAGGGGAACCAGCGGGCGCAACTCCGGCGGAAGCACGGGAATCACGTCGAGAATCATCCACTCCGGCTTGTTGCCACTCTTGCGGAAGGCTTCGAGCACTTTCAGGCGCTTGGCGTACTTGATGCGCTTCTGAAGTGAAGGATCGGCCTTCATCTTCTCGCGGAGCTCATCGGCAAGCTTGTCGACTTCCACGCGGCGCAACAGTTCCTTGATGGCCTCCGCGCCCATTTTTGCGGTGAATTGCCCCGGGTATTCCTTTTGCAACTCGCGGTACTTTTCTTCGGGCAACACTTCACGTTCCCGAAGCACAGCAACTTCGCCGGGATCCACGACGACAAAGGCCTCAAAGTAGAGGATGCGCTCAAGATCACGCATGGAAATGTCCAGCAGGTAGCCGATGCGGCTCGGCAAGCCTTTGAAGAACCACACGTGCGAGCAGGGCGAAGCCAGTTCGATGTGGCCGAGACGCTCGCGCCGGACTTTGCTGAGCGTGACTTCTACGCCGCACTTGTCGCAGATTACGCCGCGGTGCTTCATCCGCTTGTACTTGCCGCACAGGCATTCCCAGTCCGTGACGGGGCCGAAAATCTTGGCGCAAAACAGGCCGTCGCGTTCGGGCTTGAACGTGCGGTAGTTGATGGTCTCCGGCTTGGTGACTTCGCCGTGCGACCAGGAGCGGATTTTTTCCGGACTCGCCAGGCTGATGCGGATGGAATCAAAATCTGCAATCAGGCTGGCGCGATCATACGGGCTGCTGCGATACAAGGTTGTTTCCTCCTCCCCGGATTTCGCCGAGGCCGCGGCCGAATGTTTTCTGGAACATCCAACCGGCTGAGAACCCAAAAAACCAAGAACCTAAAATCAGCAATCTCGCCAAGCAGGGGCGCAACATGTTGCGCCCCTACAAGAAGAATCAGTCGGCGGCCTTTTCTACCGGCGGTTTCTGCCGCTTCATCAACTCCACGTCCAGACAGAGCGACTGCAATTCGCGGACGAGCACGTTGAACGACTCCGGCACGCCCGGCTCGATGCCCGGCTCGCCCTTGACGATGGCTTCGTAAATCTTCGCGCGGCCGTAAACGTCATCGGACTTCGCCGTGAGCAGCTCCTGCAGGATGTGCGCAGCACCGTAGGCTTCGAGCGCCCAGACTTCCATTTCGCCGAAGCGCTGGCCGCCAAACTGCGCCTTGCCTCCGAGGGGCTGCTGGGTAATGAGCGAATACGGCCCGATGGAACGCGCGTGAATCTTGTCGTCAACCAGGTGCGAAAGCTTGAGCATGTAGATGTAGCCGACGGTGACCGGCTGGTCGAACTGGTCGCCAGTCATGCCATCAAACAGGTTGATTTTGCCGAGGCTCGGCAGGCCCGCGACTTCCAGCAAGTGGCGGATCTCCGGTTCGCGCGCGCCGTCAAAGACCGGCGTGGCGAAGGGAATTCCCTCGCGGAAGCCTTCGGCATATTCGATCAACTCATCGTCTTCGAGCTTCGCAATGGATTTCCAAATCGCTGTCTCGCCGAAAACTTCCCTGAACCAGCGGCGCAAGGCTTCGGCCCTGACTTCCTTGCTGAACAGGCGCTTCAGGCTGTTGCCCAGCTCCTTGGAAGCCCAGCCGAGGTGCGTCTCAAGAATCTGGCCGACGTTCATACGCGAAGGAACGCCGAGCGGGTTGAGAACGATTTCGACCGGATTGCCATCTGGCAAGTAGGGCATGTCTTCCTGCGGCACGATGCGCGCAATCACGCCCTTGTTGCCGTGGCGGCCGGCCATCTTGTCGCCGATGGACAGCTTGCGCTTCATGGCGATGTAGACTTTCACCAGCTTGATCACGCCCGGCGGCAGTTCGTCGCCCTTCTTGAGCTTTTCCTTGCGCTCTTCGGTGATCTTGCGGAGCACGTCGATCTGGCGCGAGGTCATCTCCTCGATTTCTTCGATCTTCTCGATGAGGAGCGGGTCCTTTTCGTTGAGCTTCAGGCGCTTAAGGTTGCGCGTGGAGATTTTCTCGATAATTTCGCGCGTCAGCTCGGCGCCCTTGTTCAACAGGCGCTTGTTGGTCTTCTCGTCGTGCAAGTCGGCCTGCAAAATCTTGCCACCCAGCAAACCGGTCAGGCGCTTAAGGCGCTCGTCGGTGAGGATGCGGATTTCGTCCGCCAGATTCTTCTCCAGCTTGAAGACCTGCGTAGCTTCGATGGCCTTGTGACGCTCGTCCTTTTCTCCGCCCTTGCGGGTGAAGATCTTGACGTCCACGATGGTGCCCTCGATGCCCGGCGGGCAATAGAGCGAAGCGTCGCGCACATCTCCGGCCTTTTCGCCAAAGATGGCGCGCAGCAGCTTTTCTTCGGGCGTGAGCGTCGTTTCGCCCTTCGGCGTGACCTTGCCGACGAGAATGTCGCCGGGCTTAATGACCGCGCCGATGCGGATGACGCCGCTTTCGTCGAGATTGCGGAGGAACGATTCGCCGATGTTGGGAATGTCGCGCGTGACTTCTTCGGGGCCGAGCTTGGTGTCGCGCGCTTCGATTTCATACTCCTCGATGTGGATCGAAGTGTAGTAATCGTCCTTCACCAGTTTTTCGCTGACCAGGATGGCATCTTCGAAGTTGTAGCCGCGCCAGGGCAAGAAGGCCACGAGGACGTTGCGGCCCAGGGCCAGTTCGCCGCGGTCCGTGCACGGGCCGTCGGCAAGAACCTGGCTTTTCTTGACGCGGTCGCCCACACGAACCAGCGGCTTCTGGTTGATGCAGGTGTTCTGGTTGGAACGCTTGAATTTGATGAGCTGGTAGATGTCCGCTCCGACTTCGCGGCTCAGGACGCCGGAGTGATCAGACTCGACACGCACGATGATGCGCTCGGAGTCCACCTGGTCGACGATGCCGTCGCGCTTGCAGAGCACCACCGCGCCCGAATCGCGCGCGGTGACACGCTCCATGCCCGTGCCGACCAGCGGCGCTTCGCCCTTGATGAGCGGAACCGCCTGGCGCTGCATGTTCGAGCCCATCAGCGCGCGGTTGGCGTCGTCGTTCTCGAGGAATGGAATCAAGCTGGCGGCCACGGAGACGAGCTGCTTCGGCGAAACGTCCACGTAGTCCACTTCTTCGCGCTGCTTGAGCACGAAGTTGCCGGCCTGGCGGCAGTTGACGAGTTCGGTGGTGATGCGCTGCTTTTCGTCGAGAGAAACGTTGGCCTGGGCGATCACATACTTGTCTTCTTCCCAAGCGGAGAGATAGAAACAGTATGGTTCGTAGACCACCTTGCGGCGTTTCAACTCTTCGTTCAGTTCTTCAACTTTGTCGCGCTCGACGATTTCGCCGGCTTTGAATTCGCTGTCGCCGGCATTGACGATGTGCACGTAGTCGCTGATGCGGCCGTTCTTGACTTTGCGGTACGGCGATTCGATGAAGCCGTAGTCGTTGATGCGCGCAAAGCAACTAAGCGAGCTGATGAGTCCGATATTCGGACCTTCGGGCGTTTCAATCGGGCAGATGCGGCCGTAGTGCGTCGGGTGCACGTCGCGGACCTCGAATCCCGCGCGCTCGCGCGAGAGGCCGCCCGGCCCCAGAGCCGAGAGGCGCCGCTTGTGCGTGATTTCGCTGAGCGGATTGGTCTGGTCCATGAACTGGCTGAGCTGCGACGAGCCGAAAAACTCGCGAATCGCGGCCATGACCGGCTTGGCATTCACCAGGTCGTGCGGCATGGCTGTGGACATTTCCTGGTATACGCTCATCTTTTCTTTGATGGCGCGCTCCATGCGCACCAGGCCGATGCGGAACTGGTTTTCGAGCAACTCGCCGACGGCTCGGACGCGGCGGTTGCCGAGATGATCGATGTCGTCGACCAGGCCGATGTTCTTGCGCAGCTTGAAGAGATACTTGATAGCCGCGACGAAATCGGGAGCGTCCAAAGTGCGATTGTCGAGGGGCGTGTCCAGACCCATCTTGATGTTGAATTTCAGGCGGCCAACGCGGCTGAAATCGTACTTGCGCGGATCGAAGAACATCCCGCGGAAAAGATTGGTGGCCGTTTCGAGCGTCGGCGGATCGCCGGGACGCAGCTTGCGATAGATTTCGATGAGCGCTTCCTTGGAGGAACGAATCGCGTCCTTGTCCAAGGTGCGCGAAAGCACCAGGCCGATGTCGTCGCGTTCAGGGAAAAACACGTCGACTTCGGTGATTTCGGATTCGGCGAACGCTTGCCAGAGTTCCGCGGTCAGCGGCTTATTGGCTTCGAGCAGCACTTCGCCCGTCTGGCGGTTGACTACATCCGCGACGCTGTACGCGCCCTCGAGGTCCGTGAGCGACGCGCGAACCTGCGAAATCCTGGCCTTGATCAACTCCTTGAACAGATTTTCGGTGATGCGCTTGTGCGCACCAACAATGACTTCGTCGGATTTCGGATTGCGGATTTCGTGGGCCAGCTTGCGGTCCACGATGCCCGGCGAAACGTTCCAGTAAAGCTCCTTGTCGCGCAGCGAGATGCGCTCCACCTGATAAAAGGTGCGCAGAATTTCTTCGTTGGACTTCATTCCCAGCGCGCGCAGAAAGATGGAGCCGAGGAATTTCCGCTTGCGGTCAATGCGCACATAGAGAATGTTCTTGGTGTCGTACTCGAACTCGACCCACGAGCCGCGGTAGGGAATGATTTTTCCGAGGAAGTAGGTGCGGTTGTTGGCGTTCTCGAAAAACACTCCCGGCGAACGGTGCAACTGCGAGACGATCACGCGCTCGGTGCCGTTGATGACGAACGTGCCGTTCTCGGTCATCAGCGGGATATCGCCGTAGAAGACTTCCTGCTCTTTGATGTCGCGAATAGTCTTCGCGCCAGAATCCGGATCCTTGTCGTAAATGGTCAGGCGGATGGTGACACGCAGGGGCGCGGAATACGTCATGCCGCGCTCCTGGCACTCGTTTACGTCATACTTCAGCTGCATGGCCACCGGATCGCCGCACTTGTTGCAAAACGTCGGCGTGTTTTTATTGAACGTGCCGCACTTGTGGCAAATCACGTCGCCGGTCTGATACGGATTGGTGACCACCGAAGCGCCGCAATTGCGGCAAGTGGCGCGCAAGTGATGCAGGCCCTTCAAATTGCCGCACTTGCACTCCCAGTTGCCGATGGAATAGTCCACGAATTCCAGTTGCGACATTTCGCGGAAATCTTTGATGGGAAACACGGACGTGAACACCGATTGAAGTCCGCCGTCCTCGCGCTCGCTCGGCAGCAGATCCATCTGCAAGAAGCGCTGATAGGACTTCATCTGAACTTCAATCAGATTGGGAATCTGGATCGACCCCTGGATTTTCGCGAAATCCAGGCGTTGATGTTCCCGCAGGTGTTGATTGCTAGTCGGCATGCGTGATCTACCTCATCCCTTTCGGGCAACGTGCAGGAGTACCGCAAGACAAAACAGAGCCGCCGCGCAGCAAGACTTGCCCGAAGTCCGCGCGCACACGGCTGCAGGCGTTCCAGGCGGAACGCATAGAGTTGTAAGAATGCCAAGCCTCAACGTGCGTAGGTAATGCCCTCTGGCGCCGCCCCTCGCCCGAAAAGCCGCGCCGGTCCGGAAACTCTTTCGGACGAAACTACTTTATCTCCACCTTGGCGCCCGCTTCTTCGAACTTCTTCTTGATCGCCGCGGCTTCGTCCTTGTTCACGCCTTCCTTGACGGTCTTGGGCGCGCCATCGACCAGGTCCTTGGCTTCCTTGAGGCCCAGGCTGGTGACTTCGCGGACCGCCTTGATGACGTTGATCTTGTTGCCGCCCACTTCCGCGAGCACGACGGTGAACTCCGTTTTTTCCTCGGCCGGGGCCGCGCCTGCTGCCGCGCCACCACCGCCGCCCGCTGCAACTACCGTGGCCGCAGCCGCGGAGACGCCGAAGGTTTCCTCCATCTTCTTCACGAGATCTGACGCTTCGAGCAACGTCAGCCCCTTGATTTCATCCAGGATCGTATCGACTTTCGCCATGACTCTTTCTTCTCCTCTCAAATCTAAAAAATAAACTTACTGGGCCGCTTCCGGGGCTGGCGCTGGGCTTTCTCCGCCGGACCCAAACTTGTTCGCCTTGATGGCTTCGCTGACGGTCACCGCCAGGTTGCGCGGCAGCGCGTTCAAGG